>CAZTVS010000001.1:0-147572 GCA_964617125.1 uncultured Acidobacteriota bacterium
ACCCGTTTTATTTTATTCTTCGGTTGAAAAGGGCGGAGTGAAACCAATGAGCGGAATGCCGGGATCGGATCAGGAGAAGGGAGTTATGTTTTCCCGGGTCGAAGCCGGCCATCAGGAGGGATTTCCATCCCGAATCAGTCCTATTCCGGGCGGAGAGAAATCAGTTTCATTCGGCGTCGGAATGAGAGGGGATTCGGTAGTGTACATACCAGGTACACCCTGAGGCCAGAGTCAGGAAAACCAGTTCCACCAGAGCATGTGGGAGAGAAAGAGTACCCGACAAGGATTTTCCCACCGAAACAGCGACTGCGGACCAAAGCAGCAGATAAAAACTGGACCTGGGTTGAGGAGTCTTTTCCATCCACCAGGCGATACCCAGAGTGCCGACAACCGCCAGGGTCCACAACCCAAGACGCATTCCCGGCGGGGCATTCCTCACCCAATCGAGCAGAAAGGCAAAGCAGACAGCCGTTACTGCAATGTGCCGATGAAATCTCTTCTCCCAGGCGGCAGCAGTAAGCAGAAGAGCTCCGGTGACCATAAAACCGATTCGCAAGGGCATGTATGCTTTGGCTGACTGGAGCAGCAGGAGGACAAATGCTGCAATGCAAATCCCTTTCCAGGGGATCCCTGAGCTCGCTCCTTCTTCCTCCTTTTCCTTGCCATCCCTATCGGGTCCGGCAAGATGACTGGCCAATCCAATGGCCGCTCCCAGGCAGGCGCCAAAGGTGAACTCCATTACCTTCCACCAGTCCAGCCAGGCGATGGTTTCGATTCCGCGCCCATAGACCTGAGCGGCAGCTCCGAGTGGAAAACCTACCCCTCCTCCCAAGGCCCCTATCCAGGCCCACAACCAGGGCACATTATTCCTGGCACAAAGCCATAGCCAGCCGGACAGCACCAGACCGGCGATCCACAGAGCGGCCCAGACTTCATCCCTCGGATGGTCTAAAAGATTGGAAAAATAGATCCATTTCGGCTTGTTAACCCCTATCCAGCCGAGGTATCCACTGACCATGAAAAGACCCATCCCTACGGTCCATTGCCGCGTCGAGTATTTCTGCCAGGATAGAGCAATGCCGAGAAACGCCGCTCCCAGGAAACCCCAGACCGAACCCTTTACGGCAAAACCGATCAGTGCCCAACCATAGGTGGCCTCCTGGAGGGACAGACCTACCGTTTGTCCGTATGTTTCCTCCCCTCCAAACCCCATGCCTACGGCTCCCCAGGCTGCCAGCAGCAGGGTACGCGAGTTATCCAGACGGAGCAGCAGCGCCAGTGCCAGGGCGGTCAGAGAACCCGGTATCATAGCCCCCAGAGGTCCTCCACCGATGTATCCTCTCAACCCCCAACCGAGGGACATGACCGCCGCGGGAAATAGTACCCACTTGCCAAAATCTTTCATTGCTCTTTCCTTAGCCATAGAGTCAAGTATCCATCTGTTTCAAGGGGAATCGGCTCCGGAGATCTTTTTTCCTTATATTTAAGATAGTCCAACGGACTTTTCCCGCGCGTCTGCAGAGGAATATACAAGAAGAAAAACCTACTATCAAGGTTTGACAGTGAAGCCGCTTGCATTTAGCATTAAGCCTCTATGCGAGAATTTCAAAGACTCCTGACATACGTCCGGCCACATTTCCCGTGGCTGTTTCTGGCCGGTACATTATTGATGCTGGCCGGTACCTTCGAGATCCTGATCAATGCCTTGGCCGCGCCCCTTTTCGATTCCGTCCTGTCGAAATGTGGAGTAGAACAGGTTTCTCACCAGCTCCGTTTCATTTACGATCTTCTGGGAATCGATTCCCAGAATGTTCTCTGGCGTGTTGCCTGGGGCCTGGTTCTCTTTACGGCCATGAAGGGGGTCTGTCTCTATTTCTCCATCTATTGCATGACTTGGGTAGGACAGCAGGTGGTCGTGACCCTGCGAAACGCCCTGTACGGTCACCTGACGGAACAATCCCTGGCTTTTTTTACCGCCAATTCCACAGGTCAATTGATGTCGCGGGTGATCAACGATGTGGAAAAATTGCAGGAATCGGTCTCCAGTACCTTGACCGATTTCATTCGGGAAGTGATCCTGCTCATCTTTCTCGTGTCTTATATCTTTTACATCAACTGGCGGATGGCCCTGATCGCCCTGCTGGTTGCTCCTCCCATCCTGTTTTCCACCCTGGAACTGGGCAAGAGAGCCCGTCGCTACGGCGGGAAGAGCCAGGAAAACCTGGGAACGCTCTCCAATATCCTCCAGGAAACCATCAGCGGTCAGAGGGTAGTGAAGGCCTTTGGCATGGAGACCTTTGAAAAGGCGCGATTTCATGCCGCCTCCCAATCCCTGTTCCGTATCAATTTGAAAACGACACGGTTGCTGGCGTTGAATTCCCCTTTGATCGAATGGCTGGGCGTTGTGGGATTCATCCCCTTGATCGCTTATGCCGCCTGGGCGATTCAGGATAACCAGATGAGTTTCGGGGTATTCGGGTCCTTTTTATTCGCTTTGGGGCGTCTGTATGATCCGATTCGCAAACTGAGCCGAATGCATGTTCAGGTGCAACAGGCCATGGCTTCCGCCTCCCGCGTGTTCGAGATGATGGATACGCACCAGGAAATTCTAGAAAGTCCTACCGCCCGCCCGTTGACCGGATTTTCCTCGGAGATCCGTTTTGAAAAGGTGGGCTTCGATTATTGCAGTCAAAACAAATCGGTTCCGGTCTTGAAGGAGATCGATTTACAGATCAGCAAGGGACAGGTGGTGGCATTTGTCGGGGCTAGCGGCTCCGGGAAAACAACCCTGGTGAATCTGCTGCCAAGATTTTTCGATGTAACTTCGGGAGGGATACGGATCGATGGAACAGATCTTCGTGAATTGACCATCGATTCTCTTCGAGCGCATATCAGCGTTGTGACCCAGGAAACCTTTCTTTTCAACGATACCTTTCGCAACAATATCCGCTATGGTTGCAGCGATAAATCCATGGAGGAGATTGAAAAGGCAGCCAAGGCAGCGCTGGCGCATGATTTCATTATGGCGACGCCTCATGGGTATGATACCATCACAGGCGAGCGTGGCCAGCTGATCTCCGGCGGGGAGAAACAGCGTATTGCCATTGCCCGGGCCATCTTGCGGGATGCGCCGATCCTGATACTCGATGAAGCCACCTCCGCCTTGGATGCGGAATCGGAACGAATGGTCCAGATAGCATTGGTGAACCTGATGCGGGATCGGACAACATTCATCGTTGCTCACCGCCTCTCAACCATTAAAAAAGCGGACCGCATTGTAGTGCTGGAAGACGGGCGTATCAGCGAATATGGAACTCACGAAGAGTTGTTGCGCATGGAAGGAATTTATCAGAAGCTGTTCCGGCTGCAACATGAAGATTTGGATGAAGCTTTAGGATAAGGACGAGGCGAGAGCTATGATACGAAGTATGACCGGTTTTGGGCGCGGAGTTATGCAGAGCGAGGGCAGAACCATCACCGTAGAATTGAAATCGGTAAACAGCCGGTTTCTGGAGATTCATGCCCGATTACCGCGCGAGTGTGCCGAACTGGAACTGCTTGCCAAGGCGAAGATCAAGTCGGTCCTGCTTCGCGGCCGGGTGGATCTTTTCCTGGGCGTTGAATCCGCCACCACCGATCAAGTCCCGGTGAATGAAGTCCTGCTGGATAAATATGTGCAGTATTGCCGGCAATTGACACAAAGATACGGATGGCAAGCCGATCCGGATGTGGTCCAACTACTGAGGCTCCCCAAGGTCATCGATTGCAACGATACGGAAAGGCCGGACTGGGACATACTGAAGCCGGCTTTCGAAGAGGCGCTCAGTCAGGCCCTGAACGCTCTGAACGAATTTCGTTCCCTGGAAGGAGAGAATCTAGGGAGAGAAATGCTTGTCCGTCTGGACCTGTTGGACACTTATACCAAAAAAATTCGGACTGTCACCGAAAATCTGCCGGCCCTCTATCGTGATCGACTGGCGGAGCGCATACGCAACTTGCTGCCGGAAGGCGTGGCCGGGGAGGAACGTATCCTGGTGGAGGCCGCCATTTATGCCGAAAAAAGCGATATCAGCGAAGAAATGGAAAGAATGCACAGCCATATCGAACAGTTTGGCGAATTGATCCGCACCGGCGGAGACGCCGGACGTCGACTCGATTTCCTGTTACAGGAGATGAATCGGGAAGCCAATACCATTCTTTCCAAGGCCGATCTGCTGGAAGCATCCAAAATTGGTGTGGAGATGAAGGCTGAGATCGAAAAGCTTCGGGAACAGGTGCAGAATATCGAATAAGGAGGAAATGGACATGTCTTTGGCGCAAATTTCCGGAAAGGGCAATCTCTTCATCGTCTCCGGACCTTCCGGTTCGGGCAAAACTTGTCTGTGCCAGTACACCCTTGAAGTCATGGGCGATTTGTCCTTCTCCATATCCTATACCACCCGCAAGCCACGGGAAAACGAGAAACACGGCGTGGATTATTTCTTCATTACCAGCGAAGAATTCGAGCAGATGCGAGATGATGGTTTTTTTCTGGAATGGGCCACCGTGCATGGAAATTCGTATGGGACCGGAGTGCACTTCGTTCAGAGCCATCTGGATGCCGGTAAGGACATTTTGCTGGATATCGATGTCCAGGGTGCCCAACAGGTCCGGCAACGGGTTGCGGATGCCATATCGATACTGATTTTTCCTCCCAATTACCGCTTGCTCTATGAACGGTTGAAAAACAGACGGTCGGATGCGGAAGAAGTGATACAAAGGCGTTTGCAGGGTGCCCGAAAAGAACTGGCCCGATTTCACGAGTATGATTACCTGATCGTCAACGATGATCTGCAACAAGCCACTCAGGAGCTGACATCTATACTCCGTGCATGCCGTTGCCGAACGGAGAGACGCCGACTTTGGGTTGAATCCATACTGCAAGGTTTCCCGGAAGGATAAGAGAAAATGGATACAAAAGGAGTCGTTCTCGGAATCAGTGGCGGTATAGCCGCCTATAAGGCCGTGGAAGTCCTCCGCCGTCTGGTCGATCAGGGAATTCGAGTGCAAACGGTCATGACGGCCAATGCCCAGGAATTTATCCGGCCCCTCACCTTTCAGACACTGAGTGCTAGGCATGTCATCACCGGAATGTTCGATGCGGTTCACGACGTGAAAGTGGAACATGTCAGTCTTCGGGAAGAGTACGACTTGTTGCTGGTGGCACCGGCGACGGCCAACATCCTGGCGAAGTTTGCCCATGGTGTGGCCGACGACTTTCTTTCCACTCTCTACCTGGCCTGGAACAACAAGGTTTCACTGCTGGCCCCCTCGATGAATTCCGAGATGTATGCCCACCCGACCGTGCAGGAGAATATGGAGATTCTAAGGCAACGGGGTGTCTGTTTCGTCGAACCGCAGAAGGGTTATCTTGCCTGCGGCACCGTCGGTACAGGGCGCCTGGCCGAACCGGCCTCCATTGTGGAAAGGACTATGCAATTACTTGATGCCGAGAGCACCCTCGCCGGTGTCAACATACTGATTAATGCCGGGCCGACGGTGGAAGATCTGGATCCGGTCCGGTTCCTGTCCAACCGCTCTTCCGGAAAGATGGGGTATGCCCTGGCTGCAGATGCTGTACGTCGAGGGGCCAGTGTGGTGCTGGTTTCCGGTCCGGTGACTGTGGATCTTCCTTATGGGGTAAAGAAAATCGCCGTAAGAAATGCCGGCGAGATGTATGCCGCCATGAAAGAACAATTTTCCCGGTCGGACGTGGCGATCCTAACAGCGGCCGTTTGTGATTATGCCCCCAGGCAGAAGGCGCGGAATAAAATCAAGAAACAGGATTGTCCCACCCTGTCCCTGGATCTGGAGGCGACACCGGATATCCTTGCGGAACTGGGAAAGGAAAAGGGAAAACGTATTCTGGTTGGTTTTGCCGCTGAAACCGAGCAGCTGGCGGCCCATGCCGAAAGAAAGTTGAAAGAGAAACACGCGGATATGATTGTAGCCAACGATGTTTCCGGAGATCAATGGGGCATGGAATCCGATTTCAACCAGGTGAGTCTGTTTTCTCCCGGGGAAGATCGAAAAGATCTGCCCCGGGCCACCAAGAAGGAGATTGCCCGACAGATCATGGATGAGCTTGTATCGCTCTGGCGGAAACGAAAGGGATGATCCGGATGGCAATGAAAAGAGTTAAAGAAATACCGCCGAGCAGGCGGCGAGTCTCATGTCAGTGAGAAGAAAGATTAGAAGAGATGACCGGCAAGAACACTGAAAACCGTTTTGGTACGATCGCCATTATTGGCCGGCCGAATGCGGGAAAATCCACTCTATTGAACCGGCTGGTGGAAATGAAGATCTCCATCGTTTCCGACAAGCCGCAGACAACAAGGTATCCCATCCGTGGATTGTTGAACCATCCGCGGGGACAGGCCATTCTGGTCGACACTCCCGGTATACACAAACCGGGCTATGAGATGAATCGGCGCATGCTCCATGCCGTTTACGAAACTATCAACGATGTCGATGTCCTGCTGGTGATCACCGATGCTTCTCAGTCCCGAGGGGCCGGCGATCGGTTTGTTCTGGAAGTGGTGAAGAAATCCGATAAACCAACCATCCTGTTGCTGAACAAGATCGACTGCATGGCCAAGTCAAGGCTGCTGCCCTTGATCGATCTGTACCGGCAGGAATACCATTTTGCCGAAATCATCCCCATAAGCGCCATGAAGGGCGCCCAGGTGGAAATCCTGGTGGAAAAGCTGTTCGATCTCCTACCGGTGGGAGAATCGCTCTATCCGCCGGATTATGTGACCGATCGTACGGAACGCTTCCTGATCGGAGAGATGATCCGGGAAAAAGTCCTCCGTTATACGCATGAGGAACTGCCATACACTACGGCAGTCGTCATCGAAAGATTCGATGAAAGCGAGAGAGAGAGCCGGCAGCTGGTGCGCATCGCCGCCAAGATCGTCGTGGAAAGATCTTCGCAGCAGGGAATCGTCGTGGGATCCGGAGGGCAAATGATACGCCAGGTCGGGATCGATGCCCGGAAAGATGCCGAGGCCCTGCTGGGTTGTCAGGTTTATCTGGAACTGGTGGTTCGGACCAGAGAACACTGGCGCAACGATCCGACATTCCTGGCGTCGATCGAGATCAAACCATAGCGAGGGGAACCATGGCGCTGAGCAGGCAAAACAGCCAGATGGAAATCATCGATTATCTTCAATTCTTATCCGACATGGGTGTGGAAACCGTTCCGAAGAGAAAAAAAGCAGCACCGACGGGAAAGGCGGCATCCGAACGCACGGCGATCGGCCGACATGCAAAAGAGATAACTGCCGATCGATCACCTGTCGTTGCCGCTCCGTCCGCAAAGATCATCGACATTACCAGGGAAGGAAAGATGGGCAGGGTGCAGGAAATCATCCCACCCGTCATCGATTCTGATCTTGACTGTATCCGGGCCGATATCGGCGACTGCCGGCGCTGTAAACTCTGCGACCGGCGCAATCATATTGTTTTTGGAGTGGGCAACACGCAAGCCCGGGTCATGTTTGTCGGAGAAGCTCCCGGCGCCGATGAGGATATGCAGGGCATTCCTTTCGTCGGCAGGGCCGGCAAGCTGTTGACAAAAATCATCGAGGCGATTAAGTTCAGCCGGGATCAGGTCTATATCGCCAACGTGGTCAAGTGCCGACCTCCGGATAACCGCACTCCGGAAACGGATGAAATCGCCGCCTGTCAGGGTTTTCTCTTCCGCCAGATCGCCGTCCTACGGCCGTGGATCATCTGTGCCCTGGGCGCGCCCAGCGCCCAGACGCTTCTAGGAATCAAGCTGTCGATCGGACAGCTGCGGGGCAAATGGCATTCCTGTCGGGGATCGATCTTGATTCCGACCTATCATCCTTCCTATCTCTTACGAAATCCAATCGCCAAACGCGATGTATGGGAAGATGTAAAAATGCTCCGCTCCCGGTATGAGAGCCTGTGTCAGGAGAAGGGTGTCGAACCTTGATGATTCCGTCGAGCGATACAGAACATGGGTGCACACCCGCTCGTCCTTGATCTTCCATCTTTACGGACCAGAGCCGAAAGCAGGCAGAGACCATGAGCCTTCTATTTTCCATGGAAGAGAAAATGTCCCATTTTGTGGAGGTCGCCGTCCCTGTTCCACTGCATAAAACATTCCACTATGCCGTACCTCAGACGATAATCGCCGAGGCAATGCCGGGTTCAAGAGTCCTGGTGCCCTTCGGTTCCAAATTACTGACCGGAGTTCTGCTGCAAACGGTGACCGATCCCGAAATAGAGATCGACAAGATCAAGCCGATAATGCAGGTACTGGATGCCGAACCGATGCTCATTCCGGTCCTGATCGATCTGTGCCGCTGGCTGTCGGAGTATTGGCTCGCTCCTGTCGGGGAATGCACCCGACTGTTTTTCCCTCCCGGCATGGAGGTAAGCAGCGTGGTCAAAGTACGACTTGCGCCGAAGGGAAACCATGTGCTCTTTAGCTCGGATAGGGCTATCGCTGAGGCGCAGAGAAAGTTATTGTCGATAATCCATGAGAGGGGTGTCAGCACGGTTGCTTATCTCCGCAAGGAACTGAAGACACCAACCATCTATAACCGGCTTTCCGCCTTGCAGGAGAAAGGCTTGGTGGAACTGGTCAGGGAGACAGAAACAGCACGGGTAAAGGAGAAGAGGGTAAAAAGCTACTCTCTATCGGAAGCCGGAAGGAATCTTCTGACTGCAGCAGAACCTCTGCTGGAAATCCGCAAGGAGATGAGGGTCCGGAATCCTGCCCGGCAACACGGCATCCTTCGATATCTTTCCGAATTTCCCAAAACCATCTCCGAGAGTGTGATGAAGAAGGAGACGGGGGCCACCGGCGCCATCCTGAAAGCGATGACCGATCGCGGATGGTTGGAACAGCGTGAGTCCGTCTATCACCGTCAAACCTGGAGGCGGGAGTGGCATGGGCGCATCGAGAGAGTGGAGCTGACCGGGCAGCAGCAACAGGTATTGGCATCGATACGTCAGGCCATGGCCGAAGGGTTTCATGCCCCTCTCCTTTTACATGGCGTCACCGGAAGCGGAAAAACCGAGGTCTACGTGCGAATCCTGCGTGAGGTTCTGGATGCCGGAGGACAGGCTCTGGTGCTGGTTCCGGAGATCGGACTTACGCCGGCCGCATTGCATATCTATCGGGCCTATTTCGGCGAACAGGTTGCGCTCCTGCATAGCGGACTTGGCGAGGGGGAACGGCATGATGAGTGGTGGCGGGTGCGAAGAGGAGAAGCCAATCTGGTAGTCGGTACCAGGTCCGCCATCTTTGCCCCTTTACAAAACCTCCGGCTGATCATCATCGATGAGGAACACGACGCGTCTTACAAACAGGATGAATCGCCACGGTACCATGCCCGGGACGTAGCCATCTGGCGGGCATACAAACAGAATGCCGCTGTCGTTCTGGGTAGTGCCACGCCGGCCGTGGAGAGCTATTACCGGGCAACTGTGACCAAGAAATGGCGATGCCTGGTCATGGACAAACGGGTGCAGGATCGTCCGCTGGCCGGTGTCGAAGTTGTGGATATGCAGGAGGAATTCCTGCGTCATGGTCCGAACCATATCCTCTCCGATCCCTTGAAGGACAGTCTGAAAGAATGTCTGGAAAACGGCCAACAGGCTCTGGTACTACTAAACCGGCGAGGTTTCTCTCCGGTGTTCCTTTGCCGCAGCTGCGGTTTCGTTCTGCATTGCGATCATTGCAGCAGTCCCATGACCTTTCATCAGACGGAACGAATGATGCTTTGCCATCATTGTCGCCGCTTCAAGCAGGTCCCGAGCCTCTGTCCGCAGTGCAAAGGAAAATATATCTACTATGTGGGCGAAGGGACAGAGAAGGTGCAGTCCATGTTGCAGCAGCTTTTTCCTGACCATACAGTGGATCGTATGGATGCCGACACGGTCGGGGGCAAACACGGATATTTCCGGATTCTGAACGGACTGCTGAAAGGAGAAACCGATATCCTGGTAGGAACACAGATGATTGCCAAGGGGCACGACTTCCCCAAAGTGACACTGGCAGCGGTTGTTGCTGCGGACAGGGCTTTATCCGTGCCTGATTTCCGTTCTGCGGAAAGGACATTTCAACTCCTGACTCAGGTGGCCGGACGATCCGGGCGTGGTGAAATCAAAGGGAAGGTGGTCATTCAGACCAGATATCCCAATCATTACAGCCTTCGTTGCGCCTGCCGGCAGGATTATGCGGCCTTTTTCCGGGAGGAGATCGAATACCGGCGGGCCCTGGGTTATCCGCCGTTCAGCTTTCTGGCAGCGCTTTTATTTCGGGAAGAGACTCTGGAACGGGTGAAAAAATTTTCCGCAGATGCCGGTCATGTATTGCAAAAGGTACATGGAGAGATGAAACTGGAGAGGAGAGTTCGCATTCTTGGCCCGAATCCATCCGTGCTGGAAAAGGTAAAAAGTCAGTATCGTTATCAGATCCTCATCAAAGCTCAGTCGCGAAAAGAGCTGGTCCAGTTTTTAAGGAGAGGTTACGAGGAATGGAAACGGGAGGGGCTCAACCCCTCCCGTATCGCCATCGATGTGGATCCACAATCGATGCTTTGAGTTCAGTTCACTTCCAGGGAATCCTTACTCGGCAATTTGGGGAAGGCCGCATGGGGTTCGGCCTGGTACCAGTAAGCCACCGAGGCAATGTCATCCTGCAGCGGCAGATAGCGGCCTCCGGATCTCCAGCCCAATGCCTGAATGGTGACTTTCAGGTCCTTTTCGAAACGGATGGGATCGGTAATATGCCAGCGGTACAATCCGAACCGCTGCTGGGAATCGTAAAGGCCATCGGGTCGGAGGACCTGGGCCAGGCCGGTATAGGCGGTAGTGAATTCCTGGTAGCGCTTTGTATCTTTGTTTTCAAAGTTATACGAACCGCAAAAATAATCTTCGGTGCCTGTGCCGCAGATCGTGGGGTACTGGGTGTCGCCATCCATGAAGAATTTGATTTCCCCCTCTCCCCACCAACCGTTGTTGTTGACTCCCCAGGCTAGGTAGGTGCCGACAAAGTGTCCCCAGCCTTTGACTCCGTCCAGAATGACATAATCGGTTTTGTAGGGAAGAGGATTGGTACGGCGGAACTGGGCATGGAAATAGGCGGCATCCGATTCCACACCGGTAAGGGCATAGTCAATCTGGTAATACAGGGTCATCGGTTCTTCATCGATGTTTTCCATGGTAATTCTGGCAGATTTCCGGAAGGGCATCTCCCAATAACTGTTGAAGGCGCTGCCGGGATTGACGCAAACGGCCAGAGAGGTGAGCTGTGCGTATTTGCCCCAACCGGCGGCAAAGAAATCGCCGACAGGGACTTCCACCGAGGGAGTTGTTTCGCCATCCCAATACATACGCAGGATGGAGAAACGCCAGCGACCGGTCGGCGTCATCCATATATGCTGAATGGCACCGCTCCCCTGGATATCGGCCAGGGTGAACGTCTGCTTGGAGGCGATACGTATGGAGGGTGAAACTTTCCATCCTTGTCCGAGATCGCGTGACGCCCTGGTCCCGGTTCCTTCCATGGCCATTCCCGCCTTGCCCTTTTCTCCGGTAAAATTCTCCGGACTGATGGAACGGGTCTGGGCCTTGGACAACCGGGAGAGATTGCCGAGATGGAGGTGCAGTCCGTTGAATTTTCCTTCATCCGTCTGCGCAAAGACAGGACATACCATAAGCATCAGAGCGGCAATTAAAAGAATCCATACGGGCAGGGAGGCTTTTTTCATGGCGATTCCTTTCGTATAAAATGAGGCGATAGAGTAAAACTTACGTGTTACAATAACACTTCCTGCGGGAAATCATGGCTCAAGTTTTTAAAAGATGCAAGCGAAGAGGCAAAGGGGTTGCATCGGATCGCAGATACAGACAGACAATTATTCCATAAGGAGTACGGATGATAATTCTTCCACATCGCTTTCCCATAATGACGGTTCTGTTATTCCTCTCCATGATCGGTTGTTTCGGTCCTGTCGATCTGAGGGCAGAAGACAGAAAAGCGTTTTCCCGTAAAGACGCTTTCTTCGGCCTGCATTTCGATCTGCATCCGAACGCCAAGGATAAGCTGCTTGGTTCGCAGGTTAACGAAGAAATGATACGGAATCTTCTACAACGCGTTCGGCCCGATTACGTTCAGTATGATTGTAAGGGACACCCTGGCTATACGGGATATCCGACGGAAATCGGATGGTCTTCTCCCGGGATTGTAGCCGATAGTTTATCGCTTTGGCGAAAGGGTACGCGAAAAGAAGGAATCGGTCTCTTTATTCATTATTCCGGTGTATGGGACTCCAAAGCAATCGAGGAACATCCCGACTGGGCCAGGGTGGATGAAAAGGGAAAAAGAGACCGAGACGCCACCAGCGTATTCGGGCCCTATGTCGACCAGCTGATGATTCCGCAGCTTAAGGAGGTCATAGCCAAATACGATCTGGATGGAGTCTGGGTAGACGGCGACTGCTGGGCTGCCCGTCTTGACTATTCGTCGAGGGCAAGGAAGGCCTGGAGTCTGGCGACCGGAAACAAAAAGGTGCCCATGAAACCTGGTGAGCCATATTGGCAGGAATGGAAAATGTTCCATCGGGACGCCTTCGATCGCTATGTACAACACTGGGCCGATACCCTGCATGCATGGCGACCAACCCTGCAGATAACCAGTAATTGGATGTATTCTTCGCTCGTTCCCAGACCTGTTTCGATCCGGCTGGATTATTTATCCGGTGATTATTCTCCATCCAACTCCGTGGATCGGGCCCAGTTGGAGGCACGTTACCTGGCCTCCACAGGGATGCCCTGGGACCTGATGGCATGGGGCTTCGATAAAAGCAAGATCAATGGCTGGAGTCTCAAACCTGTTGCCCATCTGCAGCAGGAGGCTTCGGTCGTACTGATGCAGGGCGGAGGCTTTCAGGTTTATCACACTCCGACCCGTTCCGGCTATATCCACCCGGATATTGTCGATCAGCTGGAAAAGGTCGCTCAATTCTGCCGACAGCGGCAGAAATGGAGCTTCCAGAGCACGAGTGTCCCTCAAGTGGCCGTTCTGCTGTCCACTGCCACCACATGGGAAACATACGACAAGGTATATGGACACCCCAAAGAGTATGAGGAGATGCAGGGCGCCCTGGAAGCCTTTTTGGATTCCCATTTCTCCGTGGATCTCCTGGCTGAACATCAATTGGAAAAAAGACTCGATGCCTATCCGCTGGTGATCATTCCGAACTCGCATAAGCTGGATCCCGGATTCCGGGATCGACTGGCGGGCTATGTCCAGAAAGGTGGATCTTTGTTCCTGCTTGGTGAGAAGAGTGCCAGGCTGTTTCCAGAGATGCCTGGTGTCAGGCTGAAAGAAACCGTCCGGGAAGAGAATGCGGAGTTATATTCGACGGAAGGAATGGCAAATGTGAACGGCAACTGGCTTCAGGTGGAGACCGGTTCCGCCAGGATACTGGCGCAATACTTCCCGGATCGGAACACGCGAAATCCGGGAAAGGCAGCGGTCACCGTTCAAGACTGGGGGAAAGGAAAGGTTGCAGTGGCTTATGGTCCGTTGGCGTTGCATTATTATTACGGTCATCATCCCTCGCTCAGAAAGCTGTTTGCCCGCATCGGCTCGGAATTACTACCCCATCCGATGGTACAATTGAACGCTCCTCCCACGGTAGACGTGTCTTTACGCCGGACCAAAGAAGGGAAACTTACATTGCATCTTTTCAATAAGACCAATAAACCCTTACCCGATCGCCATAACTTTATCGATTATATTCCACCGATCGGTCCGATGACCGTTACCTGGCGTATGGAACAAAAACCGGAAAAAGTGCAATGGGTGCCGGAGAATACCGAGATGACATGGCACTGGGAAAATGGAGTACTCACTGCGGTGATCCCGTCCTTGCACATCCATGGTATCCTCGTAATCGATTGAATCGGGAGAGCCGGATGGCACTCAGTTTGAGAAAACAAATCCCTGTCCGATTGTGGAATCGTCCCTCCATCGTTTGGATGGTTTTTAGCCTGCTGTCCGGGGGAATGATCTATTTGCTTTACGGTCAGTCGCTGGCAGGATTCTGGCGTTACGACGATACCCAGCTCCTCAAACACGCCTCCGAATTTTCTCCCTGGCAATTTTTTATCGATCCCGAGGCATCGCGCAGTCTGCAAGCCTTCAATCTGAATCCGTTCCTCTCTCTCTCTTTCTCACTGGATTGGACCCTGTTCGGGCCGGATCCCGAAATATTTTACCTGCGTCATCTGGCAACGCTTTGGCTTTCCGCTCTTACAACCGTCTTGCTGTTAAGGCAATGGGCCACTCTCGAGTGGGCCTGCCTGGGAGGACTTTTCTTTTTATTAGGATCGCCTCTGGCCGTAATTTCCGGGCAGTTGATGTGCCGGCATTATCTGGAAGGCCTCATTTTCTCCTCACTGGCCGTGGCCTTTTATCTCAAGTGTCTTCGGGGCGGAACCTATCGATGGGCATTGCTGTCAGGTCTGTGCTATTTTGCCGCCATCAGTTGTAAAGAGGTTTATGTACCGCTTCCCATCGTCCTGTTTTTCCTTCCGGAAGGAGCTTTGCCGCGACGCATTCGAGCCGGAATACCCATCTTCCTCATAGGATTACTCTATATTCCATGGAGACACTTTATGTTGGGTTCCTATCTGGGAGGAATGGGGCTGGAGGTGTCCGCCGGAAAATGGTTGGCTTTACCGTTCGATTTTTGGAGATACCTGTTCGGTCCAATGCAAATCCCGGCGCTGCTCCTGGCTCTGATTTTTTTTACCCTGATTTCCTGGAAAAATTGGAGAATGGGCTTGTTCCTTTTGGTTTGCATGGCAGTTCTGTTAGGACCGTTAGCCCCCATTTCTTCCTTCATCGTGGATACGGATCGCTATTTCCTGCCGCTCTGGTGGTTTTTGTCCCTGACAACTCTCCTGTTGGTAAGGTATGTCGCCATCGCTATTCCCCGGTCCTATGTCGCAGCGGCGGCCATATTGGTGGCTCTGGGTGGTGGTGCCCTTTGGAAAAATGGTCAAACCAGGGAACGATGGGAGCCGATACACCATGAATTTGACGTTCAAGGGCGTTTTTTATGGGATGAAGGCAGCGCGAAGGATGCCGTAATCCTGAGTCCGCTCATGTCTCGCAATTATTGGTATGTAGTCGGCCTGGACTGGCTAAAGAAAATAAGATTGCCGGAAAAAGAAATCGCTAAGATCTGGATTGACGAAAGGGAGTATGAGGAGGTTTTGCAGAACGGCGGGAGAATTTGGGAATACAGGCCGGAAACGGGGAAGATGAAGGAAATTCAAGACCAGGTGCCGTTCCGGCTTAAGCAATGGAAGTCGAAGGTAACAGATCGGCCGCTTACCTTGGATTTTCGTTATGACCGGGAAGAGGGAGTTGTTGCCTGGCAATTCGGACCCTATGAAATGGGACGTTATCTAATCATTACAGATACCGGAGGGTTGTGGGAGTTGCCGTTGAGAGGGAAGTTACGCTCGGCTCTCAGGACAGACTTCCACATCACTCTGCGTTATGATGCTCCCGAAGGGTGGATCACTTATAGCGAGAAGTTGCCTTTTCTCCTAACGCAAGGGAAATCCATACAATGGCACAGACCCTAAAATAAACCGTTTCGATGACGGTCTCGATTTCAGGAAAGAGAGTGTCCAGACTTGATATCCACGCCTTAGAGTGTTATTTTGTATGCCTTTTTGATGGCGTTTACCATCGATCATGAAATCGAAAATGGATAATGAAAATATCGGCGTTAACCAGCGGGTAGATTCGGCTGCGGTACCACTGTCCGGAGATCCCGTCTTTTGGCGTGTGGAAGGCAGCCTCCTGAATCTCGGGGCGGTCCGTCCGGTGGCCTTTTTCACCTGGAATGCCCAGAGTTTTACCGAGAGGTGGATACGAAGGGGACTTCTCTTCCTATCCGCTCTGTTTCGGCCGTTGCTCTATGCTTGTAACCGGTCCTTTGCTACCCGATTGCTCCATATCCTGCTTCGCGGTGTCAGCCGGGACCGTATGGATCTTCTGGGAGAGGAATTCTTCGAGTACCGGTTGAAACCCAATCTGCGTAAGAAGGGGGTAGATTGCCTGAAGCAGCACCTGATGGCGGGAGAACGTATCATTCTGGTCAGTCAGGGGTTGGATCACCTGATGAAGCCCCTGGCGGCCTTCCTCGGCGTGAAAGAGGTGCTGGCTAACCGGCTTGATTTCCACCAGGGTTTGGCGACCGGGAGATTGATCGGACCGGTCATACGTCCGCGAGGTCTGTTCGCCCGCATAAAACGCCGTAAGCCGGATGGCAGGATGTCGACCGAAGAACTCTATCGGGATCTGGGTTTTTCCGTGACCATTCCCGATCTGCTCCAGGACGTAATGCCTTCCCGGCGGGAAAATCACGTCGTCATTTTTCCGGCGGTCGTATGCGATGATCAGGAAAAAACGGCCGGCTTTTCCGTCCGGGAGAATCTCTCCGGGAAAACGATCCTGCTCATTGGGGTCACCGGATTTATCGGAAAGGTATGGCTCACCCAGCTGCTGGAAAATCTGCCGGAAATCCGAAAGATCTACCTGTTGATTCGGAAACAACGTTCTTCCACGGCCCAGAAACGTTTTAAGAAAATGATGGAGGATTCTCCCGTCTTTGATACCCTCTATGAAAGGCACGGATCCGATTTTACCCGTTTCATGGAGAGTTATGTCGAGGTTATCGAAGGAGATCTGACGAAAAGCAATCTGGGACTCGACGAAGATGTCGCGCAAAAACTACGTGAGGAACTGGATCTGGTTGTCAACAGCTCCGGATTGACCGATTTTAATCCTGATCTGCGTAGTGCTATCACCGCGAATATTGAAGCTCCCTTGCAGGCTGTCGAATTTATTCGCAGTTGCCGGAAGGCTGCCCTGATGCATCTTTCCACCTGTTTCGTAGCCGGTTTGTGCGATGGACGTATCCCCGAGAATCCCTCGGCAAATTATAATCCCAAGAGAGATAAGAATTTCCAGGCAGAACAGGAACTGATTACCGTCCGGAAACTGGTTGCTGAGGCGGTACTGTATTCCGAAAGTGATGAACTGGGTAAAGAACTCGAAGATCAGTTGCAGGGCAAAAAGACAGGGGAAGACGCCGCCAACACCGGAATCTCCGAGACTCAAGTACGCAAGGCCCGTTCCCGTTGGTTACGGCAACAGGTTACCGATATAGGCATTCAACGGGCCAGACTCTGGGGCTGGCCCAACATTTATACCTACACAAAAAGTCTGACCGAATCCCTGATAGAAACCCGTGCCCATGATTTGCCGATAGCCATCGTCAGGCCTTCCATCGTGGAGACATCGACACATCATCCTTTTCCCGGATGGAATGAAGGAGTGAATACATCCGCTCCACTTTCCTATCTTTTAGGGACCTACTTTCGTCAGCTCCCGTCCAACGAGGAGAAATGTCTCGACATCGTACCTGTCGACCTGGTTTGCCGAGGAATGACCTTGATCGCAGCTGCTCTGGTTACCCGACACCATCAAAGGGTGTATCAATTGGCCTCCTCCTCCAAAAATCCGTGCAACATGCGCCGATCCATCGAATTGACCGGGCTGGCTCATAGAAAACACTACCGCGCCCAGGAAGGGCTGGAATCCTGGCTGCGAGCGCGTTCCGATTCCATTTCCGTATCCAAAACACGTTACGAACAGATGTCCGTTCCCCGGCAAAAGAAGCTCATACACCTCCTGCAGTTGCTGAGTCGGCCTGTTCCGCCGCTGGTGAAAAGTCTGGTTCGCAAGGAGAGGGCCATGGAGCGGGTCGAGGGTATCGTCGAACTTTATGAACCGTTTATCCTTCATAATCAGCACGTATTCGAATCGGATCACATAGAATTCTTGTCTCAGGCCATTCCGGAAGAAGAGAGATCCCTGTTCGGTTATGACGTATTCGGTTTTGACTGGTGGCATTACTGGATTAATATCCATGTTCCGGCTTTACGCAAGTGGTGTTATCCGTTGATCGAACAAAAACCGATGGAACATCGCCGGTCCAGGTCACTTTCGTCCTCGGACCAAGCACAGAACCTCAATCAAGACATATGAACATCTTTCTTACCGGCTCCACTGGGTATATCGGCGCACATGTAGCGTATAATCTTCTTTCTTCGAATCCGGAACATCGGTTGAATCTGCTGGTTCGGGCCAAGGACCTTGGCGAAGCCAGAGACCGTATCTGGCAGGCGTGGCAGCTGCATGACGAATTTCCCCTCATTCGTGAATGGCTGGGCACAAGGGTGCAGATCTTTACCGGCGATCTGACCTCGTCGCAATTCGGTCTCAGTGCCGAGAGTTACACCAAGCTGATACGTACTTCCGATTCGATCATTCATTGCGCGGCCTCGCTCAATCGACGATCGGAGAAGTCCTGTCTCAAGGTCAATCTGCGCGGCACTCTGGAAATGACCCAGCTGGGCATGCGTATTCGAGAGGACCACGGTCTGCAGTGTTTCAGCCATGTGAGCACAGTGGCCGTGGCCGGAGTGCGACATAACGAAGTCGTGGTGGAGGATCGTTCGGTGGATTGGGAACGCTCCGACTACGATCCCTATGCCCGTACCAAGAAGTTTTGCGAACACATGATACAGGAGCTGTTGAGGGGCGTTCCCGTCAACATTTTTCGTCCCAGTATCGTTCTGGGAGACAGCCGCTATGGAAAGACAACCCAATTCGATATGGTGCAGGCGTTTGTATTTTTAGCCGGCTTGCCTGTTTTACCCTTCAGGTCCACAGACCAGATCGATATCGTCAACGTGGATTACGTGGCGGAGGCCATAGCCAGAATCCATACCCAGATCGAGCCCGGGCCTGGAGTTCGAATTTTTCATCTTTCTTCAGGGAAATCGTCTCAAACCTATCGGGAACTGACCAAGGCACTGGCGGAAAAGCAGGGGAAAAGGACGCCGATCTTTCTTCCTTGCCTGGAAAAGCCGTTTACTTCTCTGGTGAATTTTCTGGCGAACCGGAGGTCGTTGCCGGGGAGCCGGCTTGCTTCCCTGATGAAGGTGTTCATGCCCTATCTGGTCTGGAACACGGTGTTCGACAACCGCCGGGTGGTGGAAACGATCGGTTATGCGCCCAAACCATTTACGGATTATTGTTATCCGCTGTTGAAATTCAGCTTGGAGAATCATTTTCGTTATCCCTATCGTAGTTGGCCGGAACAGCAAGGAAACAAAACCATATGATGGATTTCGTACTGCAAGCCTGGGTCGGCAGACTGATCGAGCTGACACGATGGAAGTGGATGCTGGGTTCCGGACAGCGATGGCGTCCCGGGAAGAAGCTCAAACTCCTCTTCGCCGGATATAACGGCACGCGTAACACCGGAGCGGACGTGCGGGTGGAAGAGATGTTGCGTCAGATACGCTGGATTCTCGGAGCCGATCGTGTGGAACTGAGCGTGATGTCGCAGAACTTCCGGCGAACCCAGGGGTATTTCCAGGGAACTAGGCAAGTTCATTTGCCCGATATTTTTCCGCCTTTTCTATACAGGGAAATTCCGCAACACGATGGTGTGGTCGCCTGTGAAGGATCCATGTTCAAGAGTAAATTCGCCAACGCCTTAACGACCATGATGATCGGTTCGTTGGGTATGGCAACCGTGGAAAACAAGCTCTCCGTGGGTTATGGGGCGGAAGCGGGCTATATGGACCCATCTCTGGCGCGTATGTGTGCCAGGTACTGCCGCAAATCCCTGATCATTACCAGAAACGAAGAATCGATGAAGGTATTGGCAGATCTGGGAATTTCCTCCGAACTGGGAACCGACACCGCCTGGACTTTTGAACCTTTACCGGCGGAGTATGGCCTGGGAGAGCTAAAGAAGACCGGATGGGATGGAAAGACACCCATTTTGGCATTGTGTCCCATCAATCCATTCTGGTGGCCGGTCAGGGCATCTGTGGCCAAGTACGCGGCCAGGATCCTTTTTGGGTCTTACAAAGACAGTCATTATCGGACCGTCTATTTCCACAACTCCGGAACCAAGGTCCAGGAGAAGTACAAAAGGTATCTGCAAGGAATAGCCGCCGCGGTCGATGCCTTTCGCCGTGAGAAGCGTGTCTTCCCCATTTTATTTGCCATGGAGAGGCTGGATGTCGGATCCTGCCACCGGCTGAACGAACTGCTCCAGGAGAAGGTCCCGGTTTTAACCTCTGATCAATATGATATGTATCAGATGGTCAGCCTGTTGCGATGCTGTCACCTGCTGGTGTCTTCCCGTTATCACGGCATTGTAACGGCCATGCCCGCACTGGTTCCTTCCGCAGGTATCACCATGGATGAGCGAATCCGGAATCTTATGCATGAGAGAGGGCATGATCATCTGTTACTACAGGTGGATGACGTCCATATGTCGGAAAAACTCGTTTCCATTTTAAGAAGTCTGGAGAAAGAACAGGAATCCATCAAGGACGGAATCGGCAAAACCGTAGCCAAGAATATCAAGGTGATGGCACGGATGGGAGTCTTTTTCGAGGATCAGGTACGACGTACCTATCCGGATTTTCCCTTGCGTGCAGGTGTGCGTACGTGGGAGGAGTATCTGCCACCATTGAGTCCCCGGGTGCGAAAACTTCTGGAGAGTTATACCGTATGAACTTTTTGGAACTCATTTTGGAAAGGCTGGGAAAATCTTCAGAAACGGTTCTCCTGGAGGAAATGCAAGCGGGAAAACTCCATTCCTTGACCGGCCGGGAAATCCTGCAAAAGATGACCGCTGTTCGTCGAACCCTTCAGGAAGAGGGTGTTCAGCCGGGCGATAGGTGTGTTTTGCTTTCGCCAAACGGCGTCTCCTGCGCTTGCGTACACCTGGCCATCATCGCCCATGGGGCCGTTTGTGTGCCCATGTATTCGCGACAGGCTCCGGCGGAACTGGCGGCCATGGTCGCCGATTGTCAGCCTTCATTGCTTATCTGTTCCGATGAAGGACTGAAGGAGGGAATGCAAAAGACCGGGGCCACGCTTCCCAAGATGATTCTGTTTTCCCAGCTGTTCCGGGAGGGAATTACAGGAGAAGATCCCCTTGCCGCGCCATCCGCTGTGATCCGCAACAGTTCGGATCCGGTAGTCATCATATATACCTCAGGAACATCCGGAGAGCCGAAAGGCGTCCTTCTCCATGTCGGCAACATCGATCATATGCTGGGATGCACCAGTGATCGGCTGACACGTCTGATGAGCGGGACGAATTGCGATCAGGAGCGTGTCTATCACTATTTGCCGGTCAATTACGCCGGTTCCTGGATCCTTATGCTGACCAGCCTTCTGCGTGGCAGCCGATTGACTTTTTGCACCGATCTGAACCGTATCGCCGACGATCTCGTTTTTGTTTCCCCCCATTACTTTTTGAATGTTCCCATCCTTTTGGAACGAATACGAAGTGGTATTGAAGGCAAGATGCGGAAAGAAGGCGGGATCGTGGCCGCCTTGTTTCAGAAGGCGCAGAAAGCCTGGTATCGACGAGAAGAAGGGAAAAAGCGAACCGGAGACGGAATCTGGTTCCATATCGCCGACCGCCTGATCTTTCGAGCGGTACGGAAGAGGTTCGGCACGAGGTTGAAGGCGATTATATGCGGATCTGCTCCCCTGTCCCTGGAAACGCAACAATTCTTTCAAATGATGGGCATTTCTATCCTGCAGGTTTACGGTTTGACCGAGACAACCGCCATCTGCACCATGGACGATCCCGACCATGTGGAGATGGGGTGGGTCGGACCGGCAGTAGACGGGGTCGAGATGAAACTGGGAGAGATGGATGAGATCCTGGTGAAAGGTCCCAATGTTTTTCCGGGGTATTGGCATCGTCCTCAGGCAACCGCCGCCGCTTTTTGCGATGGTTGGTTCCGCACCGGGGACCAGGGGGAAGTCAATCAGAGAGGGAACTGGCGTATTATCGGACGTATCAAGAATCTGCTGATCCTGAGTTCCGGACATAATGTGGCTCCGGAACCGATGGAAGAATGCCTGTTGAAAAGCATACCCGGTATCCGGCAGGTCATTCTGATCGGTCATGGGAAAAGTTTCCTTTCGGCCCTGCTCACCGGTGAGGCCCGGACGGAAGATATAGAGAAAGCGGTGGAGTCGATCAACGGCACACTGCCTCATTATAAGCGGATTCGTGCCTATCGCCTGCTGGAGGAACCTTTCAGCATCGAAAACGGTCTGTTGACCGCCAACGGGAAATTGAAAAGAGATCAGATACAGATCCGTTGGGACTCCCGTATCCAGGAGATGTACAGCACCGATTCCACGGCACACTAAAGGCGAAATCATCAAGGAACCTTTCATGGGAAATTTTCAAGGACAATCCCTGTCCTGGGAATCTAAGGACCAAATCATCGAACTGGCCCTGCACCAGTCCCCGTGTAACGAGATCGGAACCGTCATGTTGGGGGAACTGGAAACCTTTGTCGCAGCATTGCCGGTTCTGCAGACAGAGAACAACGCTCTGATTCTTTACAGTCGATTGCCTTCCGGTTTTAGTGCCGGCGCCGACCTACGTGAGTTCTGGCGGGGGATATATGGGCTTCCGCTTTCCGATCGCAGGAACGGAATACGTTCCTTCCTGCAGCGGATTCATCGAGTCATGAATACCTTGGATATGGCTCCCATTCTGACCATCGCCGCTGTCCACGGAGTAACCTTCGGGGGAGGTTTTGAACTGGCTCTGACTTCCGATCTGATCATTGCGGAAAAGAGTGCCCGATTCTGTTTCCCGGAGTTACGTTTGGGCCTGATTCCCGGTTTTGGAGGAATTCCTCGCCTGCGAAGAGATATCGGAAATGCAGCCATCCGTGACCTGCTGCTGACCGGCAGAAGCTGGAATGCAGTCAGAGCCCAGCAAATCGGTCTGGTATCCCAACTGGTCGGAGAGGGACAGGCTTTGGAAACGGCTCGCCGGGCAGCTCTGCAACAAAACAAATTCGATGCAGGGACCCGTAAGGCAGCCAAGTTTTTCATCAAGGACCTTCCACGGGAAGAACTGGAACGGGAAATGGAAATATTTTGCGATTTGGTAAGTCGACCCGCTCTGGAAGAGGGTTTGAGGAGATTTGTGGAAAACCGTGGACCCCTTCCTTACCTGCCGTAAACCATCGTTCGAGCGAACGACAATCAAGTTCATCCTTCTCAATTCCAGGGTGGGAGGGAAAGCGGCCCCCTACGACCCGCCCTTGGAAGTTCTTCTGCTCCCGACCGGAAAAACCCCTCCTTTGGCGACTGGAATGGGGTAATATTTCCTTATCAAACGGCAAAGGACAATCATATGGCAACAAATCCAATCCCGGCTTTGCGTAAAAGGGCGGTGGCGGTAATTATGGGTGGTGGCGCCGGGACCAGGCTGTTCCCCTTGACCAAAGACAGAGCCAAACCGGCCGTGCCATTGGGCGGTAAATACCGATTGGTCGATATTCCCATCAGCAATTGCTTGAATTCCGATTTAAGAAAAATTTACCTCCTGACTCAGTTCAACAGTTTATCGCTGCATCGTCATATCCAACGCACGTATAAGTTCGATGAATTCTCCCGTGGTTTTGTAGAAATCATGGCTGCACGGCAATCGCTTGACTATGGCGGCTGGTATCAAGGAACAGCCGATGCTGTCAGGCAAAATCTCAGCAGTTTCGACAACGAACCCCACGATCTGGTTCTCATCCTGTCAGGAGATCAACTTTACCGCATGAACTTCCGGCATCTGATCGCTCAACACCTTCTCTTCGGGTCGGACATAACGGTTGCCACTCTGCCGGTGCAAAGGGAAATGGTGCCCGGGTTCGGCATCATGCAGATCGATTCGGATCTACGAATCAGGAAGTTTGTCGAAAAGCCGAAAGAGAGAGAGGTCCAGGATCAGTTCAAGCTGGACGCAAGAACCATAAAAAATATCGGGTTGAAACCCGGTAAAGAGTCTTTTCTGGCCTCCATGGGAATCTATATCTTCAACCGGGAGGTCCTGAGCAAGGTCCTCAACCAGAATCCCTCCATGATGGATTTCGGCAAAGATATCATCCCTCTGTCGCTTGCCAAACAACGGGTACATGCCTATATATTTCAGGGATATTGGGAGGATATTGGTACGATAGGGGCTTTTTATCAAGCCAATCTGGATTTATGCGAACCAAATCCAAAATTCAATTTTTTTGACGTTCGTGAACCGATTCACACACGCCCGCGCAATCTGCCACCGACCACCATCGAGGGTGCCTCGATGAAAAAGGTGGTTATTTGTGATGGCTGTTATATATGCCGATCCAAACTGAAACGGGTTTTACTGGGAAACAGGACCATCATCGGAAACGGTGCAACCATCGAGGATACAGTTTTGATGGGAGCCGACTACTTTCATCATGAGAGGATGGAACTGGCCGGGTCCATTCCTCTAGGCATTGGTGAGGGGACTGTCATTCGACAGGCCATTGTCGATAAAAATGCCCGCATCGGGAAAAATTGCACCATCTCCCCAAAGGGGAAACCCGAAAATTTGGATCACGAGTTGTTTCACATACGTGACGGTATCCTGGTTATTCCCAAGAATACAGAAATCCCCGACAATACAATTTTGTAAAAGAAGGCACAAAACGGACACGGAAAGTAGATGGAGAAAGAGATTTCTTCTCTTCCTGAGGTTTTTCCTGATGGGTGCCGATAGGGGATCTTCTAACCACCTCCTGTCAATCATGGATTTCTGAACATGCAAGGGTATTGGGAATTAAAAAGGAAAGAGCAGCGTGTCAACCTGCGTGTCCAAGTCAAACTGCATGGTATCGACGCCCACGGCAATCGTTTCGAAGAAAAATGCTACACGGAAAACGTAAGTCGTTCAGGGGCCATGATCCTGACACGGCATCAGCTTCTGTTAGGATCAGGCATTCAGATGGATGCCTTCGGGAAATTTAAAAGCATGGTAACGGTCCGGCTTATTGTGAAAGATACGGGCAATCCCGAAATGTATAAAATCGGCGTTGAATTCAATGGACCGGTAAGCGGTTGGATTGTATATTGAAATCGGCCGGAAATGGAAAGGCGGGAGATAATTTCCAGGGTATTACTGCTTGGGGCCGCTTGGCCTTGGCAGAATATGAGTAAAAACACTCAGGAAACCGGCGATGCCAAGTCGATCGCCCTAGACCCTGTCACTCGCCTGGAGACTTATGCGGAAAAGGCGGAAATCCTGAATAAGGATGGATCTCCTGCCTTGGGCCTGAACGGTCTGGTCCTCATCCCATCTGTGGTTGTCGATGATGCCGCATTGGAGGTGGAGATTTTTGCCGAGGAGGATTGTTGCCCGGGGATACTGTTTCGTGCTCTCGATCAGAAAAATTTCGAGCTGGCTTACGCTGCCCCCCACAACAGCGAGCAAGCGGATACCATTCAGTACGATCCTGTATTTTTAGGATCCAATACCTGGCAGCTCTATTCCGGTTCCCAATATCAGACAAAAGCCAAGGTGCAAAAAAAGCAATGGTTTCGCTTCCGGATCGATATGATCGGAGAGCAGGCCTTTATTCAGCTTGGAGACAGTCCGCCGCTGTGTGTGGAAAAACTGGCTCATGGAAGAAAGGCCGGCCGTATAGGTTTGTGGACATATCGTCCCGCTTTTTTCCGGAATCTCCGGATGTTTTCACCGCGAAAAATTGACCACCCTCGAAATGAAGTCCCACTCCCGCAAGGTACGGTCATGGAATGGGGGTTGGAAGGGTATGGCGCTGTCTTTTGCGAACCGAACGGGGTGTTGAACGTCAATCGGTATTTGCCGGTGACGCAAGGAGTTGCCAGACTTAAACGACGATTTGAAGTGAAAAGGGAAACAGAGATGGAGATGAATTTCGGATTCAGCGATGAACTCCTTATGACTCTGAACGAGGAGATATGCTTTTCCGGAACCCATCTTTTTAAGGGTTTTCAAAACATGCAGGACAGGGGAAGTGTTTCGCAGGAGGCCAATCGAATCACGAAAAAGCTGAAAAAAGGCTTTTACCAAGTCTGTGCCCAGTTGAAGGTATCTGAACCTTTCGGTTGGGGGATATCCTTACGGGTCCAGGGCGAGAATATCGAATGGCTTCCGGCAACGACCCCTTAGTCACCACAGCAGGAGGAATATGATGCGACTCATAACCCGATCTGATTTTGACGGTTTGGTCTGTGCTGTCCTTTTAAAAGAAATCGGAATCGTCGATTCCTACCAGTTTGTCCATCCCAAGGATGTACAGGATGGAAAAATCAAAGCAACGGAAAATGATATTGTTGCCAATATCCCCTATATTCCTGGTTGTGGTATGTGGTTTGACCATCACGTCAGCGAAAAGGACAGAAAGGCCTTTCCCGATACCTGGCAGGGAGCGAGTTACAAGGAAAAAAGTGCCGGACGGGTCATTTACAACTACTTCGGCGGGCCGGCCAAATTCCCCGCCGCTTTTTCGGAAATGATGACGGCCGTAGATAGAACCGATTCCGGTAATCTGACCACGGAGGAGATCCTTCAACCGCAGCGCTGGATTCTGCTTTCCTTTATTATGGATCCGCGAACCGGTCTGGGGCGTTATAAGGACTATCGAATCAGCAACTATCAACTCATGGAAGCGTTGATCGAAATGTGCCGGACCGGAAAGATCGAGAACATACTGGAACAGGAAGATGTCAACGAGAGAATCGTCCGATATCAGGCCCAGGAAAAGGCATACCGGGAGATGATACTCAAAAATTCCCGGGTCGAGGGAAAGGTTTTAGTGATTGATCTGCGGGAAGTGGAAGAAATCGTGACCGGCAATCGATTTGTCGAGTACAGCCTCTTTCCGGAAACATGCACCTCCATACGGATTATTTGGGGCTTGAAAAAACAAAATACCGTATTTGCCGTAGGGCATAGCATTATCGACCGTTCTTCCAAGGTGAATATCGGATCTCTGCTGCTTTCCCTGGGTGGAGGCGGACATTCTCAAGTGGGCACCTGCCAGATAGAGAATGCCAAAGCGGAAGAGACGCTGCGATGGTTAATTGATTCCCTGAATCACGGTTGATGCTCTCAGCGCTTGATACGAAACAGGCGTATCTCCTTGGTTTCATCGGGACATTCCACCTCGGCGTAGACCCAGAATTCTTCTCCGACAGTCAGCCAGCTGGAATAGCGAAGAGTACGGAAATTCTTGCTGGGGGTGGAACTGAAAAGGAGGGGGGCTTCCGGGGTCAGGTCGATGATCGTATGCAGATCAAAAGAAAATCCGATTCCGGTTGCGATGTTGTAGACGGGATCATGCCAGCTTGTGCCGGATCCTTCATAGATAAAAAGATATCCTACTCCCAGAGGAAGGATACTGGCGGGGCGAACGAAAAAGTCATGCCAACCTGAGAGATCCATGATCGGTTGATATGGATTTCCTGCTGCCTGCCAATCCTCCCCATCCTTGCTCTGGAAATGAAAGATACGCTCGTTTTGCCGGATATAGCCTATGACAAAGCAGTGATAGGTGCCTTCGCTGAACAACAGGACCGGATCCTTGAAACTGCGTGGGGGGATGTCGCGATCATATTTGGGAGCGGGAGGGCGAATGACGACTTTTGCCGATGAGGGTTGAAACTCTCCCGGTTTGGTGGCGTCCTTTAGTTTCAAAATTCCCCAGGAATCCCCTTCGATCGGTCCGCAGATATAGAGTTTGAAGAGGCCGGTCCGTGGATCTATGAGCAAAGCCGGGCGTTCCACACCGGCGATGGGTACATTTTCCCGCAGGATACTTTGCACTTTTTCAAAATGAATTCCATCCTGGCTGCGGAGCAGGCGGATTTCATATCCGCGAAGTCCGCGCGGGGCCTCCGCAGTACGCATGCGGCAGGCCATCCAGAAGATGCCGTCTTTGTCCACTACGACAGAGGGTGCACCGGCCCACCATTCGGGAGCGATCTTATCGGGACGCAGAATGACGTCATATCTGGTGAATTTGCCGGGAATGATGCCGTACTCCCGTACACCGCTGGAAACGTCGATTTGCTGGGGCACGGATTGTTCCATGCCGCAGAAAACGGTTGTTACTCCCAGGAGAAAAAAAATACCGCTCAAAAAAGACTTCATGGTCTGCATCCTTCGAGGAACATATCTCAGCCAAATGAATGACCGGTCTATGGGATAAACGAATACACGGAAGGGGTGTTATGGGAACCCCGGCAAAGGGGCTCCCATAACAGGATGGTTTACAGGTTTATTTGCGGGCTTTGGCTTTTTTTGCCGCCGGTTTGGCCTGCTTGGCAACGGCTTTGGCTGCCGGCTTGGCCTTGCCTTTTGCGGGGGCAGCAGGCTTTTCCTTGGTCATCTCGACCGCCCCTTGAGCAGCAGCCAGACGGGCGATGGGTACGCGGAAAGGAGAGCAGCTGACATAATTCATTCCAGCCCGGGCGAAAAATTTCACCGAAGCCGGATCTCCACCATGTTCGCCGCATACACCAACCTTCAGATCGGGTCGCATTCCGCGACCCAGATCGATACCCAGGGCCACCAGGCGTCCGACACCCTCTTTATCGATGGTTGCGAAAGGATCGTCACTGATGATTTTCTTGTCGATATAGTCGCTCAGGAAACCGCCGACATCATCCCGGCTGAAGCCGAAACTCATCTGGGTCAGGTCGTTGGTCCCGAAAGAGAAGAACTGGGCGATAGCTGCGATTTTATCGGCAACCAGGGTGGCCCGCGGGATCTCGATCATCGTGCCATACAGGTATGGGATTTTCTTGATTTTGAACTTGGCCAGGACTTCCGCATACACGCGATCGACGATGGCTTTCTGATCCACCAGCTCTGTTTCCACGCAAACCACCGGGATCATGATCTCCGGATAAGGCTTCTTGCCCTCCTTGATCAGTTCGGCAGCGGCCTCGAAAATGGCCCTGACCTGCATTTCGGTGATCTCCGGATAGGTCACACCCAAACGGACACCACGATGACCCATCATCGGATTGTTCTCGTGCAGAGAGTCGGCACGTTTGTCGAACTGTTCCGCAGTGATATTCAGGCTTTGGGCCAGTTTTTTCCGTTCTTCCTCACGAGTCGGAATGAATTCATGCAGAGGGGGATCCATGGTTCGGATCGTGACGGGTAGTCCGTCCATAGCCAGCAACGTTCCCTTGATATCGTTCTTGCAGTGAGGGAAGAGTTCGGCCAGAGCGGCGCGGCGTTCGTCGACATTGCTGGAAACGATCATCTTGCGCAGTTTGAATAGAGGCTCCTCCGCACCCTTTCCGTAGAACATATGTTCGATGCGGAACAATCCGATACCCTCAGCCCCAAAGGCACGGGCTCGGGCGGCATCGTCCGGTGTATCGGCATTGGTACGAATGCCGATTTGGCGGACTGCATCGCAGATTTTCATGAAGGCGACGAAGTCGGGATTTTCCTCTGCGGCCTTCTTCATGGGCAGTTGTCCTTCATAGACATAACCCTTGGAGCCGTTCATGGAGAACCAGTCTCCCTCTTTGAAGGTACGGTCGCCTGCCTTGATTGTCCGATTGGCATAATTGATATGTAGGGACCCTGCTCCGACGATGCAGCATTTCCCCCATCCACGGGCGACCAGAGCGGCATGGCTCGTCATTCCGCCACGAGCGGTGAGTACGGCTACGGCAGCCCGCATGCCTTCGATATCTTCCGGATTGGTCTCTTCGCGGGCCAGGATTACCTGTTTCCCGGATTTGGCCCAACTGACGGCATCGTTAGAGGAAAAGACGATCTGTCCGCAGGCGCCGCCGGGACCAGCAGGCAATCCCTTGGCGATCGGTTCCGTTTTCTTTTCCTGGGCCGGATCCAGAATCGGATGCAGCAATTCATCCAACTGGGCCGGAGAGACGCGACATACGGCTTCTTCCTTGGTGATCAGCCGTTCTTTGCACATATCGATGGCCATCTTGACAGCAGCAGGGCCGTTGCGTTTGCCGACTCTGCACTGCAGCATCCATAAACGACCGTCCTGGATGGTGAATTCGATGTCCAGCATGTCCCGATAATGTTTTTCCAGGCGGAGGCGGATGGCATCCAGCTCCTTGTAGGTCTTAGGCATTGCCTTTTCCAACGAAGGCAACCCTTTGCTGTGTTCCGTGCGTGTGGTCTCGTTGATCGGATTCGGGGTCCGGATACCGGCCACGACATCTTCTCCCTGGGCGTTGGGAAGCCATTCGCCGTAGAAATGATTGTCGCCGGTACTGGGGCTGCGGGTAAAGGCCACACCGGTGGCGGAGGTGTCTCCCATGTTGCCGAAAACCATGGCCTGCACATTGACGGCTGTTCCCCATTCATCCGGAATGCCTTCGATACGGCGATAGGAGATGGCCCGTTTTCCGTTCCAGCTGGAGAAGACGGCGCTGATGGCACCCATGAGCTGTTTCACCGCGTCATCGGGGAAAGGTACTCCCAATACTTCCTTGACCTTGGCTTTGTAGATTTCGATCAAAGACTTCAGGTCTTCTGCGGTCAGCTCCGTGTCCAGCTTATATCCTTTGGCTTCCTTCATCTTGTGCATCTCTTTTTCGAGCTGCTGACGAATGCCTTTGCCTTCCGCCGGTTCGATGCCGGCCGCTTTTTCCATTACCACATCGGAGTACATCTGGATCAGACGACGGTGGGAATCGTATACAAATCGGGGATTGTTGGTTTTGCGGATCAGACCTTCACGGGTCTGAGTCGTCAAACCGACATTCAGCACGGTCTCCATCATGCCCGGCATGGAGCTGCGCGCTCCGGAACGTACGGAGAAGAGAAGGGGATTGTTCTTATCGCCGAACTTCATTCCGGTCTCTTTCTCTACATAGTTGACAGATTTGAGAACACTCTCCTGAAATCCCTGGGGATATTTCTTCTTGTTTTGGTAGTAATAGGTGCACATCTCGGTGGTAATGGTGAACCCGGGCGGGACAGGAATCCCAAGGCTGCCCATTTCTGCCAGGTTGGCACCTTTGCCTCCAAGAAGATTCTTCATCTCGGCTTTGCCTTCATTCTTGGCACCACCGAAAAGATAAATGAACTTTTGCATGAAACCTCCGGCTAATTAGTTAGAGTTAAGTAAGAAACGTCGATATGGTCCGCCGAAAATTGGCAAAAGATCTGCTTCGGCGCTTCTGAAAGAACAACACAACGGATTGTAACTACACTTTAAGAGGATCTCCTTCCACAACGATCTCCGAGAGATCTCCGACAAGCAGGAAAAGAGCCGATAATTCGCGTAATAAAGCCAGGCGGTTGGCGCGGACCTCTTCTTCCTCAGCCATCACCAGGACCTTATCGAAGAAACGATGGATGATCGGGCGTAAGGCAGCGATGCCCCGCAGTGCCTGATAGTAATTCTTCTGGTTCATCTCCTGCATTACCAAAGGAAAGGTGGACGAAAGAGAGGATGCCAGTTCCTTTTCCGAATCTTCCCGGAAAAGTGCGGGTTCCAGTTCCGGCAGCTTGGATAGGTCGACATCCTTAAGGATGTTTTTGACCCGTTTGAAAGCAGTGGCAATCTCCAGGAAGTCGGTTTCTTTTCGTATGCGCTGCAGGGCTTCGGCTCGGAACAGGGTTTCCAGCGGCGGTTCAAATCCGCGAGCCATGGCGGCATTTACCACATCATAGCTAAGACCGCGCTGCTGCAACATGTTGCGCACACGCTGTTCAAAGAACTGGGCCAGATCGTCTCTTGTATCTTCACTGGATCGGGTGATCTTCGGTCCTACCGCAGCCAGTGCTGAGTCAGTCATCTTGCCGATGGTAAAGGTCAAGTGGTGATCCCATAAGATCTTTATCACCCCCTGGGCCTGACGGCGCAGGGCAAAGGGATCGCTGGAACCTTTGGGGGTAATTCCAACACCAAAACAACCGGCAAGGGTATCCATGCGGTCTGCCAGGGAGAGAAGAGCCCCCAACATATTTCTGGGAGTGGAATCTTCCAGAGAACGGGGTTGGTATTGATCGTATATAGCCTGCCAAATCTCTTCAGGATAGCCCTCCTTTCGAGCATAGATACCACCCATGATCCCCTGAAGTTCCGACAGTTCTTTGACCATGTCGGTGGCCAGATCTGTCTTGATGAGACGAGATGCAAGCTGAATCTTCTGAATCATCGTCTCTTCCTCCGGATGCCCTAAGGCGAACTCCGAGGCAATCGACTCGATGCGTCCCGATTTTTCCAGATAAGAACCCAGCTTTACATGGAAAAGACATCGTTCCAGCATCGGCAGACGACTTTCCAACGTCTTCTCCGTATCCACTTTCCAGAAGAAGGAGGCATCGTTCAGACGGGCCTCCAAAACACGTTCATGCCCACGGCGAATAATGCCCTGAGGGTCTCCCAGACAATCGGTGACCGCCAGGAAGCAGGGTAGAAGCCGACCATCGGCATCTTCAACAGAGAAGTATTTCTGGTGCTTACGCATTACCGTGGTGAGCACCTCCGACGGCAATGTCAGGAAATCGGATCGAAAAGATCCGGCTATGATATGAGGGTGCTCGTTCAGTCCGCACACCTCATCGAGCAGTTCCGAATCGGGAATCATCCATCCGCCCATCTGACCGGCTTTCTCCTCCAGCTGTTTTTCGATGAGGGACCGTCGCTTTTGCTGGTCTGGGATGACATGGTTTTCCTCAAGGGCCGGAAAATAATGGGCAACGGAAGGCACGTGGATGGCCGGCGATCCCAGGATGCGGTGGCCAAAGGTATAAGAATCGCTTTGGACGTCGGCGATATGCAGAGGGATCACTTTGTCGTCGAGCAGGCCGAGAATCCAGCGGATGGGTCGGATAAAAACAAATCGATCTTCCGACCAGTACATGGGGCGAGGAAAGGATATCTTGCCGAGCAGCCCGGGAACCTCCTGTGAGAGGATCAGGCATGTATCCTTACCGCTGAGAACTTTCTGAATACCGATGTATTCCCCCTTCGGAGTTCGTATTTTCTGCAGCTCTTCTATCTTTACGCCGCAGCGGGAGGCGAATCCGATGGCTGCCTTGGTTGGATTTCCATCCGCGTCCCAGGCAGATTTCCAGGAAGGCCCCTGTGCCGATTCCGTGCTGTCTTCCTGACGCACGGGGAGCCCTTCCGCGGTAATCACCAACCGACGGGGGGTGCCCAGGACCTGAAAATTGCGGAAGGACAGTCTCTGGTTTTGCAGCAGCAGAGGGAAATTTTCCTGCAGGTGTTTTACTGTTTGCCGAAAGGCCCAAACAGGGAGTTCTTCGCAACCGATTTCGATCAATAGCTCTCCGGACATTCTGGTCTCCTTCATCCTTTCACCGACTGGATTTCATTCTGCAGTGGTCCTTCCATCTTTTCCCCGGTCTCTTCTCTGGCGGTATAGGCTTTGGCAATGGAACAGGAGAGATAGCGGATTTCGTTGATCTTGGCGGCGCGTTCGGTTACGCTGATGGCCCCCCTGGCATCCAACAGATTGAAGGTGTGAGAGCATTTCAGGCAATAATCATAGGCGGGAAGCAAGGCCCCTTGCTGTATCAGGTGGATGCATTCTTCCTTGTAAAGAGCAAACATCCGATTCAGCCGGTCAACGTCGGCCAATTCGAAGTTATAGCGGGAAAATTCGACTTCCTCCTGCAGACGGACATCGCCATAGGAGTAATCTTTTACCCATTCGATATGGTAAACGCTGTCCAGATTGCCTATGAAGGTGGCAATACGCTCCAGGCCGTACGTGATCTCTGCAGACACGGGATACAGATCGATTCCTCCGGCCTGTTGGAAGTAGGTAAATTGGGTTATCTCCATTCCATCGAGCAGGACCTGCCAGCCGACTCCCCATGCGCCCAGTGTCGGAGATTCCCAGTTATCCTCTTCGAAACGAAGGTCATGCTCTTTCATGGAAATACCCAGCATTTCCAGACTTTTCAGATAGATTTCCTGAACATTGGCTGGAGAAGGCTTGAGAATGACCTGATATTGAAAATAGCGTTGCATCCGGTTCGGATTTTCGCCATATCGACCATCGGTCGGACGACGGGAAGGTTGCACATAGGCGACCCGGTAAGGCTTTTTCCCCAGAACACGCAGAAATGTTTCCGGGTGCATGGTGCCTGCCCCCATTTCCATATCGTAAGGTTGCTGGAGAATGCATCCCTGCTCGGCCCAGAAGTGTTCCAGACGTAAGATGAGTTCTTGAAATCGGATCATGCGGCGATCAGCTCCTTTAAAAGGCGGTAAGACTTCACGGAGTGTTCCAAATGCCTGTGGATGACATTCTGGGCAATCGATTCCATCTTGTTTAAAGTTCGGGGAGAAACGACTTCCGGTTCGATGTCCTGAGGGGATAGCCGGGAAAAGAGCTGATAGGATTGGAAATCTATGGGCTCCAGCAAGAGAGAAGCGGAAGGGCAACAGGAGAGGCAAAAAAACCTCGTATGGTTGGAAGAAAATACGTACGATTGGGAGCCCAGAGCGGCGGAACAGGAGGCACATTGTCGATGACCGGGCCAGATTCCTTCCAGGCGTAACAGCCAGAACTCGAAATATCGACTGAGGAGGACAGGAACAGGATGTCGGCTTAAAGAATGCAGTACGGAGGTAGCCAGGCGGAAAACTCCCGGATGCGGATTATGCTCAGTGGTAAACTCATTGATCAGATCGATAACGTACATGTGGTGCAGCAAATTCGTCCATCTTGGCTCCTTGGGATAGTAATCCAGGAGCCGCCAAAGTGAAAAACGAGCCAAATCCGACCCCTCCCTTTCGGTGATATGCAGGGAAATGAATGATCCGACATCCTGCCAGCCCAGATTTCCCGCTTTGATCCTTTTGCAGCCCGGCGCCGTTCCGCGTATTTTACCCAGGTCACGGGTGAAGACGGAAAAGATCCTGTCGTTTTCTGCAATGTCATAGGCGCGAAGTACAATGGCCTCTGTGGTCAGTGACGGCATTCCTCTACCTATCGCCCGAAGTTAAAAGCACAGAAATTAGCATATCTGTTGATAAATTTGAAGAGAGAAAAGAAGATAGTTTGTTGTCCGACTGATGGTAAGTCTCTGAAAAATCCTGGCGGAGAGGGCGGGATTCGAACCCGCGGTAGAGTTCCCCCTACACACGCTTTCCAAGCGTGCTCCTTAAACCACTCGGACACCTCTCCGTTCGCGGAAAGCACGTAAAAACACATGCGAGGCGTTAAAGATACAGTTTCCACGTCTAAGTTTCAAGGGTTGCCTGAAGATATTCTTACCTGCAGACAGTCCTGGAGATCCTGAATCGCAATCTACCAGGCGGAGAAAGATGGGGACATATCGCTGGGTTTGTCACTCCTGCCGGTGAATCAGCGGTGGAAATACTCATCATGCCGTCTTCGGCGAATTTCCAGGACCTCGACGATGCCCATCAATATGTTGGCAATTCCCAGTCCGATGATAATCCCTTTGAAATAGCCACTCAAGGCAAAGGTCTTGAGGAAAGGGAATCGATGGAGCAAGGCATTGTTGTCCCAGATCTTGAACCAGGGCAGCAGGATCAGGAAAATGCCGACTTCAAAAAAGTACAGGATGTAAATGAAATGGAACAGACGTGACATTAGGAGCGATTTTCCTGATGAAAAAGAAACGGCCCTTCCGATTCTCTTTTTTCTTCCTTGTCGGATAACTTCCAGTCCGACTCTGTGTCGGTGCCAGAAGAGATGCCGACTGCCTTATAAGCCGATTCCAATTCCCGCCGCAATGCCATTACCCTGCTGTTCTCTAAATCGGGTATATTCAGGGCTTTCTCCAGGTAATAGATCGACTGTTCCGGGTGACCTGCATTCATGGCACAAAAACTCAGGGAGGTGCAACAATCCAGGTATTTCGGGTTGGTTATGTCGTCATGGATCAGTTCAAAGGCCTGGAGAAAGTCTTCCATGGCTTGGGAAAACATGCCTATTTCTTTGTAGGCCAATCCTTTGGCATAGAGCTCGTCGATGAGCTTCAGGTCCGTCGGCTCCGAATTCGATAATCCGGCAAAGAAATCATCCACGGTTCGGAAAATTTCCTCTTCACTGATGATTTCCACCGGATTTTCTTGTGAGGCCGATTTATCGGAAATCCTGCCTTGCGAAAATTCAGCGGCAGGAGTAACCAACGGGACCGGCGAACCGGCGGGGAGAGGGCTGTTTTCCATGGAAGCGGATGCGAGCCCGAAATCGAAAGAAAGAAGCTTGGAATCAGCGCTTGGCTCTTCGTCGTCTATGATTTCCAGGGTGAATTCCTGATCGCTGGAAGAGTCTATCTTCGGTTCCGGCTCCAGCAGAAAGGAGGAAAACGGGGAAAGTGTCTCCGGTTTCCCGCTCTCTTCTTCAACGTCGGCTGACGGGAACGGCGAAGATAATTCCGATGGGATGGTCGATGACGGTTCGGTGGAAAAAAGTCCGGAAACGGGAATCGATTCCGCGACAGGCTCTTCCAGAAGGAAGGAACTTAAGCAGGACTCCTTCTCTTCGGGAACGGTCTCCAGGTCAATATTTTCCGGAACGATTTGCGGAATGGGTCCCGGTTTCTCTGGATGGGTGGAGGCAGAAATCATGGCAGATGCGGAAGGAACACCTCCTGCCATAGGAACGGCTGAATACTCGCCGCTTGCCGTCGTCAGATGAGATTCTTCCTCTTCCTCCCCATCCCCGCCGGAAGTACGAATCTTAGGCGGTTCGTATTCTTTATCCGGAAAAAGTTCTTTAAACAGGTGTTCATGCAAATTCCAGTATTCCGATGGTAGAGGATCGATCTGCAGAAGGTTTTCCACCGTGGCCAAGGCTTCTGTTTTCGAGTGTTTCGAAAGGTAAAGATCCAGTGCCTGCCGGTAGAAGCTCAGACTCTTCTCCGTGTCTCCCTCTGCATGATAAAGGCCGGCAAAGATAAATTTTACATCGGGATGATTGGGAGATTGAGCATCCAGATCTTGGATCAAGCGAAGTCCGGCTGTCGTCAGATTCCTGCGGATTAGGGCAGGAAGCGCTTCTTTAAAACCGGAGATGGCCGATTCAGGCTTCTTTTTTTCGATCAGCTTTTCGAGATAGATCAGCATGTCTTTGGCATACAGATCTTCATTCTTATGGGACAGGAAGTGAAAAGCCTCGCGTGCCTCTTCGAAATTGTCCGCCTGCAGAGCGGCAAACCCCCAGGCTTCTTTCAGGGTATTTTTCAAAAAGTGATCGTCTTTGATCTTATTGGAAAAAAGCGCCTTGGAAAGTATTTCCTGGGCCTCCGCCAGTTCATGGGTCGTGGTTGCGGATTGAATCAATCCTAGAATGGCGTTGGCGTGTCCGGGATTAGAGCTGAGAATCAAAGAATATAATGGGTGAGCCTGTCTTTTATGCCCTCGTTGAAGAAAAATATCGGCAGCATCCAGAAGATATGTTTCGGCATTATCTTTTTTATCCCGATCATGAAGAATTTTCCCCATCTCCGCCAGACTGTAGGGATTGTGCGGATCCAGGCGAATGCATTTTTGCAGCATGTTTACGGCATTCTCCAGGTCCCCGGATTTCTGGTATTTCTGGGCCAGATCCTGGTATTGGCGTAAGGCGTCCGATTTCTGACCCTCTTCGTCGCACAAATTGGCCAGCATGAGTGCAAGGTCAAAGTTGGACGGTTCCAGCTGGATGATTTTCCTATAAATGGCGATCGCTTTAGGCAGGTAATTGAAATTACGATAATATTCCGCTACCCGGGTATAGTAGCGGACGGCTTCTTTAGGCTGACTGAGCCGCGTATAGAGATCGCCGATCACGCTCAGCGTGTTCGGATCGTCGGGGGTTTCTTGGATTACCTTGAGATATTGAGCGATGGCTTGTTCAAAGCGGCCTTGCAGGGCATATTTTTCTGCAGCCCGAAGAAATTTATTTTTATTTTTAAAAAACATTTCGGTACGCCTTGTTCGTCTCTCGGCTACATCCTAATTTACCCCATAGCCATCCGCTTAGGCAAGCAGAGAGAAAACCGACGATGCTCATTACCGGGTAGAGAAATCAAAAAAGGACTGATAAAGGAAAGGGCGGAAAAACTTTAATTTTTCCGCCCTTTCCTTAAAAACTTCAAGGAATCATTAAACAGTGCTTTTTGACTCGGTGGAGACTGCGGCCGTCTCGGTCTGACGTACTTCTTTCAAACGGGCCGCTTTGCCGCGGCGCTGCCTGAGAAAGTAAAGTTTTGCGCGGCGGACTTTTCCGCTCTTCATGACCTCGATGGTTTCGATGATATTGGAATGGATGGGGAAAATCCTTTCCACACCGCAGCCGAAGGAAATTTTCCGAACAGTGAAGGTGGAGTGGGATCCATTGCGGCGAATGGCTATCACTACGCCTTCGAATACCTGTATACGATATTTTTCCCCTTCCTTGATTTTTACATGTACCCGGACAGTATCTCCCTGACGGAAATCGGGTAAATTGGTTTTACAAAACTGTTTTTCCAGGTAACTGATTGCATCCATACTATTTATCCTTGCTGAGTAGTACCGGCCGTTTTATCGGCGGTACGAAAATTGATATTGATCCGATTGATACGAAAAATTTATGATCGCCCGGGAAGCAACTCCGGTCTCATCTCACGTGTTTTCTCCTTGGCTTTTTCTTTCCGCCATTCTTGAATTTTCCTATGATCTCCGCTAAGCAGAACGTCCGGCACCCTCCAGTCGCGATACCCGGCAGGCCGCGTATATTGCGGATATCCGAGGATTCCTTCCGAAAAGGAATCGGTCGATGGCGATTCGGAATTTCCCAATACTCCCGGGAGCAACCGTATGACCGCATCGGCGATAACCAGGGCGGCCGGTTCTCCACCGCTCAGGACAAAATCACCTATTCCTACCTCCTCATTACACATGTATCGGGCAACCCGTTCGTCCACCCCTTCATACCGCCCGCAGATCATGGTCAGTGAATCATATCCGGCCCAACGCTCGGCGTCCCTCTGGGTGAATACCCTGCCTTGAGCCGAAAGCAGTACGACATGGTTCTTTCTATCCTGTTCCTGCTTGCGAATCAGCTCCAGGGCCCGATCGATCGGTTCCGGTTTGAGCACCATGCCCGCACCGCCACCGAAAGGCCGGTCGTCCACGCTGCGATGTGCGTCGTCGGTAAAGTCCCTGAGATGGACGATATGAACGTCAATCAGGTTCTTTTTGGCTGCCCTGCCGACGACGCCATACTGAAATACAGTTCCAAAGAAATCAGGCAGTACAGTTAAAAAATAAAATCTCACGGTCTACATTCATAACCCTAAGGGTTAAGATGTCTGAGTTCTTCCGGGACATCGAGGATGATCCGTTGCTGCCTTACATCGACCTTTTTTACGAAATCTTTGGAGAAGGGAACCCAAAACTCCTCACCTCCCGTACTTTGTACAACCAGGAGCTGATTGCCTCCAAAATCATCGATGCGCAGAATTCTTCCGAGGGAGTCACCCTCCATGTTAACCGCCTGGCACTCCGTTAATTGGAAGTGAAAGTACTGTCCTTCATCCAGAGGGATTAGACCGTCTTCGGCGACCACCAGCAGGCCGCCTACCAGTTTCTCGGCATCGGAAATCGTACTGACGCCGGAGAATTTAAAAACGATTCCCTCTTTGTGATTTCGAATCTTTTCAATGAGAAAATTCTCAACCCGGTTGCCGGATAGGAGTATGGATATCGAGGCGAGTCCGGTAAATCGATCAGGAAAATCGGTCTGAATTTCCCCGAACAGCTCCCCCTGATTTCCCTGTGTGTGAGAAAGTCTTCCGATAGCTACCCATTCCCTGGGGAGGGTACCGGAGTTCAGCATTATTCCAGTATTTCCAAGACAAAACGCTTGCGCAGTTTCATGCCGGCTGCACCCAGTAAGGTGCGAATAGCCCGAGCCGTGCGACCCTGTTTTCCGATGATTTTCCCTAAATCGGACTGGGCCACTCGCAGTTCCAAAACAGTAGTCTGCTCGCCAATAACCTCCCTTACGTTAACCTGCTCTGGATTATCCACCAAGGCTTTAGCAATCATCTCGATAAGTTCTTTCATAATGCGTATCTCCTCTACATGTGTAGTTACACTAACTGTACGTTGGATCCGGTCGATTAAGAACGTTACTTGATGTGTTATCTTTAAGCTACAGCAGCAGTCTGTTTGGCGATCTTGCGAACCAGGCTGTGGACGGTATCAGTCGGTTGGGCGCCTTTGGAAAGCCAATATTGAAAACGTTCCAAGTTGACCTTCAAGAAGGAAGCACCTTCTTCCCGAGGATTGTAATGTCCGAGGATCTCAACAAAACTGCTGTCACGACGTGATCGCCTTTCAGCCACTACCATGCGATAAAAAGGTTTTTTCTTCGAACCCATTCGAGTCAATCTAATTTTTAACATCCTACTCCTTACTTTCTCTCCATTTCATTAAGTTCACGGGAAAAGAGTCAATTATTACATAAAAGCGAATATTTGACAATAGTTAGGAACAGATTTGCCTCCGCACAAGATTAGGAGCAAAGGCTTGATGGCTTTCATCCCGCCGATGGCTTTATCCGAAAAACGGTCTTCCTCCCGGGCCGGGAAAAAAATCCGACTTCTTTTTCATCTTTTTCAGCATGGTTCGTCCCATAAAGCTGTTGCTCATGCTTTTCAGCATTTTTTTCATGTCCACATATTGTTTGAGTAAACGATTAACTTCCTGGACCGGCCGGCCAGAACCCAGAGAAATTCTCTTGCGGCGATGTCCGTTGATGATCTGGTGATTGGATCTCTCCGTCGGGGTCATGGAATTGATAATGGCCTCGATATGCAGAAGCTCCTTTTCATCGATCTGCAGTTTGTTAAGGCCCTTGAGCGGACCTATTCCGGGAAGCATTCCCAGCAGCTGTTCCATGGGGCCCATTTTGCGCAGTTGCCGGAGTTGGTCGCGGAAATCCTCCAGGTCGAATTCGTTGCGACGGATCCGTTCGGCCATTTCGGCGGCCTTGTCTTCTTCTATGGTTTGTTCTGCCTTTTCGATCAGGGAGAGGACATCGCCCATTCCGAGAATACGGCCGGCCAGTCGGTCGGGATAGAAAGGTTCCAGGGCATCGAGTTTTTCCCCGATTCCGGCGAATTTGATCGGCTGTCCCACGACATGCCGTAAAGACAAAGCCGCTCCTCCACGGGCATCACCGTCCAGTTTGGTCAGAATTACACCGCTAAGGCCCAGCCGGTTGTGGAATTCCGAGGCGCTTTTCACCACGTCTTGACCGGTCATCGAGTCTGCCACCAGCAGGGTTTCTACCGGCTGGGTCAGATCTTTGATCTTTTGCAGTTCCTGCATCAGTTCTTCATGGATATGCAGCCGTCCGGCCGTGTCGAGAATTAGAACATCATATCCCTTGTTCCGGGCGTGATTCAGGGCGTTGCCGGCCAGAACCAGGGGGTCCATAATCTCCGGTTCTTCATGTACAGGCAGGGATAGGGAATGGGCAATGACGCTGAGCTGTTCTCTGGCGGCCGGACGATAGACATCCAACGAAACCAGAAGAGGATGGTGCCCTTCCTGGGAAAGATGACGGGCCAATTTTCCCGAAGTAGTTGTTTTTCCGGAGCCCTGCAGACCCACCATTAAAAGAACGCTTGGCGGTTGCTTGGAGAAAGTGAGAGAGGCTTGTCCGCCTCCGAGTACTTCGATGAGCTCTTCGTGGACGATTTTGACCACTTGCTGTCCGGGGGAGAGACTCATCATGACGTCCTGCCCCATGGATTTCTCGCGGACTCTTTCAATAAAACTCTTGACTACTTTAAAATGGACGTCCGCTTCCAGCAGGGCCAGTCTGACCTCCTTCATTGCTTCGTCGATGTGACGGGGAGTCAGATGCCCTTCGCCCTTTAAATCCTTTAAAATCTTTTGAAAACGTTTTGATAAATTTTCAAACATAAAACGCCTAACCAAATGGGTACGGATACCAAACGATTGAAACCGTCAGGAAACCCCTGACTGTGTCCTGCCACGGAGTCGAGAAGCCCCCATATGGGACGAGACAATTTATTACAGACTGGGCTTACGGTCAAGGGTAGTTTCCTTTGCATTATGCGAATTGCAGGTCCTCATTCGTGACATGTACACCGTAAGCCAGGGTTTTCTTGGAGATTTTTTCCCTTGAATCCGGTCATTCTTATTTTTTTCTGTATGGAAAAAAAAGGATACAGGTTAAAATTTCCCCAATGGCTATTCAGAAAGTTGGAAGATACGAAATTCTACGCGAACTGGGTCGAGGCGGGCAAAGCGTTGCTTATCTGGCCAGGGATCCGGTGATCGGTCGTTTGACGGCCATCAAGCTCATGCAGCCTCTGTTGGGTTATTCGCCGGCGCAAAAGAAGGAATACTGGGAGAGGTTTTTACGGGAAGCACAGGCTGCCGGTCGGTTAATGCATGGCAACATTGCCGTCATCTACGATGTCGGGGAGGCAGATGGCTCTCCCTTTATAGCCATGGAATACATTGAAGGTGAAACACTGGCCGTCCTGCTAAAAAAGCAGTTTCCCATCCATTTCAGCCGCGTAATAGGATTGATCCGTCAGGTCCTGAATGGACTGCAGTATGCCCATGAAAACGGAATCATCCACCGAGACATCAAACCGGGAAACATTATGGTAACCCGCAAGGATGTCGTCAAATTGGTGGATTTCGGCATCGCCAAGGTAGACTCGACGCAAATCACCTCTCCAGGCCATGTTTTGGGAACTCCGAGCTATATGTCTCCGGAACAGATCACGGGAGAAAAAGTCGATCGCCGGACCGATATCTTCTCTGTAGGAGTGGTACTTTACCAATGCCTGGCCGGTCGTCTCCCTTTCACAGGGGACCATGCTACGACCATCGTCTATCGTATTGTTCACGAACCCTACGCAACCTTGGATAGCAAGGAGCTTGAATTGCCTCCGGGAATGGAGGAAATTCTGCAAAAGGCGCTGAAAAAGAAAAAAGAAGAACGATTTTCCAGCTGTGCCGAGATGGAAAAAAGTCTGGAACTCCTCCTGGAAAGGGGTCTTCTGGACGCGGATTTTTCCCTGGAAGGCTGCCGAACCGTATCCCTTGACAATATTTCGGCCATCGCCAACAAGCCTTTGTCACCGACCGGCGGATCGGGCGATGGTACAAAAAAGAAATCCTCTGAGAAAGCAGGTCGAACGGAGGATTCAAGCGGATTGAAAGCTGTTGCGAATCCACCGGCGGCAGGACGATCACAAAAATATTGGCTGGCGGCAAGCGGGGTCCTTTTTACGGTCCTTTTTTTGTTTGCACTTGCTTACGCCGTTTTTTACCGGGGGGACAGCTCCATGCCTTCCGCTACGCTCCTTCCCCCCACTACCCTACCGGAACTGAATACAATCCTAACCACATCCAGTACGATGGTCGTGGAAACGAGCCTCACCGAGGCCATAACGACCACCAGCCTGTCACTCTCGGGAGGGCTGCCTGCCGGCCGGAGTTCATTGGTGAAAGCTCGTATGGCAGCCACCACGGTGTTATTACCGACCACGACGGAGCTGATAGACACCTCTACCACCAGCAGTGCCCCGGTGGTTACAACGACCATACGGGTTATCGACGATTCCAAAGCGGATGCCTCACGGAAAGAGAGTCAGCAGGCATGGAAAATACTTGTCACTCATAATCATCGCATAGGCGGATGCCGCGGGAATCTGATCATTACCGAAGAGAGTCTGGAATATTACCCGGAGAAGGGTAATCACAACCTCAAAGTGGTAGTGACGGATATAGAGCGGCTGAACTGGCGCGAGAGTCCGAATAAATTCAGGATAAGCCTGCGTTTGAAAACCGGAAAAGAAGCCAACTATGAAGCGGAAGGGGCGGAAAACAAGGTGCTTTTAAAACAAGCCTACGATGCCCTGCGAAGATCGTTTACTGCCATCAGTACGGAGGCTACGCCTTGAAATTGGATGCGTTCCTGATTCCGTTCCGGTCCCGGCGATGATTCCAGAGCACAAAAGCGGACAAGGCAAGGAAACCGAGGTCGCGCAGGATCGTAAGCCAGAGAGGAGTCGGATCCTCGGACTTTCCTACCTGGAAGCAGCCACAGTCGATTTCCAGCCCACGAAGAACGGCGGAAAGCATCGCGATAATGAATACCAGCATAAAACCGGTTGTCATCAAGGAACAAGCCCGGACTTTATAACCGATGATCAGAAATAAGCCGCAGAAGAGTTCGATCCAGGGCAGAGTGGCTGCTGCGAGTAGGTTGGCCCAATAGGGCAGGACCTGATACGCCGCGATGTTGTGGGCGAAATCCATCGCATAGGGAATCTTCAGTGCGCCGGAAACAAGGAAGATGGCCCCAAGGACCAATCGTGCCAGGAGGAAAAGATATCGTCGTACGGGCATAGGGATCTTCTGAGGTTGTTTTTTATTGTCCGGCAACGGTGTTGAGTGAGCTCTCTGTTGGATATCCGGCCTGTTCCCACTCGGGAAATCCACCATGAAATACGGCCAGCCGGGTGTAACCGTCCTCTTTCAATTTTTGTGCCAGAACATGGCTGTCTTCACAATCGTAGCCGGTACAATAAAAGACGAAAGGAGTTTCCTTGTCGAATTTTTTCTGAAAATCGGTCCAGAACGGTTCGGCTTGGGTGTAGGGGAGGTTGATGGCCCCGGCAATATGTTTCTGGAGATAGAAAATATTTTTGCGGGCGTCCACGAAGGTGGCGGCCCCGGCATCAAATAGAGATTTTGTTTCAGCCAGGTCGATCTGCTTGAGGCCTTGCGGGATGGTAGCCGTGGTAAGCGGAAGCTGGCCAGAACCCAAAAGGAGCGACTTGTTCAACAAAGACCAGTTGTATAGGACACCGCATGAGCCTCCAACCAAAACCAACAGGAGGATGACCTGGAAGTCTCGATACAAATCCTTGGTATGCAATGGAAAGGTCATAGTCAATGGGAGACAGCGGATCAGCCCAGTCGCTTAAGTGCTTCTATGCGGTCCTCCAGTGGAGGATGGGAGGCAAAAAGGGCTGCGATACCTCTACCCTGCTTGTGGTTGATTTTAAAGGCAGTGAGTGCTTTGGAGCGGTCGTCGAGTACAGTGCCCCGGGAGGTGATGCGCTGAAGCTGTTCCAAGGCATCGATCATGGAACTCTTCCCCCAGAGTTTGGCGGCATCGGCATCGGCGGCGAATTCTCGCCGTCGGGAAAAGGATAGCACGACGATGGTTGCCAGCAGGCCGAATAAAATTTGGGAAACCATGCTGCCGAGATAAAAGCCCATACCTGTGCTTCGTTCTCCATCGCGGCTCAACATGCGGTCGATGAAAAAGCCGACGACCCGGGAGAGAAAGATAACAAAGGTATTCACAATACCCTGAATCAGAGTTAGGGTGACCATATCACCGTTGGCTACATGCGATACCTCATGAGCCAGTACTCCTTCCACCTGACGCCGGCTCATCTGCCGTAAAAGGCCGCTACTGACGGCAACGATGGCATTGCTTTTGCTCGGTCCGGTCGCGAAGGCATTGGCCTCGGCACTTTCGTAAATACCGACTTCGGGCATGGGAATTCCGGCCTGTTGTGTCTGCTGACGAACGGTCGAAACCAGCCATCCTTCTTCTTCGGTACGGGGATTGTCGATCACCTGGATTTGATAGGCATTTTTTGCCATCCATTTGGAGATCATCAGCGAGATAAAACTTCCCCCGAATCCCATGATTACGGCCAGGGCCAGCATAGGAAACAATTGGGTTTGCGACACTCCCAGCATGCGGTCGAGCCCCAGAATCCTCACCGCCAGGGTGAGTACCACAAGTACCGCAATATTCGTGATGAGAAAAAGAAAGATTCTCTTTATCATGGTAGTTCTCCATCCTTGTAGCCGAATGTTCCTATCTCCAAACAATACGGCATTTTATTTCGTCGAAAGAATTATACCCCGTTTCTTTGACATCCTATCCCTTACACGCCCATTCCAGCTGTCGTGTTCCTTGCTTTTACAGATCGGATTGCGGCCGGCGATGTCATCCTCCGGCAGGGACAAACCTTCGACCCATCAAGCGGTGTCCTCCTTCCAAAACCAAGCGGATCGCTTGTGGGTAGATTCTGTGCTCCTGTTCCAGGATTCTGGCGGAAAGAGATTCTTCTGAATCTTCGGCCAGTACCGGCACCACCGACTGTAGAATGATCGGCCCCGAATCTAAACCGTAATCGACGAAGTGGACAGTGCAGCCGGTGAACTGTACGCCTGCATCCAATGCCTGGCGTTGTGCGTGCATTCCAGGAAAGGCGGGGAGCAGGGAAGGGTGAATGTTCAATATGTTCCGGGGAAAGGCGTCTATCAATACCGGCGAAAGCAACCGCATAAAACCTGCCAGGCAAACAATATCCGTTTGATGATCTCTTAGAATCTGAACAACTCGGCGATCGAAATCCTCCCGATTCAAATTCTGGTGATCGACATAAAAAGAGGCCAGTCCGGCCTTACGGGCCGCTTCCAGACCGGGGGCCTCCATCCGATTGCTGATCACACAGGAAATGTCGGCAAGCAGCCGTTTTTCCAGGATAGCCTGATGGATGGCCAGAAAATTGGATCCCCGGCCGGAAAGCAAAATACCGATTTTTTTATTGCCAGACATATGTTTTCCAGGAGGAAAAAATGCAGGAAACGGCCGGAAGCAGAAGGCCGGCTTTCAATCCTGTTGGTAGATGACGCGGGTATTGCCGCGGACTACTTCTCCGATCAGGTAGTGGGCCTCTTCCGCCTTTTGCAATATTTCCTTGGCCGTTTCCAACTTTTCCGGTGGAACGACCAGAATCATCCCGATGCCCATGTTGAATACCCGGTACATCTCCTCTTCTTCGATATTTCCCAGACGCTGTAACGTGGAGAATATGGCCGGTACCGGCCAACGTCCGCGATAGATATGGGCGCAAAAACCGGGGGGCAGAATACGAGGAAGATTTTCCGTAATGCCGCCTCCGGTGATGTGTGCTGCCGCCAGAACACAATGGTGATCGATCAAAGAACGCACCGGATGGAGATAACTCCTGTGCACCTTCAACAGCTCTTCCCCCACCGAACAGGAAGAATCCGGCAGGGGAGAATTCAGCTTCAGGCCGGCATCTTCCAGAAGCACTTTTCTGGCGAGCGAATATCCGTTGGTATGCAGTCCGGTGGAAGGCAGGCCAATGAGAAAATTTCCGCTCAGAATACGCTTGGGTCCCAACAGCTTGTTTTTTTTAACGGATCCTACTATAAAGCCGGCTAGGTCATACTCTCCAGGAGTATAGAAACCCGGCATCTGAGCTGTTTCTCCGCCAATCAGGGCACAGTGATTGTTCTTGCACTCGTCGGCAAGTCCACGAATGATTTGTTCGGTAGTCCCTTCGTTTAAACTGGAATAGGCCAGGTAATCCATGAAAAACAGGGGTGAGGCCCCTTGGGTCAGAATATCGTTGACGCAATGAGCCACCAGATCTTTTCCGACCGTAGAATGGATATCGGAGGCGAAGGCGATTTTCAGCTTGGTACCGACTCCGTCGGCGCTGCTGACAAGAATCGTATTTTGAGCTCCCAATTCATCCAGCGAGTAAAGTCCGCCGAATCCTCCCAACGCCGGTAGAACACCATCCGTGTGGGTGCGTTGAATGTGTTGAAGAATGGTGGCTTTGACAGATGCCGCCTTGTCCAGATTGACACCCGCTCGGGAATAGGCATCCTCGTTTATTTTCGTATCCATGCAAAGATCCTCCGCCTGTTATTGTTCGCTTGCTGCCGTTAAGGATTAGGGCCCGATGTTGTCTTGCTGCCTTCTAAAGAGCATACCATTTCCGGAGTTTTAATTGGATACTCACCGCTAAAACATGCGGTACAGTAAGAACGTCCCTCCGGATCCTCCACACAGCTTCTCAGGCTGTCATGGGTCAGGTAGTGAAGGCTGTCGACACCCAGGTAATCGCGGATTTGTTCGATCGATTTTTGAGTAGCTATCAGTTCCTGTTTCGTCGGTGTATCGATGCCGTAAAAGCAGGGGCTGACGATCGGCGGAGAGCCGATGCAGAGGTGAAGTTTCCTCGCTCCCGTGGAGCGTATCATATGGCAAATCTCCTGACTGGTAGTTCCTCGAACCAGGGAATCGTCGATCAGAACCACGTCCTTGCCATGGAAGATTTCTTTCACTGGATTCAGTTTGACGCGGACACCGAATTCACGCATGGCCTGCGATGGTTCGATAAAAGTCCGGCCGATGTAATGGTTGCGGATCAGGCCGAAGTCAAAACGGATGCCCGAGGCGGCGGAGAAGCCCAGGGCGGCAGATACACCTGAATCGGGTACCGGAACAACGACATCCGCCGATAGCTTAAATTCCTTAGCCATGCAGCGACCAATGTCATAACGCACCTGATTCACATTGCGTCCGAAAACCAGGCTGTCGGGCCGGGAAAAATAGATGTGTTCAAAAATGCATTGTGATGTTTTCTCCAATGCAGCGTAACGCAAACGTTTCCAGCCCGATGGATTACAAAGTACAATCTCCCCCGGTTGAACATCATCCAGATAGGTGGCGCCGATCAGGTCTAGGGCGCTGGTTTCCGAAGCAAAAACATAGGCGTTATCCAACCGGCCGATACAAAGAGGACGGAATCCGAAGGGGTCTCTGATTGCGGCCATTTGGTCTTTGGTCAGGACAAGAAGGGAGAAAGCTCCCCGCAAAGGTGCAAGGGCCTCCGGCAGGGCGTCCTCAAGGAATTTCTTTTTACTGCGGCCGATGAGCTTGAGGATGATTTCGCTGTCGGAGCTGGTAAAGAAGGATTCGTGTTTGCGCAATAAGTCGCTGCGAAGGCTTTCGGCATTGGCCAGGTTGCCGTTATGGCAAAGAGCGATCGCTCCGCGATGAGATTCGTTCAGAATGGGCTGGGCATTTTGCAGACGGCTTTCTCCCGCAGTCGAGTAGCGTACATGACCGATGGAGTGAATTCCGCTGAGGAGTTTCAATCGAGCCGGGGTAAAGACATCGCTTACATACCCCATTCCCTTTTCCTGATGGAGTCTGCCTTCGTCGCTGGAACAGATTCCGGCGGATTCCTGTCCCCGGTGCTGCAGGGCATAGAGTCCCAGATAAGTCATGCGTACGGCCTTGGGGTGTTGAAAGATGCCGAATATGCCGCAATGATCGTGAAAACGGTCCGGCTCCGTAAAATTTCGATAGGAGCAGGGATAGGGCATTTTTTCCAGAATATTCATATCAACGACTGATCCGTTTTTCCGGAATGACCACCGGGTTGGGTGGCCGTCTGCCCTGCAGGACAGCGGTTACGTTGCGGATGGCGGTCATGGCGATTCCGGTGCGTGCTTCCACGGTTGCACTTCCGATGTGAGGTAATAGAACAACCTGATCCAGCGATTCCAGTCCTTTTTCCACCATCGGTTCCTGTTCGAAAACATCCAGGCCGGCACCGGCTATTTTCCTGTTACGCAGCGCATCCAGGAGCGCTCTCTCATCGACAACGGGGCCTCTTGCCGTGTTGATCAGGATGGCTGTCGGTTTCATGAGAGAGAATTGAGGAGAAGCGATCATGTGACGGGTGGTGCTGGTCAGCGGGACGTGAAGAGAGATAAAATCCGAACGGCGTAAAAGTCCGGATAGCGTGACGTACCGGGCAGACAACCGTTGTTCCTGCTCCGGGGAAAGACGCAATGGATTGTGATAGAGAATTTTCAGCCCAAAACCTTTGGCCCTCTCGGCGACGGCTTGTCCGATACGTCCCATGCCCACTATGCCGAGGGTTTTTCCGGAGAGTTGCGTGCCCAGGAAGAGATGAAAATCCCAACCATGAAATCTTCCCTCCCGTAAAAAACGATCCCCGGATACGATATGGCGCGCGACGCTCAACAAGAGCCCCATCGTCAGATCGGCGGTCGCTTCGGTCAGCACACCGGGAGTATTGGTTACCCAGATGCCAAGTTCCTGCGCGGCAGCCGTATCTATATTGTTGAATCCGGCAGCAGCATTAGCGATAATTTTCAGCCGGGGAGCGGATTCCATGATTCGACGATCAATGGAGTCGTACAGGAAACTGATCAAAGCGTCGGCGTCTTTTATATGCTTGCGTATTTCCCGCGAGGAGATAGGTTCGGATTTCCTATGGGAGATCAGCCGGCCGAAGGGGGCCAGACGGTCCAGAGCCTTTTCCGGCAAGCGACCGGTAATCAAAATGGTATGAGATGGTTTGTCCATAGCGATGATGATGGGCTCAGGAATAAAGCTTGACTTCATCCACCACTCCGATAACGGCAACATCGATAGCGGCGGATTTTTTGCCTACAGCCGCCGAGGCGGCGAAACCGTCCTGAACCAGCAACACCAGATCTCCAGGACCGGCATCTACTCCGTCCACCGCCAGCAGTTCTTCTCCGGACGGATTATGGTCCAGATCCAACGGCTGGACAATGAGAATTTTGGCGCCATCGAAATCGGAATACTTTTGCGAGGCGACAATGTTTCCAGTCACTTTTGCCAGAATCATGGATGGTCCGTGGAGTGATGAATGCGATCGACGATACCGACGACGGTGACGTCGGTCGGAGTTTCCCGTGGAAAGAAGGGGAAGGCGGCCTCTTTACTGCGAACGTAAAATACTGTTTCCCCGGTTCCGGCACCAACTGCATCCGTGGCTACGAAAGCAGGCCCGATAAGAACCCCATCGGGGCGAAGATGCTTGAGGAGAAGCATCTTTCTCTCCTGGAGACCCTCATTTTTCATGGTGGAAACGATCGTTCCGACAACTTTTGCCAGTCGCATGTCAGGCGTGATTTTCCGTTCTTCTAAAAACGGTTATGGCGTTCTATCGACAAGTTTCCCTTCTGTGGAGGGAAGGGAAACTCGTCTGTGGATCAGATTTCGATGGTGTCTACTATCCCGATGATGGCTGTATCGACCGGATGGTCCTTCAAGCCCGAAGCCATGCGGGCGGAACTGCCGCTGACGCAGAGTACTACGTCACCTCTTCCGGCTTGCACCGTATCGATAGCTACCGTATAACCCGATTCCTTTTTTGTTTCAGGATCGAGGGTGCGTACCACCAGCAGCTTTTTGCCCTGCAGTTTTTCGTCCTTGCGGGTGGCCACCACCGTCCCGGCTACTTTGCCAAGGATCATAAAAATTACTTGCCGGCTTTGATATTGATCGGCAGCCGTTCATCCAGATTGGAATGTGGACGAGGAATGACGTGTACGCTGACCAACTCGCCTACGCGCCGGGCCGCGGCCGCTCCGGCATCCGTGGCCGCCTTAACGGCAGCGACATCGCCACGGACGATGGCGGTAACATAACCGGAACCGATCTTTTCATATCCGATGAGGGTTACTTTAGCAGCTTTGACCATCGCATCAGAAGCCTCAACCATTGCCACAAAGCCTTTGGTTTCAATCATTCCCAATGCTTCCATATTATCAGCCATGTTTTCTCCTTGAAAGAATGAGATACTGTGTTGCTGGCGTTTAAAAGCAAAATTTATATCACACCCGGAGAATGGTTTGCAAGGCCGGCGGCAATCCGGAAGAGTAACTTGGCATCAGGGAAACCGTCTCCGTTCTTTTGTCTGCGAATGCAGATTCCTCCGCGATCAGATGCAGGCGTCCTGGCGGATGCGTTCGATGATTTCCGGCACGTTGGTCGTCGCCGTGCCCAGCTTGCCGACTACGATGCCGGCAGCATAATTGGCGATGGTTGCCGCTTCGATGATATCGGCGCCGCAGAGAAGGGAAACAGTGATTGTGGCGATGACCGTGTCTCCGGCTCCGGTCACATCAAAAACCTCTCGTGCCTTGGTAGGAATGTGGCTCACCCCTCCCGTGGATGAGAAGACCGACATCCCTTCCTCTCCCCGCGTGATGATGAGATGATCCGCCTGAGTGTCCTGAAGGATTTTTTTGCCGGCGGCGACTAGGGAGGTTGTATCTATGATGGGTATCCCCGATGCCATTTCGGCTTCCGCCTTGTTGGGAGTGAGAAAGGTGGGATGCCCATAGACACGAAGGTCCTTGACCTTGGGATCTACGGCCACGATGGATTGCCTGCCTGACTTCAAACCGGCTTGAATGGCACGGGATAAATCGGAATTGACAAGTCCTTTGGCATAGTCGGAAATGATGGTGGCTTCGGTCTTTTGCGACAGCCGCCGGTATGCCAGCAGCAGTTTCCGGTGTGTGCTCTCTGCCAGGGGGTGGGAATCCTCACAATCCGTACGACAGACCTGTTGATGATGTGCAATGATCCTGGTCTTGACAGTGCTGCGTCGGTCTGTCTCCATAATCAACCCGGAAACGATGGGACTGATCTTCCGGTACTCCTGCAAAATCACAACGGAGGAAGGATCTTCTTTGGGGTTTCCGATCACACCCAAAGGAATCGGTACGGCGCCCAAGGCGTGCAGGTTGCAGGCGACATTGGCCGATCCTCCCAGATGTACACTTTTTCTTTTGACCAGAACCACAGGGACCGGAGCTTCCGGAGAGATGCGATGGACGGTGCCCCAGATAAATTCATCCAGCATGACATCTCCCGCCACCAGGATTTTTTTCCCTGGAAACTGTTTGAGCAGGCGTATCAGACGGCGCGGATCGGGATTTTTCATGCGTATCCAGGAGCAGGGACTTAGGACTTGGGGGACAGAGTCGGTTTCGGAACGTTTTTATGGCTCAGGTGCCGGGAAAGGATGGAATAAAGCTTGAAGCAGATGCCGGAAAGAGTATAGATCGATGCGAGAGAAACCAGTACGATGCGGGAGTAGAAGTAAATCCCCGTGATCAGCAGGGCAAGAAGTAGAATGGTACGATAGGAATGATTTTTCCCCTCGGATCCTTTCAATCCGACGTATCGTATGGTACTGATCATGAGGAATGCCAGCAGGCCCACCAGAGCCAGTATCCCCAGGTAATAATCTTTCACTAGTTCCGGGTCCTGAAAATAATGAACCAGAGAGGCAATCATGCCTCCGGCTGCCGGAGTCGGCATGCCGACAAAGTCTTTATGGCCGGGTCCCATGATGTTGAATCGGGCCAGACGCATGGCGCCGCAGATGATGTAGATGAAACTGATGATCCATCCGATGGGCTGGAACTGGGGAAAAGCCCAGGCGTTGATCAGAATCGCCGGTGCCAGACAAAAGGAAATGACATCGGCCAGGGAATCCAGCTGCAGTCCCATCTCACTGGATGTCTTGGTCAAACGAGCGATTCGCCCATCCAGGACATCGAAAACGGCGGCCCAGCCGATGAGAATGGCCGCCATATCAAAGTTTCCATGTTGGACGGAGACGATGGAATAAAAACCACAGAACAGGTTGCCGATGGTAAATGTGGTAGGAATCGCATTGATGGTCCGACGGAATTTCCGCCGCGGTTTGATTCCTTCCGAAGATTCTGGCTTTGTGTGATCCACAGTTTTTCCCGAAGTGTTTACGATCCGTTAATCATGCGTGGAGGTTTCTCGTTGCAAGAGGATGTCAGGCCGGTGTCATTGCCGAAAACGAGCCACCGGATCGCTTCCTCCATGTAAGCGATCTCCTACTTTTATCAGAAGATCCGTATCTGCCGGCAGATCCAGATCGACTCGGGATCCGAAACGAATCATTCCCAGTCGCTCGCCCCGCTGCATTCGATCTCCGGTTCTTTTCCAGCAGACGATCCTTCGGGCGATCAAACCGGCAATCTGAGTGACTCGGATCAAGGATGTTCCGGCCTGCAGTTCGATGGTATTGCGTTCATTCTCCAGAGAGGCTTCCCGACGAAAAGCAGCCAGAAATCTTCCCGGAAAATATTGGACACGGGTGACGGTCCCCGCATACGGGATCCGGTTGATGTGCACATTGAAGACAGAAAGAAAAATGCTGATTCTGTGCCGCGGTCCCAACTCGGGATCCTGAACCGATTCAATCACAACGACACGGCCATCCGCCGGCGATACCAGCAGGTTGGGATCGGAAGGCAGTCTTCTTTCCGGGTCGCGAAAGAAGTACAAAATAAAAAGGCCCACAAGAAGAAGAAGACTGCCGAGGAGCCACGCCTGGCAGATGAAGGCGACGAAAGCCAGAAGCAACGGGACACCGAAATAGGGAATCCCTTCTTTAGCGATAGCGATTCGCATATTAAGCCTTTAGGGGTGCGGTGGCTTTCTTACGATAGGCCGCTATCATGGATTGCATCTGGTCCTTCAATGCCAATTTTTTCTTTTTTAAGACCGGAATTTCCAGGGATTCTTCCTCGCTGGGATAGGGTTTATTGCCGATTTGCTGCAAACGTTTTTCGAATGCCTGATGCTGTTCCCAAAGTTTGCGATATTCATGATTATTCTTTATGAGTTCGTCTTTGATATGTTGGTCGTTCATAGTTTCAACCTTCCTTTCAAATGCCCCGAGCAGGGCGGATTGGTTTCCTTGGCAAACAAAAGGCTTTCCATCGGTCACACATACCATTTTACGAAAAGTCGGAGTTTTCGATCCTTAATTTTTGTCTGTGCTGGGCCTGGTTCTGTATCGTCGGACCATATCCGTGCCGTATGGCGGGCAACCTCGGGTGGTTTAGGCAAGAGGCAATGTGTTCGTCCTGTCATAGAAATCATTCGAGTGCCGCCGGATTGTTGGTCGGGCTGGTCGAACCCGGATGGACCGAATTATAATGCGTTTCGTAGGCTTTGATGATCAGACGGACCAGACGATGTCGTACAACATCGTTTTCATTGAAGGAACAAAAACTCAATTCCGGCACCCGAGACAGGACCTGACGGGCATCTACCAGTCCTGAAGTCCGTCCCGGTGGGAGATCGATTTGAGTAATATCTCCGGTAATCACGGCTCTAGAATTATAGCCGATTCTGGTTAGAAACATCTTCATTTGTTCGGGAGAAGTGTTTTGTGCCTCGTCGAGAATCACGAAGGAATCGCTCAGAGTGCGGCCACGCATGTAAGCCAGAGGAGCGATCTCAATGACATTCTTTTCCATGTATCGATTGAACTTATCGCTGTCCATGAGATGAAATAGCGCATCGTAGAGAGGCCGGAGGTAGGGATCGATTTTTTCGGAAATGCCGCCCGGGAGAAAGCCCAATTTTTCCCCTGCTTCCACTGCCGGTCGGGTGAGAATGATCCGTGACACCCTTTTTTCCGACAATTGATAAACCGCCATGGCCACAGCCAGGAAGGTTTTTCCCGTTCCGCCGGGCCCGATGGCGAAAACGATATCGTTGGAAAGCATGGCATCCAGGTAATAACGCTGATTGGCGCTTTTAGGGAAAACGTAACGGCCTCCAGGCAAAGATATCTGTAATTTGGGGAAAAAGTCGGCGAGGGAAAGATCCGTATCTTTGGCGATCTGGTCCAGGGCCGCGCGCAGTTCACCGTTGCGAAAAATCTGCTTTTTCCGCAACAGGTCGGAATAGTCCTCCAGGATTTTTTCCACCATCCTGACATCGTTCTCTTCTCCTTCGATGGTCAGAGTGGAGCCTCGGAGGTGAAGAGATACGGAAAAGAGTCGCTCGATCTGTCGAAGATTTTCATCCTGTGGGCCGAATAACTCTCCTGGAGAAAAATCGGGGAACAGGTTCTTTTTCATCGGATGTGGGAAAATCGAGGGAGAATCGGACAGAAAAAGGCATGAGTCCAATCCCTCGGTGATATTTTTCTAAAAGGATTCAAATCGGAAATTCGTAAACCGCAGTGAAGGGTACGGATGATCAGGCTGTTAGGATTACCAATTTTTATGAACATGGATTCCTTCTATTGATAATACAAAAAGGGGGTAAAGGTCAATAATAAAATCTGGCTGTTTCTACTTGACATATATGGAAGTTTCAATGTAACTTCTAGCGCTTTTCGCGAAAAGTGGGTTTCAATACAGGAATGTTTTTCTTTTAAGGTTAAGTAAGGTCTATCGATGCAGAGACATAAATCGGCAATGAAAGCGGCGCGCCACGCCACAAAGCGAAACCAGATGAACTCCGCCAACGCCACCCGTGTGCGTAAGACGGTAAAAGCAGCCCGCAAGGCTGTGGAAGAAGGAAATCAGGCAGAAGTGAAGACGGCTCTGCCCTTTATGGTGGAAATGCTGGATCGCATGTCAAGAAGGGGTGTTGTGCACCCGAATAAAGCCGCAAGGCTGAAATCCCGGATAACTCGCCAGGCAAACCAAGTGCAGAAATCCCCCACTGCCTAGCCGAATTTCAGATTCCAATCACCTTTTGTTCGGTTTCGCGCCCGGTGTAAAAACCGGGCGTTTTCTTTATATCTTCTTTTCCTGCCCCATAAGCATGACCATGATCGCCTTCTGTACATGCAGGCGATTCTCTGCCTGATCGAAAACAATGGACTGGGTGGATTCGATCACTTCCTCGCTGACCTCTTCTCCCCGATGGGCCGGCAGACAATGCATGAATCGGCATTCTGGCGATGCCAGACGCATGAGGGCCGCATCGACCTGGAATCCCTGAAAGGCCTTCTTTCTACGTTCGGCTTCCGCTTCCTGACCCATAGAAGCCCAGACATCGGTGTACAGGATGTCTGCGTTGCTGGCAGCCAATTTCGGGTCGTCGGTCAGGGTGATTTCGGATCCGGACCGTGCAGCGGCCAGTTGTGCGGCCTTGATGACCGCCGGTGACATTTCGAATCCCGGAGGTGTGGCCGCAGCAAAGTGAATTCCCAGTTTAGCGGCACCTTCGAGCAGGGAATGGGCCATATTGTTCCCGTCTCCGATATAGGCGACTTTCAACCCCTCCAGTTTGTGTTTTTTCTCCCAGATGGTGAAGTAATCTGCCAGTGCCTGGCAGGGGTGTGAGTGGTCGCTCAGCCCGTTGATCACCGGGATGGTGCCATACTGGACCATATCGAGCAGGATCTGGTGTTGAAAAACACGGGCCATGATTCCATCCAGATAACGGGACATGACTCGGGCCGTGTCGCGGATCGGCTCTCCACGACCGATCTGGAGATCGGAAGAGCTAAGAAAAAGGCCGTATCCGCCAAGCTGATATACCCCTGTTTCAAAACTGATGCGGGTTCGGGTGGAGGCTTTCTGAAAAAGTAAGGCAATGGTCTTGCCGGAAAGGGCATTCCTGTAAGCTCCCGGATCTTTCTTGATACGGGCGGATAAATCCAGGATTTCCCGGATCTCTTCCGGGGTGAGTTCGATGATGTCGATTAAGTTTTTCATAGCAGTATGGATGTCGGTAAAAGATTAGAAATTGCTAAAAACGTCTGAAGGAGTTTAAGGCTGGGCGTTTGTTTCCAGCCGTGGAATGGACAAGGGAAGCAACCTTAACAATCAGGCTCTCTAGAAGAATTTTGGGAGGCATGCGGCTCGATTTCATCTGGCGATCGGTCTGGGTTGCCACGACGTAGAGCGCCTGTAACTGTTTGGCCGGAAGAATGGCAGACAGGTCGAGAACGGATGGGATCAGAAAAGGTTTCAATTTCAGCGTTTGGCCGATTTCATCCCTGGAGTTATTGTTTTGAATCATCTCTTTGGCGACGCACCAGTTGTGAAGTTGGTTGGTGATCATGGTCAGGAGATAGAGGGGGGCTATTCCTTGATTGAGCAAAGTCTCATTCATTTGCAGGGCGGTGCATGTCTTTCCCTGGGAAAGGGCGTCCAGCAATTTATAACTGGGCAGATCATCGTTTGCAGGTAAAAGACGCTCCACCGTTTGTGCGGATACGGGGCCGGGTTTATCCATCCAATCGAAAATCTTGTCCATTTGAGAGGTGATTTGCCAAAGATTCTCTCCGGCACGATCCACAGCCGCAGACACTGCGGAATAGTCAAAGGAGTATCCTTTCTGCCGGGCAAAATCCTGGATCCACTTTTTTCTCTCGGCGGGATTCAGTAAGGGGCATTCGATCAGAAAGCCATATTCTGAGGTCAGGTTTTCGATCCTACTGCCTTTTTGTGCCTGTTCCATTTCGATTATCAGGATGCTTCTGGGCGAGGCCTGTTTTAAATACGTCTCCAGTAAGTCGGTGCCTGCCGGTCCGGACACCTCGGATCCTCGAAAGACGATCACGCGAAAATCGGCACCGAAGGGTAGGGTTGTGGCCAGAGACAGTCCTTCACGTATTTCTTCCAGCGTATCTTCAAACTTGGAGAAACAGAATCCTCTTGCCTCTTGCGGCAGATAACGATCCAAAATCATGTTCTGCCCTTGGTGGTGATGATAGGTTTCCGGACCAAGGAACAGGTAGATTCTGGATGGTTTCGCTTTGGCAAATGCAGTTTGAAATTGAAGGAAATTCATGGGCAAAGATTCTATCAGTCAATGGTCTGTAGATTTTCCAAACAGAGAGCAACCACGGTAGAGGCAAAATCACGGGCAATGCGGTCCATGGCCGGATTCTGTTCCGAAAAAAAGTGTTGGACATCCGGATTGATCTGATATTGATCACGAAATAAAAAATTAGGCATATCGATAATGACTTTACCATCGCTCTTGCGGATGATTTTTACGGATGCCTGGATCGACAGGAGAAAGGTATTGGCGAACCCTTCTTGGCCGAATAGGATTGGAGAGGAATTTAAAGACGTCACCACACCCTCCAGGACGAGATCGCCTTGTTTGTCGTCAGAAGATATATCCATGGATGAGTTTTCCGAAAAGCGTTCGATGAGTGCCCGGGTCAGTATCTGTTCTATGCGCGGTGTGTTAGTCGTATTCTTTAAAACGGGAATAGCTAAAGCAGTTGTTACCTTGGGCTGCGTACGGGACCGATCAGCCAGACGGTATCCGCAACCTGCACTGGTCCATGCGAAAATGGCCATGAGGAGACATATACAAGGGATTTTCCTTTCCCATCGAAAGGAGCCAAGGGTCATTTCACTCATTCTGTCCCTAATGATCGAATAGGCGGTTAGCCGGGATATTCACGGGTAAGGTATTCCCGAGGAACTCGTACCCGACTCATTCATTTAAAAAGGGTCATTATAGAGGTATGTTGAGTGGAGGTCAAGAAGAGCCAATCGGGAGCCTTTTTCTGTCCGAGGGGTGGAAAAAAGGACAGCATCTCTATTCTGTTCCATCCAAGCAAAGATTGTGTCGGTGAACGAAAAAGTCTCCGGTCTCGGAATACTGATGAAGCCGCAAAAAATGCCGGGAGCGCCGTCATCCTGCCGGCAAAATCTTTCGCATCAATACGGAATAAACACAGAAGAACGAAAGATCGACTTTTTGCGGCTTCATCGATACTATAGTCTGCATATTTGATATACTTGCACATTCGTATCCAGAGAAGCAGATGGTTCGGGCAGAAGAACAGACAAAGGACGGTCGATAAGGGGAGGATAATGACAAAATGCGATGGTTGACATCTGCAATAACCTTTTTGCTCTTTTCTCCAGGATTTTCCCCACGATTGTCGGCAGGTACCCCTGCTCTACCTTTTCGCATCCAAATGGAAATCCCCGGGGTCGAGAGCTATAACGAGAAAGTCTCCACTCCCCAGGCTGTGTGCGGATACCGCATTGGAGACCGGCACACGCGTCCCGATGAAGTCCTCACCTTTTTTCAGGCGATAGCCTCTTCCAGCGACCGGGTCGTACTGGGAACCCATGGCCAAAGTTATGAAGGAAGACCTTTGATCCATGCCATCGTTTCATCCCCAGCCAATCTGGTCCGCCTGGAGGATATTCGAAAAAGGAATGTTCAGATCAGTACAGATCTGGGTACGTGGGATAAGACGGCAACTTCGCAGATGCCTTTGATTGTCTGGATGGGGTATGGCGTTCATGGAAATGAGTCCAGCGGGGTAGAAGCGTCTATGCTGCTGCTATACCACCTTGCCGCCGGACAGGGGCCTGCCGTGAACTCCATTCTGGAAAACTGTGTCGTCCTGATACTTCCATCCTTGAATCCGGATGGTCATTCCCGATTTACCTCCTGGGTGAATGGATACCGTGGAGCCTTTGCCAACACCGATCCCCAGGACCGCGAACATTGGGAGTCCTGGCCCGGAAGCCGCGGCAACCATTATTGGTTCGATCTGAATCGTGACTGGATGCCTCTGGAACATCCGGAATCCAGAGGACGACTGGAGTTGTACTATTCCTGGCGACCTCAATTGGTTACCGACTATCATGAAATGGGTCCCAACGGTACCTACTTCTTTCAACCAGGAATCGCCAACAGCGTCCATCCCTTTATCCCGAAAGAAGTGCAGGAACTGACATCCGAAATCGGGCAGTATCACGCCCAGGCCCTGGATCGCATCGGATCGCTCTACTACCATGGAGAAAATTTCGATGACTTCTATATAGGGAAGGGATCGACCTATACCGATATAACCGGTGCTATAGGTATTTTGTTTGAGCAGGCGGGTACCAAAGCATTATTGAGGGAAACGAACCGGGGAGTAATGGATTATGCATTCACCATACGGAATCATCTGATCACCTCCCTCTCCAGTTTGCAAGCTGCTTATAGCTTGCGTGAAAAGATGTTGCAGCAGCAGCACCAGTTTTATCGCGAGGCCGGTGCTTTTGCCAAAAAACTGGCGGTAAAAGGGTACGTTATCAACGCGAGTGGAGACAGTACACGAGCCTGGAAGTTGGCACAATTACTGAAACGGCATCAGATACGACTTTTCGAATTAGCCAGGCCGATAACCGTTGCCGACAAATCTTTTCTGCCGGGAAGTGCTTATGTCGTCCCGGGTAATCAGTCCCAGACGCGGCTCTTACATGCCATGATGGAACGACGGACGGACTTTTCTGTGGAAAAATTCTACGATATTTCCACTTGGACCCTGCCGCTGGCTTACGGAGTTTCCTACCTGGAATGGACGCAACCAGTGGAAGGACTCTTAGGGAAGGAAATTCTGGAAGTAAAAAAGCCAAGACAGGATTCGGGTTTTCGAGAGGCCGGGTACGGGTATCTCATGCCATGGAACGAGTATTTTTCTTTTCGTGCCCTGCATCGAATGCAACAGGCAGGATTGCACGTTTCCGCTTCCTTCCGTCCCTTTGAAATCCAAACCGCTGACGGGAAAAAAAGATTTGACCGAGGGACCATTTTTATTCCGACCAAGGGACAGCCGATGTCCAGCGAAGTATTTCAGACATCGTTACATCTTGCACTCGACCAGGATTCCGTAGATATTTCCGGCATCTCTGGAGGGACGGTTACCGATGGTTCGGATTTAGGGTCCAATCATTTTCGTGTTCTGGAAAAGCCGCGTGTAGCGCTTGTTTCCGGTCGGGGAACTAATGCCAATGAGGTTGGGGAGGTATGGCATTTATTGGGTGAAAAAATGGGAATGCCTGTGGCCCTCATCGATTTGGACAGTTTCCATCGTATCGATCTGAACCGATACAACACCATTATCCTGGTTGGAGGCAGCTACGGAAAGGCTGAACAGCCTTTTGCCGTTTGTCTGAAACATTGGATTGAGAACGGAGGATTGTTAATTGCCTTGCGAGGCGCCGCACACTGGATCGTAGAACAGGAATTGGTGGCGGAATCCGCCGTCAAAAAAGAGGATAAAAAAGCCGGCAGGAACACCTCCTATGAGGATGCCGATCAGGCGGCAAACGAGGAAGTCGTCGGTGGGGCGATATTTCAGGTAGAGCTGGATAAGACGCATCCTCTCAGCTACGGACTGGAATCCCCGCTGGCCGTATTTCGCGATCACACCTTTCTGTTGGAACCTTGCAAAACGCCGGGGGGCAACGTGGCCCGTTATTCCTCTCATCCCTTGTGGAGCGGATATACCCCCGAAGGCTGGAACCAAAAACTGGCCCATAGTGCAGCGGTAATCGCCCAACATGTATCACGTGGTTATGTGGTTCTGTTTGCCGACAATCCGACCTTTCGCTCTTACTGGTATGGCAGCAGCCGTCTATTCCTCAATGCCGTTGCCTTTGGCAGGTCCTTTTAACCGTCGGCAACCCTCTACTTCTTACCCGGAAGCCGTTATTAAAATTTCCCAGGAAAGGCTGAGTGGGCTATACTTTGGATCGCCGAACCGGAGGTAGTATGCAACTCCACCCGTACAGGCAAGAAAGAAAACCAGGAAGGAAATCATAGGATAAGGAGTCGGTCGTTATGGTAGAAGCACTGAAGAAGAATCCGAAATGGAAAGGCCGCCGCGGACCGGTTGTTCTGGTCATTATGGACGGAGTCGGCTATGGCAAGTATGCCGAGGGGGATGCGGTCTCCCAGGCCATGATGAATACGCTCCGAAAGCTGGAGAGCGAATGTCCTCATGTCAGGTTGAAGGCTCACGGAAAAGCTGTGGGCTTGCCCAGTGATGAGGATATGGGAAACAGCGAAGTCGGCCATAATGCCATCGGGTGCGGAAGGGTCTTCCAACAGGGTGCGGCGCTGGTGTCCCAATCCATTGGATCGGCGGCCATGTTCTCCGGCGGCACATGGCGAAAGCTGATCGACAATGTCAAAAGCCATACATCGACGCTCCATTTCCTCGGGCTCTTCTCCGATGGGAATGTGCATTCGCACTTGGATCATCTTAAGGCCATGATCGTCCAGGCTAAAAAGGAGGGTGTGGGCAAAGTGCGCATTCATTGCCTCCTGGATGGTCGTGATGTCGGAGAAACCAGTGCTTTGGAATACATCGATTCCTTCGAGGATTTCCTTGCAGCCATCAGAGACGGCGTTTTTGATGTCCGGATCGCCTCCGGTGGAGGACGTATGTACATAACCATGGATCGCTATGGGGCCGATTGGAGTATGGTCCAGCGTGGATGGCATACTCATGTTTTAGGGAAAGGTCGTTTATTCGCGTCTGCTCGCCAGGCGGTAGAAACCTATCGCCGGGAGCAACCCGGGGTTATTGATCAAGACTTGCATGAGTTTGTGATTGCCGATCAGGGAATACCCGTCGGGCCGGTTCTCGATGGAGATTCGGTTATCTATTTCAATTTCCGGGGAGATAGAGCCCTGGAGATAACCGCAGCATTCGAACAACCGGATTTTAATAAATTCGACCGGATCCGTTATCCTCAGGTGGAATATGCCGGGATGATGGAATACGATGGCGATCTGCATGTTCCCCGGCAGTATCTGGTGAATCCGCCTTCGATCGATCGAACCAGTGGAGAATATCTGACCGCTACCGGAGTGCGAATCCTGGCTATCAGCGAAACCCAGAAGTATGGCCATGTCACATATTTTTTCAATGGAAACCGAACCGGGAAGTTCGACGAGTCATTGGAGGAATATGTCGAAATTCCCAGCGACGTCATCCCCTTCGAACAACGCCCCTGGATGAAATCCGCTGAGATTACAGATGCGGTGATCCGGGCCTTAGAGTCAGGAAAGTATGATTTTATCCGCTTGAATTACCCGAATGGTGATATGGTTGGCCATACCGGCATCTATCAAGCGGTCATTTGTGCCATGGAGGCACTCGATCTGGGTTTGGGTCGCTTGATGAAGGCGGTTGAGAAGGCTGGAGGCGTGATGCTGGTTTCCGCCGATCATGGCAACTCGGACGATATGTTCGAGCATGATAAAAAAAGCGGAGCCGTATTGAAGAAAGAAGACGGCACTCCCAAGGCCAAGACAAGTCATTCCCTGAACCCGGTACCGTGTATTGTCTACGATCCCGAAAACAAGGGAGAATACGAAGAAACGCTACGGACCGGTCTGGGAATTTCCTCTCTGGCAGCAACCTGCTTGGATCTTCTGGGCTTCCTTCCTCCGGAGGATTACGACCTGTCCCTGTTGTCGTTTCGCTGATCGTTCAGGTAAAGAATGGAAAAGAGGAGTCGGCTGCGGAGGAAAAGATGGCGTCCCCAAGGGGATTTGAACCCCTGTCGCCGCCGTGAAAGGGCGGTGTCCTAGGCCGGGCTAGACGATGGGGACGCTAGGAGGGTGTAGTATACCCTTGTGACTCTCTGAATGCAAGAGGAAGATTGTCATTTTTCCGCAGAAACATAAAGTGGAAGAACCAGGATCCGCTACCCCTGATGAAACGGCAAAAAGTCCTAGGAGCGACGGCGTCCCGCCGACAACAGCAATGGAATCAACACGAGATTTGCGAAAAGAAATGGAACAAAGACTTTTTGCCGCTCCATCACCCCTGTCTGTTGTCGGAAAATAAAGAATAAGGATAAAACATATGAAAAAGTATTTTGCATTCCTTTGCCTTTTCCTGCTCACTTCTGTTTTTCTTCCGGCCCAGTCTTCTTCCCGGGAGGCCCAATTCATGAGCTATCCGGACATTCATGGGGAGCGTCTGGTCTTCACTTGGGAAGACGATCTCTGGATAGGGACCACGGATGGCGGTCCTGCACGTCGAATCACCACTCATCCGGGGGCAGAAATCATGGCCCGTTTCTCGCCGGACGGGAAATGGATCGCATTTTCCGCGGCCTATGATCAGATTCAGGATATCTACATCATCCCCAGTGAAGGCGGGGTACCCAGAAGATTGACCTATTTTCCCTCTCCGGTGTGGTGTGTCGGTTGGACTCCGGATAGTCAGAAAGTCGTATTTCGGAGCAGGTATGGCGTGAGTCCGGTTTCGCGGGACGCGAGGCTGTTCCAGGTGGACCTGAACGGAGGCATTCCGGATCCGTTACCTGTGGATCGGGGTGTTTCCTGCAGCTTCTCGGAAGATGGAAAACGATTGATTTACGTACGCAAGGGAATGGAGGATTATTACTGGAAAAGGTATAAAGGAGGACGTTATACCGATATCTGGATGGCCGATTTTACGCAAAAGTCCTACACCCCGGTCACCGATTACGTCGGCAAGAATGCCTATCCACTCTGGATCGGGGATCTTCTCTACTTCGGTTCCGATCGTGGCAAGGACGGCATTACCAACTTGTATTCCTTAAATCTGAAGAACAAGGAGCTGCGCCAGATAACCCGGCACACCGATTTCGATGTGCTTTGGCCTTCCACGGATAGAAAAAACATCGTGTATGTACAGAACGGGTCCCTGTTTGTCTTGGATCCCAAGAAGGGGAACGCAAAGAAAATCTCCTTTATCCTGGCATCTGACGAATGGAAAATGCAGCCTCGTTGGACCCATCCCTCCGCCTATATACAGGACACGGACATCGGGAACGATGGAAAGCATATCTTGTTGACCGCCCGTGGGGATCTCTATCACCTGCAGTTGCGCGATCAAGAGACCCGCACACGGGACCTGACCCCTTCGTGCGCCAGCAGGGAACGATATGGACGGATTTCCCCCGACGGGAAGACCGTGGCTTTTTTTTCCGACCGTAGCGGTGAATACCAGCTCTATTTACAGGATGTATCGGGTGGGGAATGGAGACCCTTGACCGAGAATCTGGATCGGACCATGTACCATCTGGAGTGGTCCCCCGACGGAAAGAAAATCCTATTCGGCAGTAAGGATTTTGACCTGTTGGTGGTGGAGGTCGCAGATAAGAAAACGGTAAAAATTGAAGGCAGGCGGTTTCTGGATAACGATGAATTCGTGTGGGAGGTGAGCGATTATGCCTGGTCGCCGGACAGCCGTTGGATCGCCTATTCTCTTCCCGGAGAAAATCGAAATAATACCATCTGGCTTTACGACACTCAGAAAAACGAAAAAATCCAACTGACGGACGAATTTTACGAAAACATGAATCCACGCTGGGATGCAGCGGGTGGTTATCTCTACTTCCTGTCCTATCGTAATTTTCAGATCACTATGGACATGTTTGAAGACAACCATATCGTTGGGCATCCGGTACAGGTGATGGCTGTATCTTTACGCGCGGGTGAAAAACCGATGTATGCAAAAAATCATGCCCGGATCGGGAAGGATCAGGAAACATCACAGGAGGGAGAAAAAAAGGCAGAGCCTGCTGAAGGAGAACGGTATCGGATAGATATGGACGGAATCCAGAAAAGGATCTTTGCCCTTGCGGTCCCGGCAGGGAATTACTTCCATCTGCTGGCCGGGAAAAATTACGTCGGATGGTACTCTGTGGATCGTTTTACCGAGCAGGAATATGAGGATATGAACGTCATGCAGGGAGATACCAAATGGGATTTCCATCTCTATTCCATGAAAGAGGATAAAGAAATCCAGCTGGAAGAAAAAATTGCCGGTGCCCGTGTGTCGGTCAATGGGGAACACCTGCTGATTCAAAAGGGGAAGAATATTTCGGTGATTTCCACCCGGGAAGCCTACCAGACAAAGAAGACGGGTAAACCGGTCGATTTGTCCGGAATGAATTATCGGGTGGTGCCGCAAGAGGAATGGCTTCAGATCTTTCAGGATGCCTGGCGGTGGTACCGGGATTTCTTCTATGACGCGGACATGCACGGGCAAAATTGGAAGGCGATCGGAGAGAAATTCCGATCTGTTCTCAAGAATATACGGTCGCGCGAGCAACTGAATTGGCTTCTCTCGGAGATGGTCGGGGAATTGTGTGTATCTCATACCTATGTTTCGGGCGGGGAGACCTATCCGCCGGTTTCCCAGGAACAAGTCAAATTCACGGGGCTTCTGGGCGCCGATCTCGTCTCCGACACCTCCAGCGGACTGTACCGCTTTGCTCGAATCTATGGACCGACTGACTATTTCAGCCAGGTGGAAACTCCACTGGTGCGGCCGGATATACGATTGCGTGAGGGAGACTACCTGCTGGCGATCAATGGAAGAGAAATCAGGGCCGGAGAGAATTATTATCGGGATCTGCAGGTCGGAAAAGAGGAGTATATTCAAATCACGGTCAATGACCGCCCTGATAAAGAAGGAGCGTTGACCTATGAGGTGAAACCGCTAAGGTCCGATCGAAATGCCCGTTACGCCCGATGGGTCTCGGACAATATCGACAAAGTGGCCGCCGCTTCCAACGGCAAGATGGGCTATATGCACATCACAGCCATGGGTGGGGACGGGATCATGCAGTTTGACAAGTTTTGGCGGGCCTTCCGCTACAAGGACGGAATTATCATCGATGTTCGTGGCAATGGTGGAGGGTGGACCGAGTACTTTCTAATTGACAAGTTGGAACGACGCCAGGTGGCCTACAATGTTCTGAAGGGTATGGCACCCTATCGCTATCCGAACTCCGCCTCCAGGGCCCATTATGTGTTGATATCCAATGAGGACAACGGATCCGATGGAGAGGCCTTTGTGGAGCATTTCAAGGCGCGCAAGCTGGGGACGGTCGTTGGAGTGCCTTCCTGGGGAGGCTTGGTCGGTATTGTCAATGCCCAGCGGACTGTGGATAACGGTATTGTACAGCAATCTAACAATGCCTTTTTCGGCAGGGAAGGAAAATGGCTGGTGGAAAATCATGGCGCCGACCCGGATATTTTGCAGGATAATGATCCGGCATCCGTCCTGTTGGGCAAGGATCTGCAATTGGAAAAGGCCATCGAAACCGCAAAGAAAAAAATAGCGGAGGAGCCCTGGAGTTTCCCCCAACGGCCGGCGTATCCGAAGAGGTAAAGTATCTTGGCTATTTTGCGAATCTGCCAAACCTCTTGACCCGGAATGTTGCCAAAGAGATTCGAATCATTTTTTCCTAGGAGCCATGTGAATAAAAATCGTATTGTATGGACTATTGCCGTTCTCCTGACGATCTTTCTGGTGATCTGGCAAAGGAGAACGGGGCCGACATACCCCCTCCGGGGAGAATTGGAATTGGGCGGTAAAAACTATTCCTATAGCCTTCCCCGCAGCCATGCGGAGCCGTCTCCGTGTCCGGTACGCCTGCAGAATTTCCAGGAAAACCATATACAAGCCGTGTTGGTTTTCAGACGGGTAGGTGTGGAAGAACCATGGACCCGTGTCTCTATGCTTCCTTCGGCGGAAGGACTGCTGGCTGAAATTCCCTTACAGCCAAAAGCCGGAAAAGTCGCCTACTTCATCGAGGTGGAGCAATCGGGAAGAAAACATAGTGTTGGCGATGAACGGAATCCGGTGGTTGTCCGGTTCCGGGGCAGTGTACCTGTGTGGATTGTCTTGCCTCATATTTTGTGCATTTTCCTTGCCTTCCTTTATGCTCTAGTAGCCGGACTGAAAGCCTCCTTGGGCCTGGAGGGATATCTGTCTGCCGCCCGAATCGGTATACTTTTCTTGTTCCTCGGCGGATTTCTTTTTGGCCCTTGGATGCAGAAATATGCCTTCGACGTTTATTGGGCCGGTTTTCCCAGTGGCCAGGATTTGACGGATAACAAGACCCTAATCGCCCTTCTTGGATGGATCGTTGCTCTGGCCATGAATCACAGGAAACCGCGGCCGATATGGATTGTTTCTGCCGCCTTGTTGATGCTTCTGGTGTTTTTAATTCCGCACAGCACATTCGGTTCCACTCTGGATTATTCCACCATGCAGGTGAAAACCGGGTGAAGAAAAGAAACGGTCAGGAAGGGTGGATTAAGGTATAATCATGCCCTTCATGAAACGTCGCAATACCAATTTTGCAATGGGAAAAGACTGTTATGTCGATCAGAAAAAAGATATATGATTTTTTTAGCAGGGTAGAGAAAATTAAAGATGGCGGGGGGCAGCAGGCCAGGGAAAAGCAGGCTGCTCAGGGCAAGATGACTGCCCGCGAACGGATTCGCACTCTGCTGGATGCAGATTCCTTCCACGAATATGATCTTTTCGTTGAACACAAGGCAAAAGATTTCGGAATGGAGAAAAAGCAGCTGCCCGGTGATGGTGTAGTTACAGGTACAGGAAAGATTGGCGGAGCTCCGGTAGGGATCTTTGCCCAGGATTTTACGGTTGCCGGAGGTTCGCTGGGTCTGGCCCATGCACGTAAGATCACCAAGATCATGGATCATGCCATGAAGATGGGCATACCTCTCATCGGGATCAACGATTCCGGAGGAGCCCGCATCCAGGAGGGGGTCAACTCTCTTGCGGGATATGGCGAGATCTTTTATCGCAATACGCTGGCATCCGGTGTCATTCCCCAGATATCCGTGATTCTGGGCCCATGTGCCGGAGGAGCGGTCTATTCGCCGGCACTTACCGATTTCGTTTTTGTCGTTGACAAGATCTCCAAAATGTTCATTACCGGTCCGGAAGTGATCAAGACCGTACTGGGAGAAGAGATATCGATGGAAGATTTAGGCGGAGCCCGGGCTCATACCGAGATCTCCGGCAACGCCCATTTTTTCGCAAAAAGCGAAATGGAGTGTTTTGATCAGATTAAAAAGCTGATTACCTTCATCCCCTGGTGCAATACCAGAAAAGCTCTTTCTGTACCATCACTGCCTCCGCGGCAGGAGTATGAGGTGGAAAAGATCATACCCTCCGACGCTAAACAGCCATATGACGTGCGGAATATTATACGCGCCATATGCGACGACTCCGATTTTTTCGAGGTGCAACAAAATTTTGCCGCCAATGTCATTGTTGGATTTTCCCGTCTCAAAGGGGAAACGGTAGGCGTGGTAGCCAATCAACCGATGGTATTGGCCGGCGTCCTGGATGTGGACTCCTCCGATAAAGCCGCCCGCTTCATCCGTTACTGCGATGCCTTCAACATTCCCCTGATCACATTTGTCGATCTGCCGGGATATCTGCCCGGCGTCGATCAGGAACATGCCGGGGTGATCCGTCACGGAGCCAAAGTTTTATACGCCTATAGCGAGGCCAGTGTCCCCAAGATTACGGTGATCCTTCGCAAGGCATATGGAGGAGGATACATCGCCATGTGCTCCCGCCATTTGGGCGCGGATTTTGTTTTTGCCTGGCCGACAGCGGAAATCGCCGTGATGGGTCCGGAAGGAGCGGCCAATATCATTTTCCGTAATGAGATCGTGACGGCCAAAGATCCGGAGGCTGTACGCAAAGAAAAAGTATTGGAATATACGGAGAAATTTGCCAATCCATACATCGCCGCCGCCAACGGACATATTGACGCTGTGATCAGCCCCCAGGAGACGCGTGACTTCCTGATTCATGCCTTAGAGGTGTCGACCCATAAAGCCGAGACGCGTCCTACGAAAAAGCATGGAATCCCGCCATTTTGAGAGAGGTGTTATGATCGATACCGGCAAATTTATTCAATTGGAAGTGGACGATGCTCCTTATCAAACCTTCACCACTTGCAAATTTGAAAAACGGAAAAGTTACGTTAAGAAGGATCCGAAGAAAATCAGCGCCTTCATTCCAGGAGTCGTGCTTCAGATTTGCTGTGAGGCAGGTCAAACCATAAGACAGGGCGAAACGCTGTTGGTCTTGGAAGCCATGAAGATGAGAAATGCCATTCTCGCGCCTGTCAACGGGACGGTGCGGGGAATATTCGTAAAAGCCGGAGATAAGGTGTCCAAGGGGAAATTGTTGCTGGAATTGAAGGGATGACCCGTCGGCAGTAAAACAAATCATCCCTCCAGGCGGAAGCGCATCTTCAATATGCGTCTTCCGTCGGATTCCAGGATGTCCACCACAAAATTCTTGAAGGGGAACTGTTCTTCCGCTTTGGGAACATGTCCCAGTTGATGCACCATCAACCCGGATACGGTGGCAAAATCGTTGACTTCCATATCCAGATGCAGGCGTTCATTCAGCAGGTTGGGCGCAGCATCTCCACGAACGGTAAAAATTCCACATCCTTCCTCACGGATGCTCTCCTCGGAATGATCGTCTTCATCCCGAATTTCGCCGACGATCTCTTGCAGGAGGTCGGAGATGGTTACCAGTCCGGCAATCCCGCCAAATTCGTCGAATACGATAGCCATAGGAATCTTCTGGGCTTGAAGTTCCTTGAGCAGTTCGTGCACCTTTTTCGTTTCGGGGACAAAGGGAAGGGGAGTGATATGATCCTTGACCGGTGTTTCATACCCATTGCCTTCGGAAAAAGCCAGAGTCTGGCGAATGTTTACCATTCCCAGGAGATTGTCGATCTGACCGCTGTAGATCAGGATCCGTGTATGCTTGGTCTTGAGCATTAGCTCACGGACCTCTCCGAAGGTGCTGGTGTCAGGTAAGGCACAAATTTCGATCCTGGGTGTCATGACCGTGTGCACCAGAGTGTTGCCAAACTCCACCACGGATTGAATCATTTCGCTGTCATGCTCTTCCAGAATTCCTTGTTCTTCTCCCACGTCGAGGTATGCCTGGATTTCTTCTTCCGAGGCGGCCTCTTCTTCCCCATTTCTTTCTTCATTTTTTTCCCGGATACTGGAACGTTCCCAGGAGGTCAGGAGAGGCCAAAGGAAGGGACGCATCAAGAAAAAAAAGGATTTCAAAATCGGTAGAAGAACCAGTAGAAACTGTTCCGGCAAACGAAAAACCAGAAAGTGGGGAAGAATATGGCGGACCAGAAACACAATCAGGCCGGTGGTGACAAAAGACCAAAAAAGAGCGAAATTCTGCAGATGCTGCAGGGAATAATAGGTGGTCAAAATGGCAATCACCACGATGACGAATTGAGAACCGATACGCAAATGCAGCTGAACCCGCAAGGGATTGTCGGCAAGTTTTTTCAGCATGGTTTCCTGTCGGTGTCTTTCCTGTTCGGCGAGTACTTTCAACTGAACCGGAGTCAGGTGGGAAATGGCCGCATCTACCAGAGACAGGAAAAACAGCAGCAGGATCAACAAAAAGAGAAAAAGGATAAGAAGAGATAAATGTTCCACGGCTATTCCATAAGAGAGACGACAGATCGGAGATGATATTCCAGACGACGCATCTGGCCCTGGTCCGTATCATGATCGTGCCCGGCGAGATGCAGTATCCCATGGAGCACCAGCCAGCCGATTTCCTTTTGTACGGAATGTTTCTCTTGCCGGGCATTTCTTGCCGCATCGGGCAGAGAGATGACGATATCGCCCAGATGTCCGGGAAGACCGCTGCCGTCGAAGGAGAGGACATCGGTGGAACGATCGACGCCGCGATATCGGCGGTTCAGGCTTCTCATCCGGTGTTCTCCAATAAAAACCAGGGAGAGGGATTGAGGCGTAATTTTGAGTCGGAGCGTGAGATCCTTCACCATACGGCGAAGACGGGTCTCCGGCAAACTGTATTTTCTTTGATGATTCTGTATGTCGATTTCCATGGATATTATGAAGACGAATTCTGTTTCATATCGTTGCTTCCTTGAAAATTATAACCGGGATATTCGATGCGATGGTGAAACATACCGCAGAGTACCTTCAGGAGGCTTTCTTCTATTAATTTTAAATCCTTCATGGTAATGTCACATTCATCGAGCTGTTCATCTTCGATCACGGAATGTAGGATGCGTTGAATCATTCCTTGAATCTGGGCAATCGTCGGATCCTCCAGAGTCCGGGATGCGGCCTCCACCGAGTCCACGATCATCAGGATAGCGGCCTCTTTCGTCTGGGGTTTGGGGCCGGGATAACGAAAGGAATCCTCATGGATATCCTGTTCCTGGGTTCTGGGATCCGATTTGGCCTTCTGTAAAAAGTAGGACATAATCCGGGTGCCGTGGTGTTGCGGAATCATGTCGAGTATCGGTTGTGGGATCCTCATGGACTGCGCCATTTCCAGTCCTTCCTTGACATGACTGGTCAAAACCATGCGGCTTAGATGTGGCGACAGGTTTCCATGTTTATTGGAGGTATACACCTGGTTTTCAACAAAGTATTCGGATTTGCCAACTTTGCCGATGTCGTGATAATAGGCACCAACCCTCACCAATAAAGGGTTGGCGCCAATCGCCTCTGCGGCGGCCTCGCCCAGCGTACCCACGGAAATACTATGATGATAGGTTCCCGGTGCATCCAGCGCCAGCCGGCGCAGCAACGGATTTTGCAGATTGGCCAGTTCCAGAAGTCGGAGATCGGTGGTGATATGGAAAATGGTTTCCAGGGCCGGAAGCAGCATCGATGCCAGCATGCAGGCAAAAAGACCGCTGAACAAGCCTCCGATACTCCTGACCATCAGGACATAAACCTGGTCATGCTGAGCTTGGACCAGGAACAGGCCGAAGGCCGTCATCGCATTGACGATTCCGATGCTCAAACCGAGTCTTAAAATGGCCGTACGCTCCTTATACTTTCGGATACCGAAAACGGCCGTCAGCCCACCGAAGATGGAAAAAACAGATAGGGTGATGTCATCGGTCGGTATGCCTATGAAAATGGAGAAAGACAACAGGAAAAAGAGCGCGATATTGGTATCTGCCAGCAGGCTGATGAGAATGGCGCCAAAAGAAAACGGTATGGCAAAGTACAGGTCCGTCGGCTCCTGAAAAAATTGGATATTGGTCCGTTCACTGAGAATGCCGCAGAGATTGAAAAGAATTCGACTCAGAAAGAGGGAAGAAAGCAGGGTGATCCAAAAAAGCAGGAAATTGGTGCGGAATTTCTTTCCGTTTTTATAGAAATGGCGTGTGTATCTCCAGGAAACGTAGAGATACATGGTGATCAGAACAAATAAGCCGGTAAGTTGGGCTGCTATTTCCTGGGGTTGGTCGCGCTTCCTAATTTCCTGAATGGCCAGAAGGTCTACGGGTGAAATCTCATCGCCTTGCCGGACGATGATCCTTCCTCTCTTGAAATGATGGGAAATGGTTTCCACTTTCTGTGCGGCGTTCAGGCGACGTTTATCGGTTTCATCGGAATCGAAAAGGATATTGGGTTGAAGGTAGCGGTCCAGAAACTCCGAAAGTCCGTGTCGTTCCTCCGGGGTTAGGTGCACCAGTTCGGATAAGCGTTGACGGAGTTCGGAGCGTACCTGCCGGAAATTATGGAGAGAGCGGAGGTCACGGACCAATATTTCTTCACGATTGTCGGCCCGAATGAGAATGGCGCCGTTATTTTGTATGGCGGCAGACTGATCCCGCTCCTCGATCATTCCATTTTGCATCACTTCGATAAGGATTCCCGCCAGGTCCGATTCCAGATTTTCAGCAAAGCGTCGGTGAAAAAAAAGCAACAAAGAGGATGTCGGGATCTGACGAGGGGAAAAATCGGAGACTACCAGACTCCAGAGTGCCCGGTGACGAACTTCATCGAGGGCGGCAGGAAGTTGGGTGCGTTTGTTTTCTTCATATTGCCGCAAAAGAGATCGGCCTTGGGAAAAAAGAAGATGAAGCTCGTTGGCTGCGGCGGTAACGGAAGTCGTGTCCCAGCGGAAGATGGCAGGAACGGAAGAAATGGATTCCGCCCGTTTCTTTTCTGTCGCCGTCGGGTCGGAGATGGTGATTTCCTGTGTGGCCCGAATGTCCGTCTCGACAATGTCGCCGACTTTATACTCCTTGATCGATTGAAAACGACCGGTGACAATGATCGCCGAAAGCAGAAAAGAAAATAGAATTCCGGTGAGAAGTTCTTTCCAGGTAAGAGAACAGAGCAGATTGTCCAGTGCTCCGCTGAGATAATGATAGGAGCGCAGAGCGAAGGAAGTTCCATTTCGATTAGAAGGCGTCATAACAAAAAAAACGTCTCGCACGGAATTTCAGGATTGGAAAATCCGCAGCGAGACGACTTTCAAGATTCAGTCCTTCTCCAGTTCACCAGCCCGCGGGGTGAAACGATGTCTTCCTGAGTTCCCGGAGGTTCCTCTTCTCTTTGTTCCGACATGAGTGTCTTTATTTTACCCGCAACACGGTCTCACGGGTAGAGTTTTCCGATTATTTAGCCACGCTCCCGTTCAGCTGTCTTTCCTGATTTTTTCTACTTCCCTGGTCAGAAGCGGTAAAACCTGTAAGGTATCACCCACAATTCCGAAGTCGGCTACTTTGAAGATAGGTGCTTCAGGATCCTTGTTGACAGCTAAAATGTATTTGGAGGAAGACATACCTGCCATATGTTGGATCGATCCCGAAATCCCGCAGGCGATATAAAGCGTCGGAGAAACGGTTTTTCCGGTCTGACCCACCTGGAAACGATGTTCGACCCATCCCGCATCCACGACGGCACGAGACGCGCCTGTGGCCGCATTCAGGCGCTGGGCCAAGGATTGTATCAGATGCCAGTTTTCCGGGCCTTTCATCCCTCGTCCTCCGGAGACGATGATATCGGCCTCGGTTAACTCCACGGTTTGGCCGGAAAAATTTTGCGTTTCTACGACCCTGGCACGAATGCCATCCAGACTCAACAGAGAATCCAAAGCCGTCATTTCCGGTTCGGCGAACACCCGTTCTTCCGCAGAGAAAGTGTTGGGTCGAAGCGTGACCACCTGGGGTGTTCCGGTAAGCTTAATGGTAGTAAAGGCCTTTCCGGCAAAAATGGGGCGAGTGAGTTCCAGGGCACCATCCTGTCCCCATACGATTTGTGTACAATCCTGGGCCATGGAAACGTCCAGACGGGCACTGACTCTGGGCAAAAGTTCTTTACCCAGTGCAGAAGAGGCAGCCAGAAGCACCGTCGGTTGAAAATCTCGGACGCAGTGCGTCAACAGATCGGCGTAGCCCTCGGTGCTGTATTGAGACAGGGCCGGATGATTGCTGAAATAGATTTTTCCCGCACCATAGGAGGCGCATCGTCTTGCCGATTCTTCCGGACCGACCACGACGGCGGCCACGGTTCCTCCACTCGATTCCGCCAACCGACGGGCCTGACTCAGGACTTCCAGGGAGAATTTTTTCAGATTCCCTTCTCGTTGTTCCGCAAATACAAGTATTTTCGACATCGATATCTTCCTAAAAAAACTAGATCAGTTTTGCTTCCTGATGCAACAGGGTTACCATCTCCGGAACGACCGTTTCCGGTTCTCCGCTCAGTATCTTTCCGGTGTTCCGAGTGGGAGGCAATGAGAGTCGGATGCGCACTTCCTTGCGGGCCTGCTTCCCGACCTGCTCCCCGGTCAAACCCAGCTCGTTCAGATTCACTTCCCGGATCTCCTTCTTTTTGGCCGCCATGATGCCCTTGAGCGAAGGATAGCGTGGTTCATTCAATCCTTTCTGTGCCGAGATGACCGCCGGAAGAGGACTCTCGATGACCTCAACGCCCCCCTCGATATCATGCCTGGCCGTCACCGATGTTTCCTTCCAGTCGATATGGGTGGCACCGGTGATCTGTGGCAAGTTCAGTAATTCGGCGAGCATGGATGCCGTTTGGGCCTGATCGTCACCGATACTATACTTTCCTGTGAGGATGACATCGGCCTGCAGCGGGGCAATCACCTTGGCGAGGATTTTTGCGGTTCCCAGAGAATCGGAATCCTGTGCCGCTGGATCGCAGACATGGATCGCCTTGTCGGCTCCCATGGCCAGGCAGGTACGGATAGCTTCCGTGGCCCGGGCCGGTCCGATGCATACCAGAATGACCTCTCCTCCGCGAGATTCCTTCAACTTGAGTGCCTCTTCCACCGCGAATTCATCATAGGGATTGACGATAAAGGTGACCCCTTTTTCATCCCAACTGGTTCCATCGGAGGCAATCTGAACGCGGGTGGTGGTGTCCGGAACCTGTTTAATGCAAACTACTATTTTCATGAGTATTTCCTGTCGCTAGCAACTTTAGTCAGATGGGAACGGCTAAAAAAATTAACCGCTGAACTTCTTGAGAAGTATGCAGGCGTTCGTGCCGCCGAATCCGAAAGAATTGGACATGGCGTATTCGATTGAGGCCCGCCGTGCTTGATTGGGGACATAGTCCAAATCACATTCCGGGTCGGGAAATTCATAATTGATGGTCGGAGCGATGATCTGGTCACGTAGGGTGAGAGCGGTAATGGCACCTTCCACTCCGCCGGCCGCTCCCAATAAATGTCCGATCATGGACTTGGTGGAGCTGATGGCTAATTTGCGGGCATGTTCGGCAAAAACTTCTTTAATGGCCATGGTTTCAAATTTGTCATTGAAGGGTGTCGAAGTGCCATGGGCGTTGATATATTGCACCTGTTCCGGTTGGATGCCGGCATCCTTCAGTGTCCTTTGCATCAACCGAATAGCGCCATCTCCGGATGGGGCCGTGATGTGATAAGCGTCCGAGGTCATGCCATATCCGACAAACTCGGCAAGTATATTGGCGTTGCGTTTCAAGGCGCAATCCAGGGATTCCAACACAAGGATCCCCGCACCTTCTCCGATGATGAAACCGTCTCTTTCTTTATCGAAAGGCCGGCTGGCTTTGCCTGGTTCGTCATTCCGCGTCGATAGGGCGCGCATGGCGGCAAATCCGCTGACTGCCATAGGAGTGATGGCTGCTTCCGCTCCACCGGCGAGCATGATATCGGCATCTCCTCTCTGGATGATCTTGAAGGCATCCCCCAAGGCATGGGTTCCGGAGGAACAGGCCGTACAGGTTGCCGAATTCGGTCCTTTCAGGCCAAAGCGTATGGCGACTTGTCCGGCGGCGAGATTGACAACCACGGAGGGGATGAAAAACGGACTCACCCGGCGAGGACCTTGCTGAAGCAGAGTTGTATGTTCTTTTTCGATGGAACCGAACCCTCCGATACCGGATCCGATGATCACTCCGGCATTAGCTTCCTGTTCCGCAGTGATGTTCAATTGAGCCATTTTTACAGCTTCATCTGCCGAAGCGATGGCGTAGTGGATAAAAGGATCCATTTTCTTGATCTCTTTTTTCTCCACAAATTGTTGAGGATCAAATCCCTTTACCTCGGCAGCGATCGTAGAGGAATAACCGCTGGTATCGAATTTTGTAATCTGGCCGATTCCGCTGACACCCCCCTGGAGTTTTTCCCACGTTTCCACCGCCGTATTACCCAGGGCTGTTACCATGCCCACACCGGTAATGACTACCCTTCTATTTGCCGACATATATTTGCTCTCAAAAGTGCTGCAATTCTAGTTACAAGAAAGAAATGATCTAAACCGATACAATAAACCTCTGCCCGCCGGAACTCTGATGGAGTGCCGGACATATGCAGAGGTATCGTATTATGGAATAAAAATAAGTTTGTCGTTAGACTCAGTTCACGTGCTTTTCGATGTAGCTGATAGCGTCCTGAACGGTACGGATTTTTTCCGCTTCCTCATCCGGGATTTCGATACCGAATTTTTCTTCGAAAGCCATCACCAGCTCTACGGTATCCAGCGAATCAGCACCCAGATCATCGACAAAAGATGCAGCAGCAGTTACTTCCGCTTCGTCCACGCCCAACTGTTCTACGATGATTGCTTTCACATCATCTTGAATGGATGGCATAATTGTTCTCCGTTTCCTTTATTTCTGGTGTTGATAGTTGAATGACAGATGTTGCACTTTACGTTTTTACCGGAGTACAACATATCGTTTCTGTTTTGTTTTCATTTTAAAGCATGCAATTATAGACCACTCGGCCGGAAAAAGTAAGAGCTGAGTCGGTACATTCTGCTCTTGCTTTCAGCGTGACCAAGCGGATTACATGTACATGCCGCCATTGACTCCAATCACCTGACCGGTAATGTATCCGGCCTGAGGTGAAGCTAAAAATTTGACCGTATAAGCGATATCGCGATCATACCCCATGCGCCCCAGGGGAACGATGGACAAGAGCTTCTCCCTGGCGGAATCGGGCAGAATCCGCGTCATTTCCGTATCGATGAAGCCGGGTGTAACGGCATTCACCGTCACCTGTCTGCCGGCAAATTCCCGGGCCATGGATTTGGTCAATCCTATCATTCCGGCCTTGGAAGCCACATAATTGGCCTGTCCGGCATTGCCCATTTGCCCGACGACACTGGCAATGTTGACGATGCGTCCGTAACGGGCACGGATCATGGCCGGTACGGCTTCCCGGCAGCAGTAAAAGGTGCCGGTCAGATTGATATCCAGTACTTTTTGCCAGTCTTCGTCCTTCATACGCATCAGAAGGCCATCCCGGGTGATGCCCGCGTTGTTCACGAGGATATCCAGCCGTCCCTGTTCGTCGATGACTTTTTTAAAGGCCGCTTCCACATTTTCCGGATCAGACACATCGAGGCGCAGCGGAGCGGCACGGAGTCCGGATGCCTTCATTTGCTCGACGGTATCCGTAATCTTCGCCTCGACAATATCGGCAATCACGACCATCACTCCTGCAGAGGCAATTTCCCAGGCGATCGCTTTGCCGATTCCCTGAGCGGAACCGGTGACGACAGCCACTTGATCATTCCATTCCAAGATGATTACTCCTTAACGAGTGTCGAAATAAAGAACTGTTGCTTATTGGATGTTGGCACTGAGTTCTTTCAGTGCCGATTCCATTCCGGCACTGTCTTCAATGTTGATTAAAAGCAGACATTCGGTAGATTTTTTCAGCAGACCGGTCAGTACTTTACCCGGCCCGATCTCGACCAAGATTTTCACGTCCTGGGAGAGAAGAAAATCCATTGTTTGCTGCCATCGCACCGGATGGCTGACTTGATGGATCAAACCGTCGCGCAACTCCATCGGATCCACCAACGGTTTTGCCTCTACGTTATTGACCACCGGGCAGACAGGGACTGAAAACGCTGTCTTCTTCAAATCCACAGCCAACCGTTCTTGAGCGGGGAGCATCAGGGAACAATGGAAAGGGGCGCTGACCGGAAGAAGGATACCTCGTTTGGCCCCTTTTTCTTTGGCCATAACGATGGCCCGGTTGACGGCCTCTTTGTGTCCGGCAATCACAATTTGTTGAGTGGAATTAAAATTGGCCGGGGCCACGATTTCCCCCTGGGCGGCGGCGGCACAAACTTCCGTCAAAATCTCGGCATTCAGCCCCAATATGGCGGCCATGGTACCTTCTCCTACAGGTACGGCCTGTTGCATATAACGTCCACGCCAGCGAACCAGGTTTACAGCCGATTCCAGCGTGAGGGCTCCGGAAGCTACCATGGCGGAATATTCCCCCAAGCTGTGTCCGGCGACAAAAGAAGGTTTGTAGCCGTAGGAGTCGAACACCCGCCAGGCAGCGATGCTGGTGGTCAGAATGGCGGGCTGAGTGTTTTCGGTAAGTTTTAGTTCTTCTTCCGGACCCTCAAAGCAAAGACGACTCAAAGGCAAGCCGAGCGTTGCATCAGCCTGGTCGAAAACCTTCCGCGCCAGGGGAAATTTTTCCGCAAGATCTTTGCCCATTCCGGCATATTGCGATCCCTGGCCGGGAAAAAGAAATGCAATTTTTTTCATGAAAATTCTTTTCGGTGGATGTATCGTTAAGAATTGGAATTGGTATCGGCGGACAGGCGGCTCAGGTTCTGCTCGATACGAGCATTGATCTGATTTTCGCAACACTCACGGGCCGCACGGATCGCATTTTTAATGGCATTCACATTGGATCTTCCATGGCAGATGATGCAGGCACCGCGAACTCCGAGCAACGGCGCTCCTCCGTATTCGGAGTAATCCACCCGTTTTTTCAGGCCCCGGAATGCCTTCCTGGACAGCAATGCCCCCACCTTGGTAGTTAGGGAACTGCACAGCTCTTCCTTCAGCATGGAGATGAATACCTCTCCGAGACTTTCGCTTACTTTCAGGATGACGTTGCCGACAAAGCCGTCACAGACCACCACATCTGCCTTGCCGTGGTAGATATCGCTCCCTTCCACATTTCCGATGAAATTGAGCGAAGATCTCTTCAACATCTGATGGACTTCCTTGGAAAGTTCATTGCCCTTGATCGATTCTTCGCCGATAGACATGACGGCAACTCGCGGAGAGGCCACTCCGAAAATCTGCTGCATATAAAAATGCCCCATGACGGCGAATTGCTCCAGGTTGTAGGGCCGGCAATCCACATTGGCTCCGACATCGACCAGAAGAAAAGGCTTGCGGGTGGAGGGAAGGATCGTAGCCAGCGCCGGACGATCCACCTCTTTAAGCGAGCCGATAACCAGCTTGGCCGTGGCCATAACCGCGCCGGTGTTTCCGGCACTGACCAGGCCGTCGGCTTGACCTTCTCGTACCAATTTGGCAGCGATCCGCAAGGAGGAATTTTTCTTCCGTCTAAGAGCGGCGCTGGCGGCATCGTCCATGGTAACAACCTCGTCGGCATGGACGATTTCCAGCCGGGAGAGGATACCGTGAGCGTCTTTCGCCGGAAGGTGTTGACGAATACGATGCTCCTGGCCCACCAGAAGAATACGGACTTTTTGCTGCCGCAAGGCTTCCAAACTTCCGGCGACCTCAACTTGAGGTGCGTGATCGCCACCCATGGCGTCTACGGCAACGGTGATCATATTCAGTCAGGAAAATCCGGCGGAATTGCGTCTAGGACTCGCTTACAGCAACGACCTGCCGACCTTTATAGTAGCCGCAATGAGGGCAGGCACGGTGCGGAAGCTTGGTTTCCAGGCAATTGGGACATACGCTGGTGCCGGGTGCCTGCAAATGGTCATGAGCCCGGCGTTTTCCACGACGTGATGAGGAATGTTTTCTCTTGGGATTCGGCATAAATTACTCCATTCTTAAGATAAAAAATATAGAAACCGTATGGCTTCCATCATGGCTCCCCATGCAAAGAAGCGAATAACGGGATTTCTATCCTTTCTGTTTTTTGCTCAATGATTCCCGAATGGCAAGCAGTTGCTCCTGCAGAGGATGGGCAGTCTCCAAACGGCAGTTACATTCTTCCCGATTTTTATTGCAGCCGCACACCGGACACAAGCCCTGACAGTCTTCCCGGCACAGTGCTTTCATCTCAATGGACAGTAAAAGTTGCTCCAGGATTATATCGTTGGTTTCAAATGTGATGCCATCATAGAAACCAAGGTCCATGTCCTCCTGCTTCAATTCCGTCTCTTTTTTATGTTCCGGTGTCTTGGGCTGCGGTGCATAGAGCAGGTTGAATTCCAGATTGCGTTCCTGACGGTAAGGATCCAGGCAGCGGGAGCATTGAAAATCGAGCAGGGCATGGCATTGCCCCTGACAGCGAATGATCCCAGCCTCATCCAACAATTGGATTGTGGAGCGGAAATCGACATCGCCGGCCAACTCGGCCGTTTCGTGCCGGAAATCCAGTTCCTGAGGAGAAATGGTATATTCGACGGTTAATGGTTCGTCGGTAAGAGACGCAATCTCGATCAACATAACTTTAATCTGTGCAATACCCAGATAGGTCGATAGATAACCGCCTGGGAGCGGTAAAACTAACGTAAATGACCTAAGAAATCAAGACCTGTATCGAAAATATACATCGATTCCTATTCTTAGGGCAGAGGGGTGAATTCAAATCCACTCCGCCATTCTTGTGGTACGAAGAGGTGTCGATAGAGTGTCAACGCGAAGTTATCGGTCATTCCGGCCAGGAAATCGACGGCCGCGCGTTCGACGGTTTCCTCCTGGCAGGTCTGGTCGGACAGATATCCCTGCGGATTTTGTACAAGAAAATAAAATAGGTCCGTGAGGATTTTTTCCGCCTTTCTCAGTTCCTTTTGCGGAACGACATGTTTATATACCCGGTCGTTCAGGAATTGCCGCAGGATCAGAACGGCATTCAGGCCGGTTTGGGTCAGTGCAATCCGCTGTAATCCCAATTCTTCGCTTCCCGCGATCGTGTCCAGCACCAGAGTATTGATCCGCTGGGAGTGCGTGGAACCAAGGCTGGATTGAATTTCCTGGGGAATATCCGTATCACGGATCAGCTGGGCCCGGATGGCATCGTCCAGATCATGGTTAACATAGGCCAGGATATCCGATAAACGCACCAGCTGACCTTCCAGGGTGGCTGGCGATTTTTCCGGATTTTTAGCAAAGATATCATCCATTCCCTTGGAGTGTTTTAATATCCCGTCTCGTACCTCCCATGTCAGGTTCAGCCCGCGTCCTTCCATCTCGAGCTTGTCCACTACCCGCAGACTCTGCTGATAATGACGGAAGCCTGCCGGGTACAAACGGTTCAATACCGACTCGCCGGCATGGCCGAAGGGAGTGTGCCCGAGATCATGACCCAGAGAGATGGCTTCCACCAGATCTTCATTGAGGCACAGGGCACGTGCAAGGGTGCGGGCTATTTGCGATACCTCCAGGGTATGCGTCATCCGTGTGCGGAAGTGGTCTCCCAGAGGGGAAAAGAAGACTTGGGTCTTACGCTTCAGACGGCGAAACGATTTGCTGTGAACAATACGGTCTCGATCCCGTTGGAAAGGGGTTCGAACGGGACATTCTTCCTCCGCACGTTGTCTGCCTTGGGATCGGAAACTGCGTATGGCCTGAGGGCAGAGGAAGAGATCTTCCTGTTGCTGATAGCGTTCCCGAATGGAACTGGAGAGTTCAGACACGTTTGGCTTTCCTGAAAAAACATGCAGGGCATCGGCCCGACAAGGCAAAGGGTGGCTGGTCCGCCCTTTGCCCGGGAAACAACGAATTAGCTAATTTTTTCGCCAAACTTGGTCAAAGCCGATTCCGCTTTGGATTTGGAACTGGAATTAGGGAAATCCTTCAGGAGGCGTTTCCAGAAGGAGATTGCCTTCTCTTTCTCGTTTTGACTGGTATGATATTCGGCCAGGGTGGTGAGGATGGTGTCTTTCGGCAGGTTGTTTTGATTATCCTGTAGGATTTTTTCGTAATACTCTGTCGCTTTCTCCGCGACACCGTCGGCAAGGTAATTTTCCGCCACGGCCAGTGTTGCCAGAGAAGCTATGTCCGCGTTTTCCTTGCTCTGGATCAGCTGTTCCATGACCGACTGGAATTCACTTTTTTTACCCAGCTCCAGCATGCAAAGACCCTCGTGGTAGCGGGCAATCGGATAAAGAGCCGTGCCTTGTGCCTTCACCGCTACGGCCGAAAAGGCACTGAGGGCATCGTTATATTTTTCCGTTTCCGTCTTGTATCTTTTCGAGAGAAGAGCAACGCTGTTATCGCTGGAGGATTCTCCGACCTCAGCCTGAAATTTTTCCATCGCTTGTCCGAGAGAAGCCTGGATCTCCTGTCGGTTACCGGAGCGATAGTCCATAAAAAAATAGATCCCCAGGATCAGTAAAACGAAGGCACCCAGAATACCCGCAAGCGCCTTGGCGTTATCCAACACGAATTCAAGGATACGATTCATCGTGAAATGAATCTGATCCTCTTGAACCATTTCTTTTCTAGTTAATCTTCCACCGGACAAGATCCACCTCGCATCATACGGTTAAAAAAGGGACTACAATAAGTTAGATCGGGAAGAATGTCAAATCTTTTTTTCCATTTCTTGTCCGGCTTTTGTCCCTGCTTGTTTATTTCGTGGCAATACCGTCCCGGTTACGGTTAGGGTAGACTATGGTGGGAGAAAATACTGGAATGGGAAGCACAAATGTATGTTTGTTTCACACGTTTCGCGAAACCAAGGAGAATAGATGAACCGTAAGGTATTGCAGGTAATAGGGATTGGTTTCCCCCTTTTCTTGTCTTGTGCCGGACTTGCTGCCCAAGAATGGAAACTTTGGTATAGCGAACCGGCAAAAAACTGGGTGGAAGCGCTTCCCGTCGGAAACGGATATATGGGCGCCATGACCTTCGGCGGCATCGAGGAGGAGCGGATTCAGTTCAACGAATGTACTCTGTGGACAGGAGCGCCACGCGATTATGCCCGTTGGGGAGCCGCAGAAGCCTTGCCGGAAATTCGCAGGCTGCTCTTCGAGGGGAAACAGGCAGAAGCGGAAAGGCTGGCGGGAGAAAAATTCATGAGTGTTCCCCTGACACAGGAGAGATATCAGCCTTTTGGCAATGTACGCATTCGTTTCCAAGAAAAGGGAGTGCCGGAGCAATATCGACGCACATTGGATCTGAATACGGGAGAGGTCGAGACGCGTTTCCGGCTCCGTGGAACGGAGTATACACGTCGGATCTTTGCCAGTTATCCGGATCGGACACTTGTCATTCGATTGGAGGCGGACCGGAACCAAGAGTTGAATTTTGAAATCCGGATGGATACGCCGCACACGGAACATACCGGAAAAGTGGCAGGCCAAAACGAAATCCTTCTACAGGGGAAGGTGAATGACTGGTTGGATAAGCGGATCAAGCAAAACCGGGAGAGTGTCTTAAAGTTCTGTTCTCTGGTGCAAATACATACGGACGGCGGGAATATTCAAACCGATAAGGAGCGGATTCTGGTCAGCGGCGCCCGATCGGCAACTCTGCTCCTGACGGCGGCTACCTCCTACCGTAACTACAGGGATACTGGGGCAGATCCGGAGGAACTTTGTAAATCGGTCCTGAAAAAAATAAAAGGGAAAGACTTTCTTGCCTTGCAGGCCGATCATCGGAGGGATTATCAGTCCTTGTTCCATCGGGTCCGTCTGAAATTGTCCGGACCGGATCGTAACGATCTTCCGACCGATGTGCGCGTTCTTCGGCATATCGAACAAAACGATATCGGATTGATCGCTCTGCTGTTCCAGTATGGCCGGTATCTTATGATCAGTTCCAGCCGCGCCGGTTCCCAGCCGGCCAATCTCCAGGGAGTTTGGAATGACAGTCTGGAACCGCCCTGGGACAGCAAGTGGACCGTTAACATCAACACCGAGATGAATTACTGGCCGGTGGAACCGACGGCGCTATCCGAATGCAGCATTCCTCTCTTCGATATGTTGAAGGATTTGAGTGTGACCGGATCGGTCATATCGCGCGTCCATTATGCTTCAAGGGGTTGGGTTGTACATCATAATACCGATGTGTGGCGCGGAGCGGCACCGATTAATGCATCCAATCACGGAATATGGCCCACGGGAGGCGCGTGGCTGACGCAACAGCTATGGTGGCGATATGAATACGGCGGGGAGAAATCATTTCTTTCGCAAACGGCCTACCCCATCATGAAAGGGGCTGCTCAGTTTTTCCTGGATACACTGGTGGAAGATCACCGCGATCCAAGCAAATGGCTAATTACGAGTCCGAGCAATTCTCCCGAGATCGGAGGGTTGGTTGCCGGTCCGGCGATGGATCGACAGATCGTTCGTGACCTTTTCCTGCGGACAGCCGAGGCCGCGAAAATACTGGGGATAGACAAAGACTTTCGCAATCGACTGCTAAGCGTGCGGGCACGAATCATGCCGGATCGTATCGGTCGCTATCAACAGCTGCAGGAATGGGTCGAAGACAGGGATGATCCCAAGAACGACCATAGACATGTTTCTCATCTCTGGGCCTTATTTCCCGGAACGGAAATCAACTGGAGAGATGCTCCGGATCTTTTTCAGGCAGCCAGACAGTCCCTCCTTTTTCGTGGGGATGGAGGCACGGGATGGTCTATGGCCTGGAAGGTCAATTTCTGGGCCCGTCTTCTCGACGGCGATCATGCCTGGAAAATGCTGGGTAATCTGCTGCGGTTGACCGGCAGTGAAAAGACAAACTATGTCGGCGGCGGGGTCTACCCCAATCTCTTCGACGCGCATCCTCCTTTTCAAATCGATGGCAATTTCGGAGCGACTTCGGGCATTACCGAAATGCTTTTTCAGAGCCATCTGCGTGATGCGCGGGGAAATTACCTCCTGCATCTGCTGCCTGCTTTGCCCTCTGCCTGGAAGGAAGGACAGGTTCAAGGGCTTAGAGGAAGAGGCGGTTTTATTGTCGATCTGGAATGGGCAGAAGGAAAACTGAAAAGTGCCGTCCTACGCTCACTCTCCGGCAATGAATGCACGGTTCGATATGGAGACCAGGAACGCAGGGTCAAGGTTAAGTCCGGAGAAAAATATGTGTGGAATGTAGCCCTGCCGTAATCGAGCTACATGGGAAAACCACAATACAAAAGATAATCGGAATTTCTGGAAGGGTATAGAATCTTGCATACAAAAAAAACCGTGGTGATCGTCGGGCGGCCGAACGTAGGCAAATCGACGCTGTTCAATAAGATGTGCCGGCAGCGTCGCGCCATTGTTGCCGACATGCCGGGAATAACCAGAGATCGTATTTATAGTCAGGTGGAATGGAATGGCAGGGAATACGATATCGTCGATACCGGAGGATTGGTGCCCAAAGAGAAAGACACCATCCTTCGCTTCATTCTTGAGCAGGCAAAACAGGCGTTAGAAAAGGCCAATCTGATATTGTTCGTTGTGAATGGCAGAGATGGAATCACCGTTCTCGATGAGGAAATCGCTGCTTTTTTACGCAACCATTCCTCCAAAGTGATGGTTGTCGTCAACCAGCTCGATCCACCCATGAGAACCGAATGGACTGCACCCTTTTATACATTCGGAATGTCGGAAGTCATTCCTCTGTCTGCCGAGCATAATGCCGGATTGAGCGACCTGCTGGATAGAATCGGATACAGGATTTTTGAAAAGGAACTTGAAAAAGAAATCAAGAAAGAGGAAGGGGACGGTTCCGTTGGTCTGGCCCCTGCCGGAGTGGAGGAGATTCGAATCGCGATCGTTGGTCGTCCCAATGTGGGGAAGTCCACCTTGCTGAATTGCCTGATGGGAGAAGAACGGGTGATTGTAAGCCCGATTCCCGGGACGACACGGGATTCCGTGGACTCTTTGGTTATCCGGAACAAATCTCACTATCGTTTTATCGATACTGCGGGAATACGACGTAAAGGGAAAACGTCGGGTCAGATTGAAAGCATGAGTGTCATAATGGCACAGAAGAGTCTTGAGCGTGCCAATTTGGCTCTATTGATGGTAGATGGCGTGGAAGGGGTTACAAAACTGGACGCAGATATAGGTGGGATGGCGGTGGAAGCCGGGTGCTCGATTCTTATCCTGATAAACAAATCAGATCTTTTTCATACAGGTCAAAAAGAGAAGATCGAGATGGAGATGACACGCAAGATCAAGTTTCTGGACTATGCTCCCAAGTTGTTCATTTCAGCGAAAACGGGATATCAAGTAAGCAAGTTATACCGTCATCTGAACATGGCCGCCGACGCCCGTCGTATTCGTATTTCGACTGCCAATCTGAACAACCGTTTTTTACCTCAAATCCGTGAAGTGCTGATGCAATCGGGGAGAATGAACGTTCTGCCGGCCAATTTTTTTACTCAGGTCGGAATCGATCCTCCCACCTTTCTACTCTTCCATAAAACGGGGAAACTGCACTTTTCCATGGAGCGCTTTATAGAAAACCAGCTCCGACGGCAATTCGGATTCTATGCTACCCCCTTGCGGCTGGTGGTTCGGCAAAAAAAGCGGTGAAACAAGGAAGACGAAGCGGCAAAAAGTATCTAATCCGTATCTTTTTGTAAATTCCGTGCTGATTCCATTACTTTTGCCGGTGGAACGCCAGCGCTCTCAGGACTTTTTGCCTCTTCGTCAAGTAAAAAAAAGATCAACAATGGTTAAAACGGATGTTTTCCATGGGGTTAGCAGGTATTTCGTTCAACTAATTTTTTTGTAAAAGCGCAAGAACCCTTGACAATGACACACTTTCTCTTTAATATGGAGTAAGTGATTGTTTAGACAGTCATTTTTCCGATTTGGGAAGACCTCGGGTATGGGTGTTTCAAAATAGATAGCAAGTTCTTATGACGAAAGATTCTTTAGCCAAGGTTGTTTATGATCTGCATGGTGGGATATCCTATAAAGAAGCACAACGGATCATCGATAACATGCTAAACACCATAAAGGGGAAATTACTGGAAGGTGATAAGATCATGCTGACGGGTTTTGGTGTATTCCATGTCGTACACCGGAAACAGCGTCGCGGGATCAATCCCCAATCCGGGGACTCTATTCTCATCAAATCACGGAAATACGTTTCCTTCAAGCCCTCTAAGATATTGAACTTTTAGCCATGAAACAGTTTCCGAAAAAGTTGTTCTACAAAATTGGTGAAGTTTGCGACATAACTCAGGTTGCGCCACACGTCATTCGCTACTGGGAGACAGAATTTTCAGCTCTCAAACCGTCTAAGAACGCAGCTGGGCAAAGGATCTATCGATTCAAGGATGTCGATCTCATATTGGAAATCAAGAAGTTGCTCTATGATGAGGGCTATACCATTGCAGGGGCCAATAAGAAGATCCAGGCGGAACTGAACCGAAAGAAGGAAGAAAAAGGATCGATGGATGCCCTAAAGGCAGCCGAGCAGGAAGCCAGAATGGGAGATCGTGCGGCCCGTCTGGCTGAATTGAAACCGGTTCTAGATCAGTTGAGTGGATTGACCAAAGGGGATCCTGCTGCCATTCAATCCGAGTTAAAGAGCATATTGACACTTCTGGATAAAAAGTGATACATTCAGGAGTGGGATAGAGATTTTCTTTCATCCCGAGGCGGTCGCCCCGAAAACAGGTGAACGTCTCAAAAATAGCGGGACGTAGCGCAGCCTGGTAGCGCACATGCTTGGGGTGCATGGGGTCGTTGGTTCAAATCCAATCGTCCCGACCATTATGAAACCGGCCACGGAGAAATCCGTGGCTGTTTTTTTTAGGGACAAATCCATAGTGAAACACCTGATTTTAGTGACCAATGATGACGGCTATCGATCGGTCGGGATAGGTCTATTGGCCAAGGAGCTGCGAAGCATAGGAGAAATATTCATCGTTGCTCCGGAAGAAGAAAAGAGTGCCGTCAGTCATGCGATCACCTTGCGCGATCCCATTCGTTTACGGCGTATTGAGGAGAAAACCTATGCTGTTCGCGGTACTCCTGCCGATTGCGTCATTCTGGCCGTCAAGAAAATTCTACGCCGGAAACCCGACATCGTGATCTCCGGGATCAACCATGGACGAAACCTTGGAGACGATGTCATGTACAGCGGGACCGTGGCCGGAGCACGAGAGGCATGTTATCTCGATATCCCCGCGATAGCCGTCTCCTGTGTTGATTGCAGTGGGGAAAGGTCTTTTCTATCTGCGGCACGCTATATCAAAACACTGGTCGGTCAACTCTTAAAGGTCGGGATCCCCGGCGGTACATTCCTCAATGTGAATATACCTTCGATCCAACCGATTCTAGGCATGAGAATGACCCACCAGGGTTCCCGGCTATCCCGTGCCGGCCTGGTGGAAGGATACGATCCACGGGGAAACATGTTTTACTGGATCGGAGAGGATAAATGGGATGAGGATTCCCCCGAAGAACCCGATTCCGATTATGAAGCCGTGGAAAAGGGATTCATATCGGTCACTCCTTTGCAGCGAGACCAAACCAGTTATAGGGTTTTGCAGTCTTGGAAAGATAATTTGAAATTCTCGAACATTTTCTCCGGGGATAAGAACTGGAAAAGAAAAGCGGGCAAAAAGCTTTAGTCGGCGGATATATCTTTTCTTGAATCCCAAGGAAAAACAGAGTATATTTTGTGCGCATAACGACAGGCCCGGCGAAATCAGCCGGCCGTTGGTAAAGACGCATGCAGGACGGGGCGTGGCGCAGTTTGGCTAGCGCGTACGGTTCGGGACCGTAAGGTCGGAGGTTCAAATCCTCTCGCCCCGACCACTATCCTTCAGGTTATTCTAGAGCATTCTCCTTAAATCATGAATCGAGACAACACAATCTGTACGGATTGGGTTTTCCCTTCGATGGAAGCGATAAGGAGGAAAGCGCACCGTTGATTTCTTCACCCCAGACCATGGTTGCCAAACATTGCGTTGTCTCCGGGCTGGTACAAGGTGTCGGTTTTCGCTATTTTATCAGACAGCGGGCCGTCGAACTGCATCTTTCCGGATTCGCTCGTAATCTCTCCAACGGCTCCGTAGAAGTATGGATACAGGGCCAGCTTGAAGATGTCGAAGCAATGTTCTCCTATTTACACACAGGGCCACTTTGGGCCAGGGTGGAACGTTTGGACGCAGACGACGTAGAACCGGATGACCGTTTTACTCAATTTTCTATTCAAGGATGAACATGATGGATTATAAAAAAGTGATTCGTGAAATACCTGACTTTCCCAAACCCGGTATCCTATTTTATGACCTGACCACTTTGTTTCAGAACGGGCCGGCGTTCCGCTGTGCCATGGAAGAGATGGCCGGACGTTATAAGAACACGCCCATCGATTATGTGCTGGGTGTCGAGGCCCGGGGATTCATAGTTGCTTCTTCTCTAGCCTATCAATTGCAAGCCGGTTTCATTCCGGTTCGAAAACCGGGGAAACTCCCGGCAGAAACGATCCGGAAAACCTATGATCTGGAGTATGGAACGGATTCTCTGGAAATCCATAAAGATGCCATTCGACCAGGGCAGAGGGTTCTGATCGCCGATGATCTTCTGGCCACGGGAGGCACGGCCGCGGCCGTAACCGGATTGGTCAGAGATATGGGTGGAGTGGTTGTCGGGACCGCCTTTTTGGTGGAGTTGGAATTTCTGCAAGGGCGTAACAAACTCAACGGGGTGGATGTTTATTCTCTGATCCAATACGCCGGCTAACCGCAACAACTTTGCTAGGGTGGCTCTTGCCATGAGAAACAGAATCGTTTATTGGCTGATAGGTGGTATCTTGACTGTTTTGGCGACCAATGTAATGGCGGCGGAAAACGCCGAAAAAGCCGACCTGATCCTTCACTCCGGGAAAGTCATTACTGTGGATAAGAAAAATCCGAGAGCAGAAGCAATCGCCATCCGAGGGGACAGGATCCTGGCCATCGGTCAGAATCGGCTGATTCTGGAAAAGGCCGGCCCACAATCGCAGGTCATCGACTTGAAAGGGAAAATGGTCATTCCCGGATTGATCGACAGCCATGCTCATTTCCAGAGCCTCGGCGAACAGAAGCGCCAGGTGAATTTGCGATATGCCACCCACTGGGAAGATGCGGTCCGTCTTGTGGCCGCCGCCGCCAGGAAATTGAAACCGGGTGTATGGGTTCTTGGCAGAGGATGGCATCAGGAGAAGTGGAATCCGGCCCCGTCTCCGCAAATCAATGGATTTCCGGTACATGATCTGTTGAGTAAAAGTACGCCTGATCATCCCGTACTTCTGGTCCACGGCAGCGGGCACGCGGTTTGCGCCAACGCGATGGCCATGAAACTGGCGGGTATCGATGAGAAAACACCCAATCCTCCCGGAGGAGAAATCCTGCGGGATTCCACCGGAAAAGCCATCGGAATTTTTACCGAAAACGCATCCGATCTTATTTATGCCGCTTTTGGCAAATACTGGGATTCCCTGACACCGGAGCAGAAAGAATCAGAAAGCATTCTGGAGATTCAGGCTGCCGACCGTGAGTGTCTGGAAAACGGGATCACCACGATACACGATGCTGGAGTCTCCTTCCGAACGATCGATCTGTATCGGAGACTGGTCGATCAGGATCGTATCGGAGTACGGCTATGGGTTATGGTCAGTGAGCAAAACCAGGCGCTGGAAAAGCAGCTGAAATCATACAGATATATCGGCTACCGCAACCACCATCTGACGGTAAGGGCCATCAAAAGACTCCTGGACGGGGCGTTGGGATCGCGAAGTGCATGGATGTCCCAGCCATACGAGGACCGCCCCGGTAATTACGGGCTGAACACGATCGAATTGGCCGATTTGAAAGAAACAGCCCGCCTGGCCAAAGCCCACGGCTTTCAAATGGCGGTCCATGCCATTGGAGACCGCGCCAACCGTGAATTGTTGGACCTTTACGAGTCCTTCGCTGTCCCTGATTCTAGGCTTTCGGATCTGAGATGGCGCGTCGAACATGCACAGCATCTCGACCCGGTGGATATCCCACGATTCGGAAAATTGGGAGTTCTTGCCGCAATGCAGGGTGTGCATGCAACCTCGGATGCCCCATTTATCGTCAAGCGACTTGGGAAGAAGCGGGCAGAAGAAGGGGCCTACGTCTGGAGATCGCTGCTGCAGGCCGGTGCCAGGATCAGTAACGGTACGGATGCCCCGGTAGAAGAGATAAATCCCCTGGCCTGTTTTTATTCCTCCGTGACCCGACGCACTCAGGCCGGGCAGACCTTTTTCCCGGAACAATGTATGACCCGCCAGGAAGCTCTGGAAAGCTACACGATCCATGGTGCCTATGCCGGTTTTGAGGAAGAGATCAAGGGAAGCCTGGAAACCGGCAAGCTTGCCGACATGGTCGTCCTTTCTGACGACATCATGAGCATACCGGAAGAGAAAATCCGCGAAACCAAAGTAGTCATGACGCTCATCGGCGGGAAGATCGTCTACTCCCTCTCTCAAAGATGATGGGAAGGTGGCGGCAGGAAAAAGGATAAGAGAATCAAGGGAATAGGTATATGAAAGTTGAAGAAGGGCCCATACGGGGTTTGCTGATCATTCAGCCGAGAGTCAATCGGGATGATAGAGGATTCTTTCTGGAGCTGTATTCACAGGCGAAGCTATCGGCCAAGGGATTCGAAGGGAGCTTCCTGCAAGACAACCTCTCCCGCTCACGAAAGAATACGGTTCGCGGATTGCATTATCAGAGGCCGCCCTTCTCCCAGGGCAAGCTGGTTACCGTTATGGAAGGAGAAGTTTTGGATGTCGTGGTCGATCTGCGGAAAGATTCATCGACATACGGGAGTCATTTTTCCATTGTTCTATCCGGGGAACAACATAATATGCTTTATGTGCCGGAAGGATTTGCCCACGGCTTTTCGGTCTTGTCGGAGAATTGTCTTTTCTTCTACAAATGTACGCAAATCTATAACCGGGAATCGGAAGGAGGCATCCTGTGGAACGATCCACAACTGGCCATTGACTGGCGGGTTGAAACACCCATCGTTTCCGATAAAGACAAACAGCTGCCACGCCTGAAAGATCTGATGACACCCTTTTAAAATTCTGCATTGATTGCAAATGGAAGATTGGAGATGGAACGCATGAAAGGAATTATTCTAGCCGGAGGTTCGGGTACCAGATTGCACCCCTTGACGCTGGTTATGAGCAAACAGCTTATGCCGGTCTACGATAAACCGATGGTTTATTATCCGCTTTCCACTTTGATGCTGGCTGGAATTCAAGAAATTCTCATCATCTCCACTCCGGCTGATCTCCCCTATTTTCAGCGTCTGTTGGGTGATGGATCCCAATTGGGAATGGCCTTCACTTATGCGGAACAACCATACCCCGGAGGATTGGCCCAGGCCTTCTTGATCGGAGAGGAATTCATCGGTCGCGATAAGGTGTGCCTGATTCTCGGGGACAATATTTTTCATGGAGAGGGCCTCTCGAAAACACTACAACGATGCACCGACCCGGAGGGTGCGATTGTCTTTGCTTACCATGTGGCCGATCCGGAGCGTTATGGCGTGGTGGAGTTCGATCCTCAGGGGAAGGTCCTTTCCATCGAAGAGAAACCGAAACAGCCCAAATCCGATTTTGCCGTACCGGGAATCTATTTCTATGACAACCAGGTGGTATCCGTTACGAAAAGCCTGAAACCATCTGCCAGAGGGGAATTGGAAATCACGAGTGTGAACCAGCATTACCTGGAAATGGGAAAACTTCGGGTCGAAGTCATGAGCCGAGGGGTGGCCTGGCTGGACACCGGAACCCATGATGCCTTGATGCAGGCCGGGAATTTCGTCCAAATTATTGAACAGAGGCAGGGGCAAAAAATCGGATGCATCGAGGAAATCGCCTACCGTATGGGCAGGATAGATCAAGCACAGCTCACGTATCTGGCCCAAGGCCTGCTCAAAAGCGGCTATGGGAACTATCTGCTGGAATGCATACAAGAAGGGCTGCAATAGGGGTAATACCTAACAATTGCCATCTACCGTTTCGTCATGAATAAATGGCTGACAGGTCTGCGATCCATCTTTCCACGTATATGGTCCGACACTGCCGGTAAGCTTGCTCTGGCTGGTCTGAGTGTATGGCTTCTGACGCAGGCGGTGGGAGTCCTCGTTCTTCCCAAAGTATGGATCGTATTTCTAGTTCTTATCGGCCGTCTGCTGCTCCTTTTGGCCTTCCTTTTTTACCTGGTGCGATTTTTTGGAAATCTGCGACAACGCTTTTTATGGAAAATTCGCCGTCGGCTCATATTAGCCTATGTTTTTGTGGCGGTGATTCCGACGGTATTATTGGTTTCCATTGTCGCCATCAGCGCTCTTTCCATATACCACCAGTTGGTCTATATCCTCGTCCTGAATCAGATCGGGCAACAGACGGCCCAGGTGGAATCCTTCACTCTTGCTTTACAGAGCAGCCTGGATGATCTTCTGGAAAATCCGACAACGGATTGGAGTTCCATCCAGAGCAATCTGGATAGGGAGGCGAAGTTTATTCAGGTTCACTATCCTCAAGCCGCCATCTATCTGCGGACGGAAGAGGCCGAGCTCTCCGGACAGAAGACGGATCTGTATATCGCCGGAGTCGCCGATCTCGGCAGAATGAAGGATTACCGCGTTCCTTCCTGGCTGCAGGAAAAAAACTTCAGCGGTCTTGTCTTCGAGCCTCAGGAGAGCGATCTGCCGGTTCGTGTCCGATTGCGTCAGATCGCCAAAGAGATGAATCGCAGCAATCTTTCCATCCGTTCGATCGTTTTTTCCGAATACCGCAGCGGGAAAAAAGCCAGCATGGAAGTAGTCATTCCCTTTGACCGCTATCTGTTGCGAAGCATTAAAGCCGCCGTCGGTGTCGACTTTTATCTCTCCCGTAGCGAAACCGGGGAAGGTGGCGGAGAGGACGAAAGGCAGGGGCTTGACGGACAGCCCTGGGGAAGAATCATCGCCTCTACCAGCGACAGATATAACAGCGAATCCGTTTTAGAAAGAATACGTATCGAGGCAATGGGGTTGTTTCCTGTCTTATGGGAGAATGGAAAAGAGAGCGATTCCCATCTGAAAGATACCCTGCTGGCGGAAATATCCCTGGCGGATCTCTATAAGCAGCTGTTTTTGACGGAAAATAAATACAGCAAGCTGATGAGCGATGTCCTGCAGTTTTTTCTGATCTTTTTTCTGGCGGTGGAGGTAGTTTCCTTATTGATCGGGGTCATGTTGACCAAATCCATAACCAACGCCGTGTTTAATCTGGACCGTGGAACAGAGATCCTGAAACAAGGCGATTTAAACCACCGCATCGTAGTCAAGTCCAACGATCAACTGGGCCGACTGGCGGAATCCTTCAACAGCATGGTGCAGTCCCTGCAGGTCCTTTTAAAAGAAAGGGTGGAGAAGGAGCGGATGGATCGGGAGTTGGAGATTGCCAAGGAAGTGCAAAGCCGGCTGTTTCCGAAATGCGCACCGGAAATCAGCAATCTGGAGATCTGTGGCGTTTGCCTACCGGCTCGCGTAGTCAGTGGAGATTTTTTCGATTACCTGCAATTTTCCAATCAAATCCTTGGGATTACCATGGGCGACATCTGCGGCAAGGGGATATCTGCCGCCCTGTTGATGGCTAATCTGCAGGCCACCATACGAAGTCAGATCACCTCACTCGATCTGCAGAAAAGAGAAACCCTGCCGGATCTGCTGCAAAAAGATTTGCTTTCCGGCCTGGTAGGTCGACTCAATCGCCATGTTCTGGAGTTCACCTCTTCCACCAAGTTTGCCACCCTGTTTTGTGCCGTGTTTGATCAGAATCAAGGGAGTTTCACGTATTGTAATGCCGGGCATAATCCGCCGTTGTTGCTGCATGACGGCGAAGTGCACCGCTTGAAAACCGGGGGTACGGTTGTGGGCATGTTTTCCGAGGCGGTGTTTATCCAGGAGACCAGATTCTGGAAACCCGGCGATATCTTCATGGGATACACGGATGGGCTGGTGGAGGCATCCAATGAGTTTGACGAAGAATTCGGAGAGGAGCGACTGGAATCACTCTTGCTGGAAAATGCCTCCCTGCCTGTGGATCAGATCCACGCCGCCGTTCTTCAGTCGCTGAAGCACTGGACCGGTCCCAAGGAACAGGATGACGATATGACATTAATCGTTGCGCGTTTTCACTAAAGGAGGGCTCCCCATATGCTGGTGAAAAAGGCGGTAATCACCGCTGCCGGGCGAGGATCGTTGCTCTATCCGGCAGCGGATACAGTGCAGAAGGGTATGCTGCCCATTGTCGATCTGGACGGTTTGGTAAAACCGGCTTTGCAGATTATTGTCGAGGAGGCGCTGGAAAGTGGGATCGAAGAGGTTTGTGTCGTCTGCGCTCCTGGAGACGGCGACCAGTATCGACGATTATTTTTACGGCTGCGGGACAATCTGGTGGCGGCTTACAAGGGTGTGGAATGGGCGGAGAGACAGGCCAGAAAGATTGATCAACTATTGCTTCGCCTCCATTTTTCCGAACAGACAAAACCACTAGGTTACGGCCATGCCGTTTTTTGCGGGAGATCTTTCGTCGGCAAGGATCCTTTTCTTCTTTTATTGGGAGATCATCTCTATATTTCTGCACGCAAGGAACAACGCTGTGCCAGACAACTGTTGGAGATGGCCTATAAGGAAGATTGTTCTCTGGCGGCGGTGCAGCCGACTCGAGAACATCTGGTCGGGCGGTACGGAACACTTTCAGGTAAATGTGTCCCCCATAATCCCGGTGTATACCAGATAGAAAAAATTCTGGAAAAACCCTCTCTGAGCCAGGCGGAGATGGAGCTGCAAACCCCGGGATTAAGGACCGGTTTCTATCTCTGTTTTTTTGGAATGCATGTCCTGACATCGACCATCTTCCAGATTTTAGAAGAAGAGGGGGCGGCTGCGGGAGAAAACGGCAATAATCTGCCGCTGACACCATCCCTGCAGATCCTGGCTGTAAGAGAAAGATTTCTGGCCATGGAGGTGGCCGGGACCCGCTACGATCTGGGAGAACGTTTCGGTTCGGCTCATGCGCAAATCGCCATGGGCTTGGCTGGTCAGCAAAGGGACGAGTTTCTCAGTATGATGCTGGAATCGCTGGCCGAATCGAATCAACGACTTTATGGGGATAAAAATCTGTGATGGGCGACAATCCCTTTCTTCGCACCATCATCGATGCGGATCCCGAGGTCCGCGACCGGTCCTTTGCCAGTTTATATGCCGGTTTATCGATGCCGGAACTTTGTACCTATCTCGAAGAGATGGAGCGTTTCCGGCAGAATTCTACGAATTTATACCATCGGGTGCGCGCTACTCTTTTTCTATACTTCGCCTATCGCTTCGTGCTAATGGAATCTCGTACCATTCCGTCTTCGGGAATCATACCCTATGAAGGTTACACCGCTCTTCTGGAGAGACGTTTCGAAGAAGCGATCGCATGTTTTCGCGCGCAGATGAGATTCTCGGGACTCCACGCCACCGGTGTCAGTGCCCTGGCGGAAGGCTACCATCACCTGGCTTTTCAAACCCTGACGGACCAGGTGAGAAAAAGTGTGCGCTCCAGCCGGGGAAATCAGTGGATGTTTCGCGTCGGCAATGCCTTCGATCATCCGGTACGCATACGATCGGAATTGCTACAGAAAAAAGAGAACGATATTTTTTATCCGATGCTGAAAGAGGTGACGCCGGTACGACTGGACCTCAGTCACAGCGGTTGGTCTGACATCTTTTTTCTGGGCATGGACTTCCCCGAGGGCGCACGGGTCTTGAATCTATCTGTGGACCTGGGAATGTATGGACGTGACAAAGAAACAAAGCCGCCGATTGAGGCATTCGTACGGATCATTCCCGAGCCGGTCCTTCGCCTTACCAGTGTGGATTTGCATTGTACCAAGGACATCTCCGATCTGCGCGACCTGTTTAATTTTGGCAATGACTATCTGGGATTGCTGAAAGCAGGAGTGATAGCCTCCGGAGTCGTTCCTCCCTCGTTTGAAGGCAGCAATCAAAGCCTGGCCCTGGTTCTTTCTCAGATTGTGAGTCCGGGAATGGGATTGGAACTGATTACCCGTGTCCATGATATTCCCAAAGGTTCCCGCCTGGCCGTTTCTACCAATTTGTTGGCCTGTATCATCAGTGTCTTGATGAGAGCCACCGGACAAACCAGATCGCTGGAAGGCATTCATCGGGAAGAGGAGAGACGATTGGTGGCATCTCGGGCGATTCTTGGCGAGTGGCTGGGAGGTTCCGGTGGAGGATGGCAGGATTCCGGCGGGGTATGGCCGGGATTCAAGGTGATTCATGGTGTGCCGGCAAGAGAAGGAGATGCGGAGTTCGGTATCAGTCGCGGTTGCCTGTTACCTCATCACCGATTATTGGGTGAAAACGATCTCCATCCCGAGATTCATCGATATCTGGCCGATTCACTGGTAGTCATTCATGGAGGTATCGCACAAAATGTCGGGCCGATCCTGGAGATGGTGACGGAAAAATATCTCTCCCGCGGCGCTGTGGAATGGAACGCACGCCTTTATATGCGCGGCATCTTTGACCGGATTCTACAGACCTTGAAAAGCGGCGACATCCGCAGCCTTGCCTCGGCCGTGACGGAAAATTTCCATGGCCCTCTGGTCCAAATCATCCCTTGGGTCACCAATCGTTTTACGGAAACGATCATCGAGCGGGCAAAACAAAGACTGGGAGATGATTTCTGGGGCTTTCTCATGCTTGGCGGTATGTCCGGAGGCGGGATGGCCATGTTTGTCGATCCCCGGCGCAGTTCCGCTTTCCGGAATGAAATACTGGAGATCATGCATCGGGCTAAATGTGAGCTGGAAGATGCGTTGCCCTTTGCCATGGAGCCGGTGGTTTACGATTTCAGAGTGAATGAAGAAGGGACGATCGCCCGTCTGGTAAAGGAAGATGCCGCATTCCTGCCGGCTTCTTACTATGGACTGCAGATCCCTCAACTCATGCCCTCCTTCACTCAGGAAGCCTCTACGCTGAGGATCCTGGAGATTGAAAAATTCACTCGTGTTTCCACTCAGCTGCAGGAGAACCAGAGGCTGCTTCAGATTCTGGTGCAGAGTCTGGTGCGTGGCAGGGAGCGGACAGAGGACGCCCTGCGCCAATCCTGGGATGAAGAAGCGGAAAGAATGAAACGGGAGAACGGATACGATGCTGCGCAACAAGAACAGTATCGACAGGATATTCGTGCCCGAAAAATCGGACTGGCCCACAATCGCCTTTCCGTAGATACGCAAATCACCGATGTGCCTGACGATAAGATCTGCCACCTCCAGGAAGATACCGGAATGATTCAGAGAGGAGAGGAAGCACTGCGCCAGGGCAGGGTTGCGGTCATGACCTTGGCCGGCGGCATAGGGACAAGATGGACCTCTGGCGCCGGGGTGGTCAAGGCTCTGAATCCGTTTGTGAAACTTCAAGGAAGACATCGCAATTTTCTGGAGATTCACCTGAGAAAATCGGCCACGACAGCAGAGCGTTACGAAAAGAAAATTCCTCACATCATATCCACAAGTTTTCTGACCCATCAGCCTATTGAGAAGTATCTATTCCAGAGTGGATGTTACACATACCCGGGGCCGCTTTTTCTCTCCTCGGGAAAATCCATCGGGCAGAGAATGATACCCACGGTACGAGATCTGGCCTTTTTATGGGAAGAGATGCCACAGGAAACACTGGACGAACAGAAACAGAAAGTGCGCGAGGCTACACATCATGCCCTCATGGATTGGGCGAGGGCCAAAGGGGAGGGGAGCGATTATGTCGATAATATTCCTCTTCAGCGGTTCAATCCTCCCGGGCACTGGTATGAAGTCCCCAACATGTTTCGCAATGGGATTTTAGCCCGTCTGTTACAGGAAAATCCGGCCGTCGAGACTTTGATGCTTCATAATGTCGATACATTGGGAGCCAATCTGGACGCAGAAGCATTGGGCGTTCACCTCTCCTCCGGCAACGTTTTAACCTTCGAGGTGACTCCAAGACGCATTGAGGATCACGGTGGAGGTCTTGCCGTGGTCAACGGGCATGTTCGCCTGCTGGAAGGTCTGGCTCAACCGCGGGAAGAGGACGAGTTACATTTGAGGTATTACAATACCATGACGACCTGGATCCAGATCGATCCTCTGCTCGCGGTCTTTGGGTTAAGTCGCATGGATTTGAATGGCCCGGAAGAGAAGATCGCTTCAGCCATAAGGAGGTTGGCCAACCGGATGCCTACCTATGTAACCATCAAGGATGTCAAGCGTCGCTGGGGACATGGCCAGGAAGATATCTTCCCGGTCGTACAATTTGAGAAGCTGTGGAGCGACATGTCAGCGCTTTCCGATCTCCGTTGTGGTTTTCTGGCGGTTTCCCGAATGCGCGGACGTCAGCTGAAGGAACCCGATCAACTGGATCCATGGGCCAATGACGGGGGGAAGGAATATGTCATGGAGTTGGCCGGTTTGCAGGATATTCCAAGCGGAGATATCGAATCATGAGAGTCTTTAAAGCGCATGCCCAGGGTAACGATTACCTGGTAAATATCATGGATGGGGAATTTATTTCGGATAGCGGTTTGAAATCTCTTGCCCAGGCCATATGCAATCGTCACTTTGGGATCGGGTCCGATGGGATTGTCTTTCTGTACCAATCCGTATCCCAGGAATCAGGGGAATGGCAGGCGAGAATCTTCAATCCGGATGGAGGGGAAGCGGAAGTGTCTGGGAACGGCCTGCGCTGTGCAGCTACCTGTTTATGCCATCAATATCCGGGGCTGGATGGAAGATGGATCTTTCGGACAAAATCCGGGGTGAAAATTCTGCAGCTTCTCGACAGAAAGGATAACCGGTATATTTTTCAAGCCGACATGGGAATACCGCTTTTCACCCTCCCTACGGTTCCGGACAATTCCTTGTCCTCTCTTTCCGAAATACAAAATCGTTCCTTGACAATCGAGGGGCGTGTCTTTCAGATTTATCCGGTTTCCATCGGTAATCCGCACTGCGTCCTGTTCCTGGATGGCGAATTGCCGGCAGACTGGGAGATCTGGTCCAAACGAATCTCCGAAAATCGACTGTTCCCCGATCGTACCAATGTAGAATGGGTCCGGTTGGAATCCAACGAAAAGTTGATCGCCTATTTCTGGGAGAGAGGTGTGGGTGCGACCTTGGCTTCGGGCAGCGGCAGTTGTGCCGCAGCCGTTGTATCCATTGCCCGCGGAACGACTGCGGCAAGAGCAGTGGTAGAGAATCGTGCCGGCAAGATGATTGTGGAATGGCATCCTCCCGATGGTACCATCCTATTGACAGGCGAATCGGAGATGATCCTGGAAGGCCATTATTATATCTAGAATGAGGGAAAGAGTTTTGCTTATGCATACGCTTGGAAACATTCATAAGAAACGGGCGATTCTCTTGTGGCCGCTTCTGCTGTCGGCTGTCCTGGATATCAGGGCGGCGACGGTTGCCTTTTCATATGCCGACAGCCGTTCTCTGGTGACTCTCGAGTTTATCGACAGGAATCAGGCAGTTCTGAACTATTTTAATCTTTCCCATTATGTCGTGGTTTTCAATGCGCAGAACCTGTGGATGGTGGATACATCAGGCGCAATAGCCATCGGACAGGTGATGAAGGAGGGAAAAGCGACTCGGGAGGAAGAGACATATCTGGGTTCGATGCTCCTCCAGCCATGGACCTATATCGCCGTCGATGTTCTGGGTGCGTTTCCACTGCCTGCCGATATCCGTCAGGTCTACCTGATCATGGGGGGCAAACGTCTGGCCATGAGAAAATCCGAGTCAAGCGAAATGGAGGAACTGGCCGCGCGTATCGAGGGGGCCGACCTTTCGCTAAAGGATGGTCCAGAGATTCTCCAACGAATCAACATCAAACCGCGAGGACAGTTGACCTATCCGACGGGAGAACAGGATGAACTGGAAATCGCCGTTACAAGAATCCTCGGCCCGGAAGAGATCAATCCTCCAAGAATCATAAAGAAAACGAATCCTTTATTGACCGAGGAAGCGCGGAAAGCCGGTATCCAATCGGCTCAGGTGAAACTGAACGTTTCTCTGAGTAAAAGTGGTGATATTTCCGATGTAAAGGTGATAAAAGGAGCGGAGTACGGTCTGGACGAACGGGCTGTGGCGACCGTAAAAAACAGTTGGAAATTTCTGCCTGCCACTCAACATGCAGAAACGGTGGATACCAACCTCACCCTCAATGTAGTTTTCCAATCCGCCGAAGATAAACGACAGGATCCGAAGTGATGCCCCGGTAAAATAACTGGGAACGACGACCTCTCCCCGACAAACAAACTCAACGGTCCCTCCGTTGATTACTTGATCCGTACCGGTCATGAATTTCGCTGCATCACAAGAGAGGAAGACCACCGGCTGCCCGATGGCTTCCGACTTTCCAATTCCCAAAGGTGATTGACTGTTGCCGGGATATGTTTGACCGGAGCCGGCGGCTTGATGATACAATCACATGACAAAACGAAAGGGTACATGGAATGCAGCAGGGTACACAAAGAAATATTCTGGAACGCATGATGCAATCGCCCCTCGTCTTTGACGGGGCAATGGGCACCATGATCTATGGCAAAGGGGTCTTCCTCAATGCGTGTTACGATGAACTTTGCCTGAGTCAGGAAAAACTGATCCTCGGTATTCATCGGGAATATGTCGAAGCCGGAGCTGATGTCCTGGAAACGAATAGCTTTGGCGCCAATCGCATCAAGCTCAAGGCCTTCGGATTGGCGGAAAAGATGGGATCCATCAACCGCGCGGCCGTGCAACTGGCCCGTCAGGCTGCCGGCGACGGCCTGTTTGTGGCCGGTTCCGTAGGGCCATGTCTTCGTCCGGGGCAAATCCTGACAGCAGGAAACGAGAAAGAACTTTTCTCCGCGTTTCAGGAACAGATCCGGGTCCTCTGCGCCGAGGGAGTCGATCTGTTGATGCTGGAAACCTTTCATGATTTGAGAGAGCTGCAGCTGGCCGCTCGGGCGGCATCGGATCAGGATACACCGGTGTTCGCCTCCTTCACAGTGAATGAAAAGGGGGAAACGGCACATGGCACCTCGGTGGAGCAGATGGTTTGTGCCCTAAACCAAGATCCCAATGTCCAGGGTATCGGCATCAATTGCGGCGTCGGGCTCAGTGCCTCCTTTGATGCTCTGGAGAGAGCGATGCCGCTCACAAAGAAGCCTTTCTCGATCATGCCCAATGCCGGATTACCGAGGCAGATCGAAGGTAGGACTCTTTATCTCAGCAGTCCGGAGTATTTCACCGAATATTGTAAAAGGTATATCGAAATGGGTACCCGGGCGGTGGGAGGTTGTTGCGGAACCACACCGGAACACATTCGTATGGCCGCCAAAGCGATAAAATCGCTCAGCGGTGTCAAACGACACATCGAAATTAAAAGTTATACGCCGGATGAGGAATCGGAGACTGTGGTTGAGATCCCTCCCCAGAAGCGCTCGCGGTTTTCCGCCCGTCTGCTCGCCGGACATAAAGTGACCTCCATAGAACTGCTGCCACCCAAGTCATCCGACATAAGCCGGCTCCTGGAAAAAGCAAGGGAATGCCATCTCGCCGGCGTCGACGCCATCAATATTCCGGACGGTCCCCGGGCCAGTTCCCGCATCTCTCCCATGATCGCTGCGCTGGCCATACGGGATCGCATTGGTATCGAACCCATTCTTCATTATTGCTGTCGCGATAGAAACTTGATCGGTATGCAATCGGATCTGCTGGGAGGTTTTGCTGCCGGACTGGTCAATTTTCTCATCATTACCGGAGATCCGCCTAAAATGGGGGATTATCCCGATGCTACCGGGGTTTTCGATGTCGACTCCATCGGACTGACCCGGGTAGCCGCCAACCTCAACCGGGGAAGGGACATTGGCGGTGCCCCGATCGTCCCTCCCACAGGGATATTTATCGGAGTAGGGGTCAATCCCTGTGCTGTCGATAAAAAGCGGGAGATAGAACGTTATTATTCCAAGATAGAAGCCGGTGCCCAATTCGCCATCACCCAGCCGATCTTTGATGTGGATGCCCTCCTGCGCTTCCTGGATACGGCGGAAAGTTATGAGAAGAAGATACCCATCATCGCCGGAGTCTGGCCGCTCACCAGTCTGAAAAATGCGGAATTTCTGAAAAACGAGGTGCCCGGGGTGGAGGTTACCGATTCGATTATCGAGAGAATGGGTCGGTGCCGGACCAAGGAAGAGGGAATCGAGAGAGGCATCGAAATCGCACGAGAGATATGTTGCGCTATTGCCGACCGGGTGGCTGGATATCAGGTATCTGCACCGTTCGGGAGAGCGGATATCGCCTTGCAGGTACTTTCCTGATTCCTCCGGCCATCGGAATGAATCGGTGAAGCGGGAAAGAACCAGACATGAAAGGCCAATTTCCTGATGTTTCGTCTGTGTCCAAGATTTCGTTGAAGATTCGCGCTGTGCAAAAGAAGTGTTCTCACAAGAGGAGATGGTTTATGGGCTGTAGAAGGAATATTCTGGGTGGTTTGTTGTTTTTACTGTTTTGGAGTGCCTTGACGATTAAGGGGCAGGAGAAGGAGGATCGTTCCATCATCGGTTGGGATCGACTGAACGCCATCATCAACGAAACCTCGGGTGAAAGGGCCTTGCAGCTTGTACAGGAAATGGTCCCGTACGTCCGTGTCCGCCCCCGAGCGGAATTCGAAAACCACTTTCGCGAAAGTTCAACGGTTGCGCGTTACGCAAAGGACTTCGGTTTTCAAAATGTGGAAATCCTGTCATACCCGGAAAGTCGCCCTACCTGGTTTGCCGATCGGGGAGAACTCTGGATCGAGGGAGATCGGCCGCAGAAACTTTGCGATATCTATGACGTGGCCGCCTTCCTGGCATCCGGAAGCGAGAGCGGAACCGTAACGGCTGAATTGATTGATGTCGGTAACGGCGGGAAGGCAGCAGACTACCAGGGGAAGGAGGTCGCCGGCAAAATTGTACTGGGATCGGCATCCACCTATTCCATGCAACGGTTGGCTGTATTTGAGCGAGGCGCAGTTGGGATCATCAGCTACAACCCCATCCATCCGGAAGAGGATAGCACTCAGGTCGGTTTCCAGGGGATTTCTTCCATGGCGCCCAAGGACAAAAAACCGGGATTTGCCTGGTCCGTATCACCTCAGATGGGCAGGCAGCTGGCGGCCCGCATGTCCACAGGGGAAAAGCTGCAGCTTCGTTCCATCATCCAATCGGGATCGGTGACGGGAGAGCTGGAATTGGTCCATGCCGTTATACCAGGGGATGGGAGTTCCAACCAGGAGATCGCCGTTTCTGCACACCTCTTTGAAGGCTATCTCAAGCAGGGAGCCAACGATGATGCATCCGGTTGCGCCCTTAGTCTGGAAATGGGACGCACTCTGATAAGGCTGGTGGCGGAAGGGAAGTTGCCCCGACCTAAACGTACGATCCATTTTCTCTGGGTTCCAGAAATTTCCGGAACCAATGCCTGGTTGCGGAAAAACGAGGAGATCAAACAAAAACTGATCGCCGATCTGAATTTTGATATGGAAGGATTGAGGCTGGCGGCCAACGGTAGTTACTGGATGATGCACCGTACTCCGGATACCATGCCCACATTTTTAAACGATCTGGGACAGCATTTTCTGGAGCTGATCGCGGAGCTCAATCGGGAGCGGGTGCGCTATCGGAGCGGTAATTACGGATTTACCCTTCCGGTCGTTTCTCCCAACGGCAGCCGGGATCCCTTCTACATCAAGGTGGAAAAATACTACGGGGCCAGCGATCATGCCATGTTTATTGGACAGGGCATACCGGCACTGATGTTCATCACCTGGCGCGATCCTTATTACCATTCCTCGCATGATCTGCCGAATATTCTGGACTCTACTCAGTTCAAGCGCGCGGCAGTCGTCGGTCTGAGCGTGCTTTCAACCTTGACCTCAGCGGACAACGTCCTTGCCGTACGCCTGGCCGCCGAGTCGTTGGCCAGGTCTGGCGAACGCATGGGAGAAGCGCAAAGGAAGGGATTGGCCTACCTGACCGATACGGAGGACGCCTCTCAGCTTCTCCAATCCTATAAGGAAGCCTTAAATGCCGTTGGCCACCAAACGGAGATAGAAAAGGCGGTGGTTCTGTCATCGTCTATCCTGTTTGAACAACCTACGGAAGGGGAGAAAAAGCTGAGTTCCCTGACGTCTATGATCGGTCAACGGGGAGAATTGCTGAAGAATGAAGTCCGGGCTTTGTATCAGCTGAAAGCCGGCATACTGCAGGCGGCAACGATCGAACCGCTTCTGACGGAAACGGAAAAAAAAGCGAGCCGGACGATGGTAGAACGTGTCGGCGGACAGGGAGACTTCGGCGGGATGCGGGGAATGCGGGAGGAAGGATCTTCCGAGTTGTCCGAGGCCCTGAAAAAAATCCCCTCGCATATGCGGTCGGAACTGAATGAACTGATCAAAGGCAGAAAAACGGCCATGGAGATTCGGGACTTTCTCTCGGGAGAGTTCGAACCGCTTCCCCTGGAAGATCTTCTTGTTTACTTCCAGGCCATGGAGAAAGCCGGTAGAATCAAGTTGACGGAAAAACCGCAGGAGCCGGTTCCTCCACCATCCTTGAGATCCAAGGAAAAAAAGCCGGCAAAGAAAAGCGGAAAAAATGTATCCAGGGAGTGATGCTGCGACTTGCCGCGGTAAAACAAGACGATGTCGCAAAAAATATCATTTTCAGGCGTTTCTCAACTGACTGCAAAGAATTATGAGTAGGGGCACGGCGTGCCGTGCCCTGGCGACCGTAGGATGGGGGCTCCCTTGGAGCACGGCGTGCCGTGCCCCTACAACATCTGATGCATTTTTCTATAGTATGTTTTTTGCGACTTCGTCAAAGAAGATATCCTGCAAAAACCGTCAAGGATCGATCGATTCCCGTAGGGTAGATTCGTGGGCAAGAAGGGGGGGATGGCATGGGGCAAAGAAGAGCCTTCATATTTCGCTGGTCGAAGTACTCGATGCAGATATGTTCCCGACGGTTCTTTGTCCTTTCGCTTTGGGCGATCATTTTGTTTTCCCTTGTTTTCCCAGGCCATGCCTGGCCTTCCGATAGACAGGCGAAAACGATACATCGTCAGTTGACCGATCGGGCATACGCCCTGGTGGAATCCCGGCTTTCCAGTAATTTTCTACATGTACATAAAGAGGTGATTTCCGGATTTACGACCGGCCTGGAAAACGATACCCAAGCCCACGGGGATAACCTGTATCGAAACCATGGGGACATCGGAATACTGTTTGGCCAGTTTCTGAATGCCTATGCCGCCGGAGGTCGTGGGGAAGAGGCGGCAAAATCTCTGGGCTATTGTATCCATCTGCTCGAAGACATGAATGTTCCGGCTCATGCCTACAATATCCCCCACTACAGCCCTCCGCAGAGGTTTATCGACAACCTGGAAATTGCGGCCTGGACAAAAGACGATATTTCCGTATGGCTGATGTCCGGCCTTACCGGGGAGATTGTTCCCTTATCCGACCCTGCCACTTATTATTATCAGGAGGCCATCCGCAAGACCCGGCAGACGGTGAAGGCATCTACGTTCTCCCAGGACTGGCATGAAGGCACGGGAGATGCATGGTGCGGAGGCTATGGAATCGCGGGCTGTCAGGACGGACCGGCAGGCTACTATACGAATCCTTACCTGGATGTAGATCTCTTTCCCATTCTCCTGATCCCAGGATCCCAGGCGGAATCCTTCCTCAAGGACCGGTTGAACGATTCCGTCCGATCCGTCGCCCTTTTTCTTCTCAGTACCGATCTCCTTATTTCCGGGCGAGAAACAAAACTCTATTTCCCAAGCCTGAAAAGGGAAAACACTCCCTAAGGAATTCTCCTCTGCCGACATGCCTCCGGATCGAAATTCTGGATGGGACCCTTCAGGTTATCGCGGGATACAGCCTCTATCCTCGATCGGAGAAAAGTTTCCCGTTTTGGAACCGGCGGGGAGACGAGGAAGAAGTTCGGCACGATCGACGGTCAGGGTAACTGCGCCGTAATTCTCCTCGATCAATCCGGAAAGGTAGTAGGGCCTCCCCCAATCGATCGTCCGGCAGAACCGGCGATAAGCCTCGGGAAAAAAAACGGTTTCAATCAGGCCGGATTCATCTTCGAAGGTCAGGAACTGCATCAGCTCCTGAGTACAGGTAAATACCGTTTTTCCCGTGATCAGCCAGCCGGCTGTGGAGATGCGGCGTCCTATGAACCGGAACAAGTCGGAAGCCATGGTGCGTCTGCGTCCGGAGAGCAGATTTCGATACAGGTGCATGGGATGCCGGTCGACCAGAAATCCCAATGCGGCGAATTGCCGGCGCAGCCTGGAAATCTCCGGTTCCGGCGGGAACGACGGAGACGGAGTTTCCTCCAAGGAATCGAAGAGTCTGGCGTGTCCCCCTCGCTCCCGCCTTCTTTTTCGCTGGGCCAGTCGCCAGAGAAGTTCCGCGGCTTCGGTTCCGGCGGAGATGGCGGCGAAAGCGCCGGCGTCGATCAGCGCCCGGGTCTCGTCCTCCTCGGGCCGCACTCGATCCAGAAAATTCTCAAAACCGGTATAGGGGCCGTCTTCGGTACGGGCGCAAAGGATCCGTTTTTGCGTTTCCGCAGAAAGATCCTTCACCGACAGCCATCCGACGCGAACGCTCCGTTCGCGGCCGGTCCACGCGATGGCGCTCTGATTGACGTCCGGGGGGAGTATGCCCAAGCCCAATCGGCGCGCCTCCGAGACATAAGCGAAGGTGTTGTAGAAACCACCCTGATTGGAAATTACCGCGGCCATGAATTCCGCCGGAAAGTGAGTCTTCAAAAAAGCGGCCTGGAACGAGACCCGGGCATAACTGGCCGAATGGGATTTACAGAAGGAATAGCCGCTGAAGCTCAGGATCATTTTCCAGACGGCCAGAATCTGTTCGTCCGTCACTCCCCGCCGGCGCGCCCCCTGTTGAAAACGAAGAAAGTGATCCTTCAAAGCGAATTCCTTGTCCTTTTTGGACAGGATCTTGCGCAGTCCGTCGGCTTCCACTTCGGAAAAACCGGCGATGGCCACCGCCGATTTGGAAACGTCCTCCTGGTAGACCATGATGCCGAAGGTTTCGTCCAGCACATGGCGAAGCAGAGGATGGATCGGCTGCCAGTCGCCCCCCTTCAGCCTTCGCAGGTATTCCTGGATATAGGGATTGGCGGCCGGCCGTATGATGCTGGAATGTATCACCAGATGCTCATAATCGCCGACGGCCGCTTTGCGTTGCAGCAGCCGCGTTGCCGGCGACTCGATATAGAAACATCCCATGGTGTCACCCCTGGCGACCAGGGTTTGAGTTTGCGGGTCGTCTTCCGGCTCCCAACGGGCATCTTCAAAGATCTGCCGGTTGGATCGCACTGCGGCGATGGCATCGCGAATTACGCCGAGGGAACGGTTTCCCAGCAGATCGATCTTGACGAGACCCGATTCCTCCGCACCGTCCTTTTCCCATTGAATGATGGGGATTCCTTTCGGGGCCATCTCCAGCGGAGCAAAATCCTCGATCGGTCCCGGGGTGATGATCATTCCCCCAGGGTGCACCGAAAGGTAGCGGGGCGTTTTAAGAAGACCGACGGTCATTTTCAGGATTTGCGGCCAGGGAGCCGGATAATCCAGGGGAATGTTTGCCGGGAACGGTTCGTGGACCGTTTCCGTCTCGGCTTCTTCTCCCCAGGGGTGATGAAGCCATGGCAGTTCTTTGATGAACTGCTTGATCTCGAAATCCGGAAGGCCGAAGACCTTGGCGATCTCCCGCAAGGCCATCCTCCCCTGGAAAAGCACGTGGTTGCAGACCATGGCCGAACGTCCCCGATACTGATCGAGGACCGAGGAGAGGACCGCGTCTCTCTCGTCCCAGGCAAAATCGACATCGATGTCGGGCGGATCCTTTCTGCCCGGATTGAGAAACCGTTCGAAATAGAGATGGAATTTCAGAGGGCATACATTGGTGATTCCCAGGCAATAGGCTACCAGGGAAGCCGCCCCCGATCCACGTCCGCAAATGCGGGGGCTGCGGCGGACGATGTCCTGCACGACCAGGAAATAGGAGGAGAAGTTCTTGCCGGCGATAACCCCCAGTTCGTAATCCAGGCGTTGCCTGACCGTCGCGGGTACTGGTATTCCGTAACGAGCCTGAGCCCCTTCCCAGGATTTCCGGCGTAAAAGTTCATCCGCCGGGAGGCCGTCCGGGCAGGACCATGGTGGCATCACGATGGCGCCATCCGGACCGTCCCAGGAAAGCCGATCGGCGATCTCGTCGGACCGATCCCACGCCTCCGGCCATATCTCGAAACGGCGGCGATATTCCTCGGACGAAGCCAGCCATGCCTCCGCCGGAGCGGTCTCGTGCGGTGCAAGATGCGACAGGGTTGTATTGCCGGCGATGGCCCGAAGAAGACGGTGTCGTTCGTAATCCTCCGGTGCGAGGAAAAAACTGTCCGGTACGATCGTGTAGGGAAGTCCCATGCGTATAGCCGACTGCCGTAACGCATAGGCACGGCCGGAAGGCCTGATCGGCAAGGCCGCCGTCACCCGGAGCCCCAGGCCGGCCCATCCTTGCAGAAGGACTTCGCTGGAAGTCAGCACGATCAACCCTTCGTCAAGTCCGGGAAGGGCGGTGCTCAGACGGAAGCCTTGGTCCAGATGCCGTCGGCTCAACAGGCGGCACAGGTTGCGAAACCCTTGGGTATTGAGGGTCAGGCAGACCGCCCGGGATGATCGATCGACCGGATCGGTAATCTCTGCGCCGATGATCGGTTTCATACCGTTCCGCCGGCAGTAGCGCAGGTATTCCCAAAGACCGTACAAGTTGTCCGTGTCCGTCAGGGCGATCCGCTGGAAACCGCGCTCGACAGCGGCTCGACAGAGATCCGCGACGGATGCCGTCCCTCGCAGGAGAGAAAAATGCGATCGTGCAATCAACGGAACCATTTAGTTCTGATCCATTTCTTTACCCCGGAGGAGTGAGTGTCAGGAACCCGGCAGGCAATACCGGCCAGGAGGTTTCCTTTGGAATATGTCATCCGGTCGGTTGCAGGGCTCCGGCGCCATACTGAAGAATGCCTTTCCCGAAGCGCCTGCGGAGATGATCGATGGTCACCATCAGTTGGTTGCACTGCTCTTCCTCCTGTCCCATCTCCGCAAAGAGCGACAGCTGCGCCGAAGGAAAGGCCAGACGGTGGCAGGACAGCCTCATGGCACGGATGCGTATACGTCGGGTCCATGCCAGATCGAGCATCGCCCGGGCCCAGGAGAAAAGCTTGAAGTCGTTGGCGGTGCCCTGGGCGTCATTCTTCTGACGGAAGATGCGCACCCCGTCCGAATAGTCCAGCCGTATGGCCATTTGCCGGGCAATACGTTGCCGGCGGCGAAGCTCGAACCCGATTTTTTCCACCAGACGGAAGAGCACCGATTCCACCTGTTCCCGATCGTTGGTATCGTCGCCGAAAGGGTATTCGGATTGGATGCTGTCTTCCTTTTGCCCGAACGGCCGGACCGGTGTAGGGTCTTCGCCGCGTATCATGCGTTGCAGGCAGAGGCCCCGCTTGCCGAAGGCGACTTGCCATTGTTCCGGGGTCCAGAGGCCCATCTGGCCGGTGTGGGTGATGTGGAAATCCTGCAGGACCCGCCGGTCTTCGCGTTCCCAGCCGGGCAGCAGCTGTATCGGCAGCGGCTTCAAAAAATCCTCCCCCTCTCCTTCCCGGACGATATATTCGCCGGTCGGTTTCACGATGCGGCTGGCCACCTTGGCCAGAAGCTTGTTGGGGGCCAGCGACCATATGGGATCGAATCCCAGATCGCTGCGGACCTCCTTGCGAATACGCCAGGCAATGTCGGCTGCCGGGCCGAACAGCCGGCCGGTTCCGGTCAGATCCAGAAAGACATGCCCATTGGCTTCTTCGGCTTCGATCAACGGCGAATAAGGTTGGGTGTGTTTCAAAAAGGCACCCATGGCCCGTTCGTAGTGATGAAAATGCGGAGGGATGACAACGGCTCCCGGACAGATACGCATGGCCCGGGGGATGGCCATGCCCTTTTGCACGCCGGCTTGAAAGGCCTCCTCGCTGATATCGTACACGGCCGCCCGGTTTTGCCCGGGTACGGCAACGATCACCGGCCGCGCTTTCAAGCGGGAGTCGATGACACGCTCGACGGCCACGGCGAAGTCGGCGATGTTCAGATGGACGATGGCCCGGTTGTTATGTCTTTTCCACATCCAATCCATAGCGGCTGGCAAGATACGCCATATCGGCGGCATTCCTGACGGCCTGGCCGTGCAGGTGATTGGTAAAAAAGACGAATCCCCGGCGGGCGTAACGGATCATTTCCGCCAGGCGTTTCTCGGTCCATTCCTCCAGTTCCTGCCGACCGTATTCCTGCACGGCCGCCAGGGTGCCGTTTTTGGGACGTCGATCGCCTTCACGTCCGTGAAAACGCACATAAAAGAAATCCCGATGACCGGCTGCATGCGTTGGGAAAATTCGCGTTTGTCCATTGTCGGGCGGATCGGGGATCACCAGGGTCACCCGTCGCTTTTCCATTTCGGAAAACACCTTGTCGACGGCCCAGGAAGGATGCCGGAGTTCGACGGCCAAAGGCAATTCGCTTAAATGGCCCAGCAGTGAAGTCAATTGCCGCCGGTGGGAAAGTGTCCGGTCAAAGATACCCGGAAACGGCAAAAGGACCGCCGCCAGCCGCCTGGCCTGTATCAACGGCGCCAGGCCATAGCGAAAGGCGGCGGTCAGGGAGGAAATCGTCTTCCCATCCGGTGGCTGGATGAGGCTGTTGTGTCCTTTGACGGCGAACAGGAATCCCGCGGGGGTCTGTTCGATGAGGGCTTCCATCATCTCCGGCTGCGGCATCTGATACCAGGTGGAATTCAATTCGGTAATCGGAAATCGCCGGGCATAAAACGACAGCATCTTTTCCGCCGGCATGTCCGGGGGATAAAACCCGGTCTCCCTCCACTCGGCGTAGGCATATCCTCCGGTTCCGACATAGATCCGCCCGGCGACAGCGGCGGCAGGTGAAATCGATGATAAAGGCATGGTCGTAAATACACATGGTTTCTGCTGAATCTACAGCCGGGCAAAATATTCCGGACCCCGGACTAGTCCGATGACCTTGCCCTGGATCAGTACTTCATCGAAACGGTAATGCATGGGTTGATAACGTTCATTGGCTGGACGGAGTTCCAGATGGTCCTTATGGCGGAAAAACTGCTTGACGGTTGCCTCTTCGCCATGTACCAGCGCGGCCACGATTTCTCCGTTCCGGGCATATTGCCGCGGTTCGCAGAGGGCCAGGTCCCCGTTCAGGATACCCGCATTCGTCATGGAATCGCCCTGTACCCGCAAGGCGAACAGATTTTGCCCCTTGAAATATTCTCCATCCACTACCAGGGCCCCGCCCCATTCCTGCTGGGCATAAAAGGGCAGACCGGCAGCGATCTTTCCCAGAATGGGCACTTCCCGCCATCGCTGCTCTCCGGCCGGTTCGTGGGCGCGATTGAGCAGGAAGATCTTCCGGCTGTAGCGGCCCTCCCGCTGCAGGTATCCCTTTTCCTGCAGGGCTTTGAGCAGGGAAACGACGGCGGCATGGCTCACACCCAGTTTCCTGGCGGTCTCCCGCAGGCTGGGCGCATCACCGTTTTCACGGATGTGATGCCGGAGAAACTCCAGGTACGCTCTTTGTTTTTCGGTCAATGACGGCAGCATGGTTTCTTCTTGCTCCAGGATTTCTTCGTTCTTTCTAAGATTACCACCGGCAAATGTAAATGTCAATGTAAATATAAATGTAATAATAAAGAAACATATGTAACGTTCGGGATTTTTACCGGGTCACCGGCATGGTAATATCCTCTTTCGAGGTTCGTTATGAGCGGGGGCGACCCTTGCGGTCGCCCGGTGCGCTTTTATGTCGGTGCTGTTCTTGAGGGAGTCATATTTGTCGACATTGCTGGAGTTGGAAGAGGGTCAATCCGGAATCATCACCAAGATTCGGGGACGTGGAGCTTTCCGCAGGCGTCTGGCGGAGATGGGGTTCGTGAAAGGCAAAGAGGTAACGGTCATCAAGGCCGCTCCCTTGCAGGACCCGATCGAGTACAAGATCCTGGGGTACAACGTCTCTTTGCGCCGCAGTGAGGCGCGGCAGATAGAGGTCTGGGCGGAAGCGGACTACGATCTGCAAAGCCCCTGGCCCAAGGGCACTTCCGGCTATCATGGGACTCTGCCGCCGGAAGTCCCGCGTGCCGCGATCGAAGAGAAAGGGAAGACGATCGAAATCGCCCTGGTCGGCAATCCGAACTGTGGAAAAACCACCCTCTTCAATTATGCCTCCGGATCGAGGGAACGGGTCGGCAATTTCAGTGGTGTAACCGTCGATTCCAAAACAGCCGAATACGAACAGGGAGGTTACCGTTTCCAGATTACCGATCTTCCGGGCACTTACTCTCTGTCGCCCTATTCTCCGGAAGAACTTTTCGTACGCCGGTATATCTTCGAGAATTCGCCGGACATAGTCGTCAATGTCGTGGATGCGGCCAACCTGGAGCGTAATCTGTATTTGACCACGCAGCTGATCGACATGGATATTCGAATCGTGATTGCCCTGAATATGTATGACGAACTCGACAAATCCGGCCGCCGGCTGGATTACGAATCTCTGGGGCAGCTGATCGGCATCCCCATGGTTCCCACAGTAAGCACCAGGGGAAAGGGTATTGCCGAACTGTTCGACAGGATTATCGATATCTATGAAGGGCGGGACAAGACCGAGCGACATGTTCATATCAATTACGGTCCCGAACTCGAAGGCTCGATACGGGTTCTGCAGGAACCGATTCGCAAGGATACGGCTCTGACCGACAGCATCTCCTCCCGATATCTGGCCATCAAATTACTGGAGAAGGACGCCAACACCCTGGAGCAGTTACAGAGTACGAACCAGTTCGATTCTCTGCTCAGGCTCAGTCAGAAAGAGATCCATCGATTGGAGACGATCTTCAAGGAGGATGTGTCCGGATTGCTGACCGATGCGAAATACGGTTTTATTGCCGGAGCGTTGAAGGAAACCATCGCGGAAAATCCCAGGCAGGTAAAATCCGGCAGGACCTACAGCGAAAAAATCGATCTGATCCTGACCAGCAAACTATGGGGTTTTCCGGTCTTCCTGTGTTTTCTGTGGTTGATGTTTCAAACCACCTTTTCTCTGGGGGAGTTTCCGAAAAGGGGCATCGAGATGGGTGTCGCCTTTATCGCTACGATGGTGGAACAATGGCTTCCGCCGGGTCTGGCCAACGATTTCTTCGTCAACGGTCTGATTCACGGAGTCGGCAGCGTCATTGTCTTTCTTCCCAATATACTGATTCTTTTTTTCTTTCTTTCCGTGATGGAAGATACCGGGTATATGGCCCGGGCGGCCTTCATCATGGACAAACTGATGCACAAGATGGGGCTTCACGGACAGTCGTTCATCCCCCTGGTGATGGGCTTCGGCTGCAACGTACCGGCGATTATGGCCACCCGTACCCTCAAAGACCGCAACGATCGCTTGCTCACCATGCTGATTAATCCGTTCATGTCCTGCAGCGCCCGTCTTCCTGTCTACATACTGGTTACCGGTGCCGTTTTCCCCGGCTATGCAGGCACGGTGGTGTTCGGTCTGTATCTAGGCGGGACGCTGATGGCCATAGCCGCCTCACTGATTTTGAAGAAGACCCTGTTCCGCAGCAAGGAAGCACCCTTTGTCATGGAACTGCCGCCTTATCGCCTGCCGACCATCAAGGTCGTCCTCCGCCACATGTGGGGGAATGCGCAGCACTATTTGCGCAAGATGAGCGGAATGATCCTGATTGCGGTCATCCTGGTCTGGGCTCTGGAGTATTTTCCCCGTGGAGGCGATACGGTCCATTCGACAGGACGTCTGGAAAACTCCTATATCGCTGTCATCGGAAAATGGATCGAACCGGTCATCCGTCCACTCGGATTCGATTGGCGCATGGGAGTCAGTCTGATCAGCGGGGCAACAGCTAAGGAGGTAGTGGTCAGCACCATGGGAGTCCTGTTGCAGGCGCCCCATTATCACGAATCGGGACAAAAAAAGGGTTTGACGGAGAGCCTGCAGCATGCGACCTACCAGAGCGGGCCGAAAAAGGGAGAGAAGATTTTTACGCCGGTGGTAAGCCTTTCCTACCTGATTTTCATCCTCACCTACATGCCCTGTATGGCTGTGGTGGCCACCGTGAGGCGTGAATCCGGCCATTGGAAATGGGCCATCTTTCTGGTGGCCTATACCACGGCTGCCGCATGGCTTCTCTCATTCGCCGTCTATCAGATCGGCATACGCCTTTTTCCCAGTCTATGAAAATCAGGGATAACCTTGTCAGGGAAGACTCATAATAGAGCGGACGGCCTCCTCCGATGTGGTTTTTGGGGATAGTTCGAATCCGATCACGCCGTCATAGCGCAGCGATCGGAGGGCATGGAATACATTCGCAAAATGGATTTCCCCGGTTCCCGGCTCATGTCTTCCCGGGACATCGGCCACATGGATGTATCCGATCTTGTCGATATTCTTTGTCACGGTGTCCACCAGATTCCCCTCGTTGATCTGCATATGATAGATGTCGTAGAGGATCTTTATATAAGGAGAGTCCACCAGTTCGATCAGCATGGCGGAATCTCTGGTGTAGGCCAGGGCATTACCGACATGGTCGAGATGAATATTCAATGCCTCCAAATCCAGGACAATCCGGTTACTTTCGGCGAGCGGCTTCAGCTCCTGTAAAGTCAACAGCATGTTCATGAACTTCACGTTCAGCGGAATGTCATCGTAGGAGTTCACGACCGCGCCTCCCTCGCCGAGGGCATTCGAGTGGATGACCAGATTCCGGCAATTTAGATATCTGGCCGCTTCCATCGATTTGCCGATGAAATCGATGTAGGCATTCTTTTCTTTCCTGTTTACCAGGGAGTAGGCCTTGTCGCCGGAAAAACCGGATATCTTCAGCTGGTGGATGTCGCACAGTTCCTTGATTTGGGCCAGATTCTTATCGTCCCAGGACCAGAATTCAACATAATCGAAACCGGCTTTCCTGGCCAGTTCCATTCGATTTTCCCAGGGAACTTCCGTAAATAACATTTCTATACATGCCGCTTTGATCATGGTTTGTATCCTCTTCCGAAAAAAGAGACATTATGGGTGTAACGTCCGATTGCAGGGCCATTGTACGTGTGCCGTCGGTGATTGTCAAGCCACTCCCAAAGCAGTGTGACACAGACATTCCTGTCTGTGGAAACAAACTTAAAAAATGCAGCAAGGCAGAGCAGCAAGGCGAGCTATGAACCCGATTGTGTCACACATCGTAACCGATCACATCGACACCGACCTGTATGCCGGATGTATTTACGGTATCATTCAATAGTCGTATATGGAAAATCAAAAAAGAAACTTTTCTGTCAAGGAAAAGGAGGAGATGATGATCAACCGCAGGAACAGCGTCCGAACCCTGTTGCTTCTTCTTGCCGCGGGATTCATCCTGTGGAGCGAATCCTGTTCCTCGCTCTTTACCACCAAGGTAAAGGACATCCTGGATAATCCTCGTAAGTACGAAGGGCAGGAGGTCGTAGTGCAAGGCCAGGCGAAAGACAGCATCAACCTGATCGTAAAGGCCTTCCATCTGGAGGATGGAACCGGAAAAATCCTGGTTATTACAGAGAAGGCCGTTCCTAAGACGGGCGAAACGGTACGGGTAAAGGGAACCGTTCAGCAGGGCTTTTCTTTCGGTTCCAAGAGCTCCATCGTCATCATGGAAAAGAAGTAGATGGCCTTCGACAACCAGAGCCTATCGGATCGTGTCAGCCTCCGAGCACTCCCTGAGTGTTCACATAGAGCGAGTAAATCGATGTGGCGGCAGCCAGGAAGAGCCGATTGCGATGAAGGCCTCCGAAACAGAGATTGGCACAGCGCTCGGGCAGATCGATGCGGCCGATGAGCCGACCATCCGGGTTGAAGACTGACACGCCGTCCAGTCCTTCCTGTCCCATACCCCAACCGCACCATAGATTGCCGTCTACATCACATCTCAATCCGTCCGGTGTGCCGGCGCCCGCATCCGTGAATTTCCTTTTGTTGGCCAGACGGGTTCCCTTTTCCATAACGTCGTAGACATGAATGATACGTGGCGAGACTCCTCCTTCGACGATATACAGCTTGGATTCATCGGGTGAAAAAGCCAGGCCGTTGGGTCTCTGGAGATCGCCGGCTACTACCGAAATCTGGCCGGTCTTGTCATCGATCCGGTAGACGTTGGTCGGCAGTTCAGCACTGGCGGCATTGCCCTCGTAGAACCCCAGAATACCGTAGGGAGGATCGGTAAACCATATCGATCCGTCGGACCGGCAGACAATATCGTTCGGGGAATTCAGACGCTTTCCTTCAAAACACTCAGCGATGGTGCTTATTGTACCATCGTAATCGGTGCGGGTGACCCGTCGTGTGAGGTGCTCGCAAGTCAACAATCGTCCTTGCCTGTCGCGGGTGTTGCCGTTGGAATGATTCGCCGGCCGGCGAAATACACTGACGTTGCCGGTTTCCTCGTCCCAGCGCATCATGCGGTTGTTGGGAATATCACTCCAGAGGAGATAGCGCCCGTCCCCGAACCAGACCGGTCCCTCGCACCAGCGGAATCCTGTGGCTAGCCTTTCTATTTTCGCCAGGCTGAGCCGGTAGCGATCGAAGCTCGGATCGATACTCCGGACCGACGGGTCTGGATAGCGTTGACTCGGTTGCCATGAGTCAAAGACAGGTGTGTTCAGTAAAATACCGGAAACAGCAGTTCCATTGCTCAGAAACGTTCTGCGACGTAACATCGTGGTCTCCTCCTATGCGAACTGGTTGCGAACATATCTTTTATATGGTCTTCTTTTTGGGGACACCTTGGGGATGACAATCGGTGCATTGGACCCAATGGATGTTATGTTTACTGGCCGGATCGGCGAAGGTGGTATTCATCTTTTCCACATCGAGTCCGCAGTTGGAAAATCGCGGATGGCATCCGGCGCAGGACTGCCGGGTGTTCTGATTGTGTTTTTCATGGCAGCTCAGGCAGCCCAGCCCTTCGTGAACTCCCGTCGGAGTCCGGTCGTCCCCGGAACCCACCTGCCCCGAAGCGAGAGGGGCATGGCACTGATAACATAAAGCCTGCCGCCGCTCCGGGCTCGTCTTCACCGCTCGCTGTCCTTGATACATCACAGGCAGGGGAAGGATGTCCGTTGCGATGTTCATGCGCGATCGGCGGTCGAAAAGACCCAGGGAAGGGCGGAACAACTCTTCCTTGCCCGCGATTCGCCTGTCATCCTTCTTCAGAGGCATACCGTCACGATGGACCATGTGGCAGGAAAGGCACGGCATCACCGGTCGCTGGGCCAGTCCTGCATCTTTGATTTTCCAAGGTCCCTGGACGTCCAGCGGTTCGACCACATCGCCGATGGATCCTTCGAAATGCATGCCGTGGCAGCGCAGGCAATCGTCCATCAGCTGCCGCTTCGGATTGTGGTCCTGGTTGGCGAAGATGCGGTTGTAGGTAGCCGAGTGTTTTCCCGCACTCCAACGCGCCTGTTCCTGCCGGTGGCAGGCGATACATTTATCCATCATCAGCCATACGTCTGCTGTCTGCAGGTGTATCTGATCCGGCGGATGGCCCAAAAAATGTGTGGCCAGACGGCGAAGATTCGTTCGCGTCGTGCTCGTATGGCAGTCCGTGCAGTTCATTTGCCGGTGGGTGGATCTTCGTGAGGAATCAAGATTCGGCCGGATTTCATGGCAGCGGGCGCAGCCTTCGCCCCGGGTGGACTGGTAATAGAAATCCGCGGCGGGAATGGTTAGAAATCCAATGATCACCGCTGCACCGAGCCAGAGAAGAAGAAAACGGAGCCATTTCATGAACGGAACCTCGTACCTTTCCAGGTTTTGACTATGTGGTCCGATGCCCAATAACCGATGGTCATGATGGTCAGGGCTGGATTGAAACCGCCATTGGTGACATGTACGCTGCCGTCGACCACGAATACGTTGTCGACGTCATGGATCCGGCAATACCGGTCGACAACCGATGTCTTGGGATCGTTGCCCATACGGCAGGTGCCGGCCTGGTGCTGTCCGCCGGATAGCGTCAGGTTGCGATTCATGATCTCCCATATCTGGACCGCTCCTGCCTCTTTCATCCAGGTTTGGGCCTTGCCGCACAGGAACTCACCGATTTCCACGCTGTGGCGGTGTTTCCCTCCCGACAGGCGTGCGACAGGAATGCCCCATTTGTCCTTTACTTTCGTATCTGCCTGGACGCGGGCGTCGAAGACCGGAATTTCCTGGGTGGGTCCCATGATGACGATGGTGTTGCGATAGTGTCGCCGCATGGCATCCTTGTGGGCCTTACCCCATCGGGGCGTTCCGGGAGGCAGTTTGCTCAGGAATTGGTAGGGCAGACGAATGAATTCGTTGGCCAGCATTCCGCCTCCATAAAGCCCCGGGTTCCCGTGATTGAAATCGCAGACGGCAATCCCGGCTCCCGGCCCCAGATCGTCGTATACCGGCTTCTCAAAGTAGCCGACAGCACCTGTATAGGTGTGAGATTGCAGGTTACGGCCCACCCAATCGTAACGGTTGCCAAGTCCGTTGGGGTGGAGCCGGTGCCGGCTGTTCAGCAATAGGCGGGCGGATTCGATGGCGGACCCGGATACGACAACCAAATCCGCCTCTTGCATCTGCAGCCGGTCCTTTTCATCGAAATAGGCGACACCTGTCGCACGCCCCCGGTCATTCAGGATGACTTCTTTGGCCATGGCGCTTGTTCGTATCTCACAATTGCCGGTCTTGAGCGCAGTCGGTATCACGGTGTTCTGTGTTCCGGCCTTGGCATTCACTTCGCAGAGAAAGCCCACACACCAGCGGCAACGCATGCAGGGAGGCCGGCCGTTATACGGAATACTGTTGCGCGCCATAGGGATGTGAAAAGGATGCAACCCCAGACGTTTTGCCGCCGCCTCCAGGATAATGTGTTCTCCTGTCGGGGGCAGGGGTGGCATCGGCAGAGGGCGGGAGCGGTCACCCTTGAACGGATTTCCGGAGTCGTCCCCTGAAATACCAATTTCCCATTCTGCCTTGGTGTAATATGGTTCCAGATCATCATAGGAGATAGGCCAATCTTCAAGTGTCGAACCGTCCGGGCAGCCATAGGTCGACTTCATGCAAAAATCTTTTGGGTGAAAGCGCCAGGCCATAGCGCCGTAAGTGGCAGTACCGCTCCCGACACAGGCGGCATTGTTGTGATATCCGGATTGGCTGGGCAGAATGATGTGTTCCTGGCCCGAAATATCCACAGCGACACGCGGGTTCCCCTCATCGTCCGGTCCTGTGTTGTTTCCCAAAGTGCTGTTACGTTGATTTCTTAAGTCGTCTTTGCGGCAATCGTCCGGCGTATACCATTTTCCTCTTTCCAAAAGAACCACGCTGAGACCATTCACGGCCAGTTCCTTGGCTACCACTCCACCTCCAGCGCCCGCCCCGACTACAACCGCATCCACCTTTTTCATGAGCGGTCCCCCCGCGTCAGATCATACATGTCCCTTCCGCGCACAGGCGAGGCAGGAACTCCGAGCATTCGCCAGCTGCAATAATCGCGATTGCCGCCGTGCCTCGGATTGCCGTAAAATCCCTGCATCGTGTGATTCACCACCAGGCTGAAAAAGGTTTTGGTTTTTTCATCCCGCTCCATTTTCTGCAGGATTTCGAGTTGCTTTCCGGGTGTCGCGCGGGTAAAGATACCTCCGGCGCGGCGGTCGGCTTCGGCGATTCCTATGCGATAGGTTTCCTGATGCTGCCGGTAGAAGCCGGCAAGCTGTCGGTCGATATACCGTACCGCACCGGCCCAGGCCGCTCCTGGATCCTGGTCTGCGGGGATGATCTGCTCGCAAATCGCCTCCAGCGTTTCCGCTTCCCTATCGGAGAGGAAACGCCAGGAGGACCCGCTTCTGGAGGAGCAGGCAGCCGTGGTTGCTGCCGCAGCCGTAGCGGAAGCCTGCAGGAAACGTCGGCGATTCATTCTTATCTTTTTCTTCATCGAATCCTCAAGGTAACAGAGAACATTTATGGCAGTGTCTTGTATTTCGGATATGCAGGGCGAGCCAGCGGCTTTACAGGATTCTTTTTCAGTTCTTCGAGAATATAGACCACGGCCCGTTCCAGCTGGGGATCACGTCCCTGTCGGACAAGTTGCGGATCGTGTTCCACCTCAATGTCAGGTGAAATTCCGGTGTTCTCCGCAATCCATCGGCTCTCATCCGGGTCCCAAACCCCGGATGAAGGTGCGGTTACATAGCCGCCATCCATCAGGGGCGGGGAAACGGCCCGGCCGATCAGGCCGCCCCAGGTACGCTTGCCGATCAAAGGTCCTATCTTAGCCTTGCGGAAATAGAACGGCATGGCGTCCCCGCCGGAGCCGGCATACTCGTTGATCAACATCGTTTTCGGACCGCGAATGAGACCTTGCGGTTCCACCTCGTCCCCGCCGTCGCGTGAGGCCACACTGGACATCAGTTTGCGGGACAGCTGCTCGATGATGTCTGTTGCCAGAGCGCCTCCGCCATTGTACCGTTCATCTACGATCACCGCCTCCTTTTCCACCTGGGCATAGAAGTAACGGTTGAAGTTGCGGAAACCTCCGCCGGATGTATCCGGCAAATGAACGTAGGCCACGCGCCCGCCGGTCATCTGGTCCACTTTGCGACGATTGCCTTCAATCCATGCCAGATGGCGCAAGCGGTAATCGCTGGCTATAGGTAGGACAGTCACATCACGGGCACCGGAACCGGATGGATCGGGTCCCACTCGCAGGACCACCTGTTTGTCCACCATGCCTTCCAAGAAAGAGAAGACGTTGTCTGCTGCCGTCAGGTTATGGCCGTTGACCGCCAGAAGATATTCGCCCTCGGTGACATTGACTCCGGGTTGGGTGAGAGGCGCTCTAAGATCCGGATTCCAGTTCTCTCCATCGAAAACACGAAGAAATCGGTAACGGCCATTTTCGATTTGAAAGTCGCAACCCAGCATTCCGGTCTGTACCGTTTTTGCAGCCGGCAGATCGCCGCCACCGACGCTAAGATGACCGACCACCATGTTGCCGAGCATTTCCGCAAACAGATAATTCAGGTCCGAACGCGAAGCAAGGCCATCCAGATAAGGCAAGTAGAGTTTTTCGGCGGACTTCAGATCCAGGCCATGGTAACCGGGATCATAGAAAAAATCCCTCTCGATACGCCAGGCTTCGGCGTACATCTGTTTCCACTCGGCACGGGGTGATGCTTTGACTTCAATCCCAGATGTTGCCAAAGGCTGGGCGGATGATCCTCCGACAGACGAGGGGGCAGGAGAAGAGGACGCACCAGCGGGCGGCGGCGGCAATTTGCCGATATACCAGTTGTCTTTCTGGCTATAGAGCATTTTTTCACCGTTGCGTGCCACCTCGAAGACGGTTACATCTCTGATAGCAATATCCGCTTTACGCAACTTCAGATCGTAACGATGTACGGTGTAGCCTGCCGGCTCCGGTGTCCCCTGAGAAGGTGTTTCCAGGGCGAACATGATTCCCGTCTTTCCCGTATCCAAACCCACATAACGTCGAGCCGGCATGGGAAGCGCCAGGATGCGTTGTCCGATTTTAGCGAAATCAATTTTCACGTCGGGAGGCTCCGACTTTTCCGTTTTGGAATCATCCGGTCCGGTTTTCTCCGGCTTTGTTTCCTTTGCTTTGTCGACGCCTGGTTTCGGGGATTCCGTTCCCTTCTCTTCATCGCTTTCGGGAGCGAATGGCGACGGCTCGTCTTTGGCAAGCACGATCAGGTAGAGACTTCGTGAAACCGGACGGGCGAAGGCTCCCACATCCGGTTGCAGCGAAGGGCCTGCATCCGTGGATGCCGAAAAATAGAGATACTTGCCGCCTTTGTCCCATACGGGATATCGTGCATCGCTCATACCGTCGGTGACACGGGTTGCTTTTCCATCGGCAAGCGAATAAAGGTGGATGGCATACATATAGTTTGGGAGACGTTTGGCGTAAGCCAGCCACTTGGAATCGGGCGACCAGACCGGAGCCCAGGTATTCCCCAGATTCCAGTAACTTTCCCTGTCAACTTGAGTTGTCTTCTTGCTTTCGATGTCCAGATACCATATGCGTAGGCGGGAATCGACGAAGCTGATCTTCCTGGAATCGGGTGCCCATGCCGGATAGCTGTAAAAACCCGGTTCGGGCAGATCGATCTTGGTGACCGGTCCCATTCCTGTCTGCGGCGCCAGGTGCAGGGCATATTCGCCCGATTCGTCCGAGAAGTAGGCTATGGTCTTGCCGTCGGGAGACCAGACAGGAAAGCGTTCCATAACACCGGTCGTATTGGTCAGGTTGCGCGGATTACCTTTTTCTGCCGGCACGGTAATGATCTCACCGCGGGCCTCGAAAACGGCACGGGCGGCATTGGGTGAGAGGCTCGGCCGGCCGAGGCGTCTCCCGACATTGATCAACCGGTCTCGAACTCCCGGCCAGTCGCCGGCCACGGTTATAGATACTTGCTTATGTTTACCGCTTTCCAAGTCGTAAAGATACAGGGCGCCAAACCGTTCCATGATGATAGCGTTCGGCCCGGCACTGGCCGATTTCAGGTCCAGACCGGTATTTGTAAACATCTCCTTTACTTGCTTGGTTTGTGTGTCATAAGAAAACAGGGAAACCGGGCCGGTGCGATCGCTGAGAAAGTAGACCTTATTGCCGACCCACATCGGACAGTAATCGTTGGACCCGGAGTGGGGGATCTTTTCGATGCCGGAATCGGTGAGGGAGCCCAGCCAGATGGGGGTGACCATACCGCCGCGGTAGCATTTCCAGGCTTGAAAGGCGCGTCGTGTGGGCACATAGGCGATCCGGGAACCGTCCGCGTTGAAGGAACCTTCGTAAGCGATAGGGAAGGGCAATCTTTCAGGAAAACCTCCGTCGACAGCAACGGTAAAGAGCTCTCTGGTGTTTGCGTAGGCTACGCGTGAAGAAGAGAAGAGAACACGCTTGCCATCCGGCGTCCATCCCGCGACCAGGTCGGCACCCGGATGGTAGGTAATGCGCCGGGGAATACCGCCGGTAGAGGGGACGGTATAAACATCCACATTGCCGTCGTATTCGGCCGAAAAGGCGATTCGGGAACCGTCCGGAGAGAAAAACGGATTGGTTTCGCTGCCGGATCCCGCAGTGAGTCGACGGGCCTCGCCGCCTTCACGGGCGACAATCCAGAGATCGTCGGCGTAAACGAAGACGATGTGGGTCTTACTGAGAGTCGGGCTTCGCATGAGGAGTAAATCGCCACCTTCCACGGTTTGGACGAAAAGCAATATAGCAACTAGAACGACTGCAGCAGCGATCGAAGTTCGCATACCAACCTCCTCCTTCCCAGGCAAGAACACGGCAGATAACCTGCTCTTCTCTCCAGAGTCAACGGCTTTTCCAAAGATGAAGTAATTAGGATATTCCAATTTACATCGGTGGGGCGATTTTACTGCGAATTCGGGATGGAATTCAATGGTTCAGGCAGATGTAAATGGTTTTATCCGAATCAGACGTTGACCTATACAAATCGCCATATTAATCTATTGCTATGAACAGCGGATCATGCCGAACGGCCTTTGTCAATGGGGGCTCTCTTGTGAGTCTCCTCTGCTTTCTGATATTTTGCACCATGCCGGCGTGGGGGCAGGAAGATGGAGCAACGCGCGCCGGGCTGTGGAAAGCGGAGCGCGAGAAGAAGGACAGTGAAAAGAAGCCACCCGATCCCTTCTGGCTGGAAAAATATCTCAAATACATCCAGGAAAAGAGGGTCCTGGAGAGGTGGTATGCCGGATGGCATGGATTTCACTCCAAGATTGGAGGTATGCCTACCGGCGGGGGATTTGCCCTGGGTGTCAGGTTCGACCCGGAACCCCGTCTGAAACCTCTGATGGTATCATTGGAAGGATCGGCCAGTTTCAGCAAATACCAGCAATATGCACTGAGGTTGGATTCTCCCCGCATGTTGGGCCGGCGAATGCAAGTCGGGTTTGTCTCCCAATATAGCAGCTTTCCTCAAGAGGATTTTTATGGATTAGGCAGGGAATCGCGTCGGCGGGACTGCATGGATTTTGCTCTGGAACTGGCCGAATGGAGCGGAAAAGCCGAGTTGTTTCTGACCCGTGAATGGAAATGGGGAGTACAGATCGGTTATCTACGAACCAATGTAGGACGCGGGAGGGATAAAGAATTTCCTAATGTCGAATGGATAATACCTGCCGGAAGTCTGCCAGGCTTGGACCGGCAACCCCACTATGGAGTTCTGAGGTCCTTCATGGAGTACGATCGACGGGATGAGCCGGGCAATCCGCGCAGTGGTGGCTATCTGTACTCGAAATATACATACTATGACGATCAACGTTACGATCGCTACACCTTCCGCCAGGTGGATGCAGAGGCCCAATATTATATTCCCTTCTATAATAAACGCCGGGTGCTGGCATTCCGGGCTCTGAGTACCCTGACGATAAAAAATCCCGGGCAGGATGTTCCTTTCTTCCTCATGAATACTTTAGGGGGATCCGCCTCCCTGCGAGGATATGAAGAATATCGATTCCGCGACCGGAACCGGCTGCTGTTCAACCTGGAGTATCGTTTCGAGGCCTTTTCCGGATTGGATGTGGCCCTCTTCGGCGATGCCGGTCAGGTTTCCGATCGCCGATCCGGCTTCAAGCTCGACAAAATGGAAAGCGATGTCGGTTTCGGATTCCGCTTCAATACCGGAAAAATGGTCTTTCTTCGCTTTGATGTTGGTTTCAGCCATGAAGGGGCCCGTTTCTTCTGGAAATTCGGGCCGGCTTTTTAATCGGAAACAGGTTGGGAATGAAAATACGGATTCTTTTTACCCTATTGCTGATGCTTTCGGCCGGATGGCACCCGGCAGCGCAGCGCTTCTTTCCGGACGATCCGTTGGAAAAAGACCGGGACGATCTCCTCCCGGCGAATCCCCAACGATTCAAAGTCTCCGATTATTATGATTTTCTGGAAAATACCTTTTCTGCTCCGGGAGACAAAAACCTCAAGGCCGCAGTCAACGTCAATACGCTGGGAGAGGTGCCCGATTCCAGCTGGTTCACCAACCGCCACGGGAAAAATCCCATGAGTATCGAAGATCTGGTGAGGGGACCGGACCGTATCGGCCCGCCCGTCGCTCCCTGGCAGGTGATACGTAACAAGGTGGGAGGCATCACCCCTGGTTTCACCATAACCGACAGCCGCAACTACACCTACCAGATCAAATTTGATCCGTTGACCAATCCCGAGATGGCCACCTCCGCCGAGGTAATCTGCACCAAGTTTTTTCATGCCTTCGGCTATTTCGTGCCGGAAAACCATATAGTTACCTTTTCCCGCGACCATTTGCAGATTGCCACGAAGGCCCGATTTACCGCCGCCACAGGTAAAGTCCGTCCTATGACCGATTCGGACCTGGATGCCATTCTTACCCGTGCCGCACGCGACAGGCAGGGAAATTACCGGGCGCTGGCCAGCCTCTATATTCCCGGCAAGCCGATGGGCGAAATCAAGTTCTATGGCACCCGTCCGGACGATCCCAACGACATCTTCCCGCACGAACATCGCCGGGAATTGCGCGGTCTGCGTGTCTTCTGCGCCTGGCTCAACCATGACGACTCCCGCAGCATCAATACCTTCGATTCCCTGATCGAAGAGGGTGGGCGCCGGTTCGTCCGCCACTATCTTTACGACTTCGGTTCCTGTCTGGGCAGCGCCAGTGTCTTCGCACAAAAGCCGCGGGCGGGTAACGAATATCTCTGGGAGCTGGATCCGACCCTGAAAACCATTTTCAGCCTCGGTTTATGGGTGCGCCCCTGGGCCAGGGTTCATTATCCTGAGTATCCGAGCCTGGGCCGTTTAGAAGCGGATTTTTTCCGTCCGGAACTTTGGCGGCCGGAGTATCCGAATGCGGCCTTCCAGCGGATGGATCGGGCCGATGCTTTCTGGGCTGCACGCATTGTCATGGCATTCGACGAAGAAATGATCCGGGCCATCGTTCGCACCGGGCGGCTGTCGGATAAATCCGCGGAAAAATACCTGGCCGATACCCTGATCCGGCGACAAGAAAAAATCGGACGCTATTGGCTGAACCAAACGAATCCCTGTGAACGCTTCCTCATTTCCGATAGTATGCTTTCCTTCAGAAATGCAGCGTTACAGAGCGGAATGGCGGAAGGAGAAGGGAAATATGAGATCCAATGGTTTCCTTTCGATAACCAACGAAACACGCTTCTCGATGCCATCGCCTGTCCGGAAACGATCGGCGGCCATAGTATAAAGGTTCCCAAATCCGTCTTCACCGGTCCGGAATCGGCCGGGTATCGTTACGCAACGGTTCAAATCAGAGGGAAACTGGAAAAGTATCCCGATTGGGACCGCCCTCTGCAGGTAACCATACGACAAAAAGGCAGCCGGTGTACCTTGGTGGGAATCGACAGGCGGTAGGGAAGGTACGTAATACTTCAGGCAGCAGATGGCTTCTACTATCTTTCCCACCGACCGGCAATCCCCCAGGCAAAGTGCTTCAGTCACATCCTTGGTGCGGCTTCTGGGTATACGACCGGAAGAATTGCATAAGACCCTGATCCTGTTCCTGTACCTGCTGTCGATCATGGCTGCCTACGGTATTTCCAAGAATGTACGCGATACCCTTTTTGTAAAAAAGATCGGACCGGACCAGCTTCCCTACGTCTATCTCCTGATCGCCGTCCTTGTCGGGGGCATGACACCGGCATACCAGCGTTGGTCGGCCCGTCTGGAACATCTCAAGCTCATGGGAAATACCATGGCCTTGACCCTGGCCAGTCTGGTTCTTTTCTGGTGGATGTTCGGACAGGAATGGAAATGGTTGAATTTCGCCCTCTACCTCTGGACGAACCTGTTCGGCATGATCTCGGGATCGCAGTTCTGGCTCCTGGCCGGTTTTGTGTTCAATGCCCGGGAAGGCAAGCGTACCTTCGGGCTGATCGTGGTAGGAGGCATACTGGGTAATATTCTCGGTGGTGTATGTACCCACTTTACCGCTCCGCTGATCGGTCCCCGCAACTTGCTGCTGGTTTCAGCCTTTTTCGTCGTTTTGTCCATGCTTCTACTGTTGCGTATAGCTACTCACTGTCTGCCGTCGCAAGAGGTCCGGCAAGCCAAACAGGTAACTAAAGCCCGCGGAGCCGGTGGCTCTGTCTTTAGTACATTCGGCAATCTGCGCCAATCCCGTTTTCTCTGGCTCCTGGCTCTTCTAGCCACCCTTTCCATTGTCGTCGAAGTGTTCATCGATTATGAATTCAAATTCCTGCTCAACCGGTCCATCGATACTCCGGAGCACTTCTCTTCCTTCCTGGGTTCGCTGGACATACTGCTGGGTATTTTTTCCCTCCTTTTTCAACTCTTCCTTACACGGCAGGTGATCCGCCGTCTGGGGGTTCAGGCCGCCCTGCAAATATTTCCCGCCGGATTGCTGATCGGTTCTATACTTCTTCTCTTCTCCCCCTCGCTGCTGGCGGTCTCGTTTCTGCGGTTGAGCGAGGGAGGGCTGCGTCATTCTATCTTTCGATCCGCCGTCGAGCTCCTTTTCCTTCCTTTACCGCATCACATCAAGGCCCGTATGAAGAGTTTCATCGACATGACCGTCGATCGGGTCGGGAGGGGCATCGGAGGGATCTTTCTGCTGGGTCTTTTGTTTATCCGCCCTTCTGTAGAACAAATCAGCCTGATCGTCATGGTACTGATTTTCGTCTGGATGGGAGTAACCTGGGCGCTGCGAACAGAGTATATCGACACCTTCCGTGCGGCTCTGGAAAAGAAGATCTTCCAACCCGACCTGCTGGAAACGGCCATAGCCGATAAGAACGGTCAGGTGGCTATTCTTCGCGGCCTCACCGTTCCGGAGGAGGATCAGGTCTTATACTGTATGCGTCTTATGGAAGACATTCCTCTATCGATACGAGCAGAGAACATCCGCCCTCTGATCCGCCACACCTCTCCGCGGGTGCGTGCTCTGGCCATTGTCGATATGTCGCAATACCCGGAGCCCTCCTTGGAAAAAGAGATTGAGAAAATGGTCGAAGATCCGAACCGCGAGGTGCGAACCGCTTCGGTTGGGTATCTATGCAGCTTGCATCCGAAGGCACATGTCCCCCGGTTTCTTTCTTCGTCCGATTATGTGGTATTGGAAGCCACTCTGTCCTGGATGACCCAGTCGGATTGGGAGCCGGGGAAGAAATATATCCGCCGTGAGTTGATTCTGCAAGCCATGGAGGTGAGAGGACCACAGAGGGAGCCTGCCCGACGCATGGCTGCGATGGCCTTGCGATGGATAGAAGACGCCGATTTTCAGCGGTCCTGCCTGGACGAGCTTATGCACGATGAATCTCCGGGTGTGTCCCGCAGTGCCATTCGCACGGCAGCCAGGGTATATACGAAAGACGCATGGAAACTCATTCTCATCAAACTCGGTTCTACTCCGTTGCGTGGAGAGGCCCGCCAGGCCCTTCTGCATTGGGGAGAGGAGATTCTTCCTTCGCTTCAGGAAGCATTGAACGATCCCCTGTGGCCGATGAGTGTCAGAGCGCATATACCGGGAATGATGCGGCGTTTTCGGAGCGAGCGAGCGGCGGATCTCATCCTTGAAAGCCTCCCCCACAGGGATCCGTTTCTGCACTATCGCCTGGTGAAAGCCCTGAGCAAGATACGAAAGGACCATCCCCAACGATTGTTTAACGAAAACGTGGTAGAACATCTGGTCTTGAGGGAAGTGGAGGCATATCGATACCTGGGGCAATGGGCTTTCGCCAGGTGGGAGGATTCCATCGCCAAGGAGCCTGCCTGGCAGTTTCTGTTGAAGAGCCTGCAGGAAAGACATCAAAGGCATCTGGAGCTCATATGCCGTTTATTGGGCCTGCTCTATCCTCCAAGGGACCTCTATTACATCTACCATGGGATAATAGGATCTCTGTCTCAGGGAAGAGCCAATGCTTTGGAGTTTCTCGACAACTTGTTACGGCCGGAATTGCGCTTGAAAGTGATTCCGGTGATGGAAGAATTCAGCACGACATGCGAGGAGAGAAAGAACAAACAGGGAACACCGGCACAGGCGGAGAATATCCTTCAGTCTATGCTCATCGAAGGGGATGAATGGCTCAAAGCCGTTGCCCTCCATGCCGCCGGACAGTGCCGGTTCGTCCGGCTGTTTCCCCTGATGGAACAATACACTCGCTCTACCTCATCCTTGTTGCGTGAATGTGCCCGGGCAAGTAGGGAAAAAATGGGAACATCTCAGGGTTGACGAAGCCGCAAAAAATGCCGGGAGCGCCGGCATCCTGCCGGCAAAATAGTTCGTATCAATACGGAATAAACACAGAAGAACGAAAAATCGACTTTTTGCGGCTTCATCAGGGTTGACAAGCGGATGGGTTCGCGTCTATAGTATTTCACTGGTGAGCGGGCATAGCTCAGCTGGTAGAGTACAAGCTTCCCAAGCTTGGGGTCGCGGGTTCGAGGCCCGTTGCCCGCTCCATCTTTCTTTTCATGACATTTCCCCTACTATCAAATCTGAGAGCGTTGACGTTCTGGCGGTAACTATTTTATTAAACCTTCAGGAAGATGTTCTTTTTGTACATATAATAGAGGAGCGACCAGACCAACACAATACTTCCTACGGCACTCACGATTTTCCCGAAATCGCCCCACAGGACGGTCCACCCCAGCACATATCGGGTGGTGTTGTCCACGTTGACCAGATCCGTCAACAGATAAATGAAGATGGAATTCATGCCGATCACCCGGAAAAAAAACGACCATTTCTTCCAGCCTTTCACATCTATGATCCAGTAAAAGGCCGCCAGGAGAAGAAAACTGATGCCACCGGCCAGCAGATTGAAGGGCGTGGTCCAGCACTTTTTGATGATGGGATAAAAGGGGCTGAGTGCCAAAGCGATAACGATCGCGGAAACGCCGAGGACCGATAGAATTTTAATCTTATGGGTGCTGTCTGTTTTGGGATCGCGCAAAATATTTCCGGCCAGGGTGCCCATCAGGGTTATGGCAACGGCCGAAACGATACATAGAAGACCTTCCGGATCGAACACCCCTTCGTGCAATCGCCCCGGTAAAACGGCACGATCGATAAATCCGTTGATACAACCTTCCGGAGTCAGGACACCGGCGCCGATACCAGGAACAGGAACGAAAAGCTGGATTATGCCATATCCGACCAGGATGCCGGCCAACCAATACAACCTGCTTTTCAGCGACCTTGTGTAGATCACAATCAAGGAAGCAAAGAGATATGCCAGGCCGATCTGTCCCAGAACACTGGCAAAGCGGGGATTTTCGAAACCGTCACGGAAGACGCCATTGTAGATCATCCCGAGAAGAACGAGTACAAGGCCTCGTTTGATCGCCTTTTTGGCCAGCTGAAATTTAGGGACTTGTTTTTCCAACTTGGAAAGAAGGGCCAAAGGGATGGCCACCCCGCTGATGAACATGAATAGAGGAAAAATCAGATCTTCAAAATGGAAGCCGGCCCATTCCACATGCTCCTGTTGCTCGGCCAGGACCGAGAGCCATCCGGCGCCGGTATATTGGGCGAGAAGTGTAATCAGCGTACCGCCTCCCGTGATCCAAAACATGTCGAATCCGCGAAGCGCATCGAGTGAAAAAAGTCGTTCCTGAGAAACGGAGGATGCAGGTCTATTTTCCATCATAGCGTTTACCGATAGTCTACCGAAGCGAAAAAACGTTGAATCCCTTTACCATAACGAATGGCAGGGTGTCCGAGAGTCATCGCAAGAGTTGCCGTGTTTTCCGCAGGAATGCCCCATTTCTCCTTTAGTTTGTTGTTGCGATTCAACCCATGGGCTACGGTTCCGATCATACATGTTCCGAGGCCGAGAGACTCGGCAGCGATCATGGCATAGGTGCAGGCTATGTGACCATCAATCGGGTCGGCGTAAGGGGACTGATGAAAAAGTAAAACACATGGGGCGTGATAGAAGAGGAGATCCTGTTTTTCCTGCCTGGCGGTAAGCATCTCTCTCACGATCGGAACGATGAAATCACGCATGGTCTCCAGATCGGCCTTTTTCATGAAGAGTTTCATGAACATGCGCATCCAGGGTTTGCCGAAGATGAGCCATTTTTGGAATTCGTCGAGCATGTCCCCGGCAAAACTCCAAACCCGATCGTGTCCCAGAATGACTGTTACGCCCACATCCGAGGGGGGAATTCCCATAGGGGCACTGGACGCCATGGCGAGTATCTTCTCAATCTTCGGTTTTTCCACCTCCCGCTTTGCATACTCCCGTACACTGCGTCGGTACGCCAGGAGGTTATCCAGTTGTTCCGGTGTGGCACAGATCTCCTTTACCGGCAAGTCGAAAATACATTCCGGTGAAATTCTCCTTCCCGTGACGGTGATGGCACCGCAGGGGCAGACCGCCATACACTGGCCGCAACCGATACAACCCAGACCGTTGTCGGGTTTTACAACCGGGTTGCCGTTTTCTTCGATGAGAGTCAACGTTTTACAGGCCCTGATACAGAGTCCGCACTGCGTACACTTTACCCGATCGATGAACGGTGTTGCCGCCACATTACCGAAACCAGTTCGGACCGTTTTCCCCGGTCTATTTCTCATACAATCTCTCCAGAACTTTTCCTAAAAGAATTCAGCCAAAATAGGAAAAGGGAAAGTATATCATCAGCCGTACCCAGTGGATATTCGAAACCACTGCGCCTTTTTTCTGAGTCGGAAAATACACGGTTCCGGCTTGATTTCCCATAGGAAACGCCGTACATTTTGCAGATGGTCCGGCAATAAGCAATTGGTTTGTTTCTCCCGGTACATTCCATGTCGATAGGAATCTGTTCGCCGGCGAATTGTCGATGCTTTCGCGACTTTTTTGCAGGACCATGGTTGTCTTTTCCCAGTTCCTCGTTTTCCCACTCCGAAAGGAGGGAAGATCCATGACAGCTTTCAGAGAAGAGTGGTGGAAAAGTGAAAAGATGCCGAGCGACGAGGTCTCGCACCGACGGCTCTGGGTTTATGCCGTCGACCCGAGTATGACCTACGAGCTTGACACCGCTTCCATCCACAGTACCTCCCTTAAAATCAGGCGCGAGAAGGATGAGATCAAGCCTGGTCCGGTAGGAGAATACCTCGAGGTTATCGACTTCGATCCTGCCAGCGGATGTTTTTACCCTCCCATAGACCTGAACAACCGCAATGTGCTGGCCCAGGGAGGATTGCGCCCGTCGGAAGGGAATCCGCAGTTTCACCAGCAGATGGTTTACGCGGTGGCGATGAACACGATCCAAACCTTCGAAAAGGCATTAGGCCGCCGGTCCATGTGGGCCCGACACCAGGGAGCCGTCGACGATAAGGACATCTGGTCGGGTTACGTCAAACGACTGCGCATCTATCCTCATGCCCTGCGAGACCAGAACGCTTACTACGATCCGGAGAAAAAGGCCCTCCTGTTCGGATATTTTCCTGCAGTCGATAGTGCATCATCAGCTACCATGCCGGGTGGCACGGTGTTTACCTGTCTGTCTTTCGACATCATCACCCACGAGACCACACACGCATTGCTGGATGGTCTTCATCCCCAATTCACCGATTCCAGCAACATAGACGTCTTTGCTTTTCACGAGGCTTTTGCGGACATTGTGGCCTTGTTTCAGCACTTTACCATGAAGGACCTGCTGGCTCACCAGATAGCCAAAACGCGGGGCGATCTGGCCACGGAGAACCTGCTTGCGGAACTGGCCCAGCAATTCGGCCGTGCCGTTGGCGGCCATGGTGCCCTCAGGGATGCGATCGGCAGAAAGGACAATGTGACCGGAATATGGGTCCGTAAAGAACCGACGGGAAGGGAATTGGAGGGCGAAACCGAACCCCACAGCAGGGGATCGGTATTGGTGGCAGCGGTGTTCGATGCCTTTATCAGTATATACAACCGCCGGACAGCGGATCTGATACGGCTTGGGTCGGGAGGCTCAGGTATCCTCCGCCAGGGTGCCCTGCACCCGGACCTCGTAAACCGTCTGGCCAATGAAGCCTCCAAGGCAGCCGATCATGTACTGAATATCTGTGTCCGGGCGTTGGATTACTGCCCACCGGTGGACATCACCTTCGGAGACTATTTTCAGGCTCTGATTACTGCCGACTTCGATCTTTTTCCCGATGACGACAAGGGATACCGAATCGCATTCATCGAAGCCTTCCGCCGAAGAGGCATCTATCCTCGCGATGTGCGAACGCTCTCCGAAGACAGCCTGCGTTGGCGTTCTCCGTCTTCGGACATAAACAGGCTGAACACAAAAATGGCCTGGAATTTCATCGGCAGGTATTCGATGCAGGATAAACGGGGAACGATCGTACAGCAGACCAGGCATCTTACCGGGGAGTTGGAGAAGGCGATCGGACCCCTTCTCGGAAACGGCGAAATAGCCAAGGTGCTGGGTATGAATCCCAAATGGCCATTCCGCATTGAATCGGTGCGGCCTTCTTCGAGGAACGACTCTGACGGAGACATGATTCGGGAATTGAGGTTCGAGATCCACCAGGCCGTTTTGCTGTCTCTGGATCCGGATAACACCGAGGAAATCGGCGTGGATCCATCCCTGCCGCAAGAAATTCCGGAAAGCAAGTTTGTGTTTCGCGGAGGGAGCACAGTGGTCGCCGATCTGAAGACGCAAACTCTCAGATATTGCATACACAAGAACATCGACTCGGCACAGCGACGGGCCAAGCAGCGGTGCTTCCTTTCGAATATCGATCCATCCCTGCAGGAGATGTATTTCGAATCGACAACGCACCAACCTTTTGCCATGCTTCACCGGAGAAGGAGGGGACGATGATGGTGGATGAGCTTCTACCGAAGGGGAAGGTAGCCGTGCGGATGTTTTGTCACGGCTTGGGCGACTGTTTCCTCATCGCTATCGCGGGCAATACTCGCCCTCAATATGTTGTTGTCGATTGCGGCATCATCGGCGGGAATCCGAATGGCCCCGGCCGGACGAAGGCAATCGTCGAGGCCTTGCGGCAGAGCTGCAACGGATGTATCGATCGCCTGATCATCACCCATGAGCACTGGGATCATGTCTCCGGCTTTGTGGATGCCGCCGGCGAGTGGGACCTTTTTAATCGTATCGACGAGCTCTGGTTTGCCTGGACGGAGAGCCCCAGAGACGAAACAGCCATTGCGATCAGGGCCAGCAGAAAACAGGCCCTGCAAATTGCCTTGAAGGCCTTCGGGCGATGTCCGGCAAGCGCACAGGACCAGATTGCCAGGGTCTTCGGATTTGTGGGTTATGAACTGACGGACCTCGCTGCAGGCAAAGCGCTGCAAGCAGCGGGGAAGGTATCGAAAACGAGGCAGGCCATGGAAGCTGCGGAGTCACTGGTCAAAGGAAAGGGAGGAAAAATCCGCTATTGGGAACCGGGAGATGTCCATCCGCTCGAAAGTGGAGTTCAATTTGTTGTTCTCGGCCCGCCGAAGGACTTGGTCAAGCTCAAGGACAGCGATCCGTCGAAAAAGAACCCGGAGGTTTATACTCTGCTCAGGGCTTCCGCGTCGATGCAAGGGTTTGCCAATGCACTCGATCCCGAGGCACGTACATCGACCTTTCCTTTCGACGCCTGTTGCCGAATTCCCAAGGAACAGTTTCTCGGAGGCGAAAATCCGGCTCTAAAACCGTTTGCCGAGTTGCGGGAACAATACCAGAAAAAGGGTAACGAATGGCGTCGTATCGATGACGAATGGCTGGCAAACACCCAGTTTCTGGCCATGGATCTCGATGAAGATACCAACAACACCAGTCTGACCTTTGCCTTGTACGATCCCGAAGAAGACGCTTCTATGGTCTTTGCCGCAGATGCGCAGGTTGGTAATTGGCTGTCCTGGGGTGACCGGGATTATGTACTTACCCTGGCAGATAATAGGAAAAAAACATTCACCATCGACGACCTTCTCAGCAGAACCGCCTTCTATAAAGTCGGCCATCATGGAAGTCATAACGCGACCTTAAGTAATCGGGGCTTGGAATTGATGACCAGTCATCGCCTCTCGGCAATGATTCCGGTGGATGTATCGGTGGCACACGACAAGAAGAAGTGGACCAAGATGCCTTTTCAACGTCTCCTGCGGCGTCTGGAACAGCGTACCTGCCGGCGAATGGTTCAGTTGGATGCAAAACAGATCTCGAAACCGTTTGTTGCCGGTCCGGAATCGGACGTTCTAGGGAGACAGATTTACATCGACTTGAATCCAGTTGTGTGAAGAAACAATCAATGTAGAGGCTGGTGGGCTTTCGGCCACAGGCACGTTCATACCGGCATTACCATTATCAAGACTCATGGAGGATACTGTAAATATGAAACCCGCGATGAAGTCGTTACAAGTTCTCGCCATACCGCTGCTGTTGGTTCTTATCCACTCGTTTGTTTTCTTGGCTGCCGAGCCTGCAGTCGCTCAGGAACGTTCCTCTACAACGATTGCCAATCTTAAAGTACAGGCGACAGAGACCCCGCTGGCTCTGGAGGATAATAAGCCGGTTTTCAGCTGGCAGATGCTTTCCCATACCGTCGGGCAAAGGCAAAGTGCCTTCCGGATTATGGTCGTCAGAGAACAGGACCAGCGCATCGTCTGGGACAGCAAAACGGTAAAAAGCGATATCTCCGACGGTATTCGTTATGAAGGTCATACCCTGGAGCCGGAGACGGCCTATGGCTGGAAACTTACAGTGTGGGACGCAAAAGGAAAAAGCTATACAGGGACTTCCCGGTTTGAGACCGGTCTCATGAATCCCAAAATCGAAGCCTGGGAGGGCGCCCAATGGATTGGAAGCAATCGACTCACTCTGGATGCCACCTCGGCCTGCCTCTTTGAAATCAATACGGATTTCCTGATCAAACCGGGAAGTAAGGCCGCTTCCATCCTTCTCGGAGCCAACGACTTTCGTTTTCGAGACCGGTTTCAAAACATCGAGAATGTAGAAGGGGAAAACTATATACGTTTCGAGCTGGACATTTCCTCTGTCGGAACGGCCAAAGGGGCGGTGTTGAACATCTACCGGGTTGGGTATGGAAAACAGGATACCCCCGACATTCCCTATAAGGTTATTTCCGTGGAAAAATTTCCGCAAACGAATATCAATAAGCTCATCACCGAGGCCAATAAAAATAGTGTTCATAACCTGAGCATTGCCGTCGACACAGGAAACATCAACCTGCAGATCGATGGGGTGACCGTTCTAACCGGTGAGTCCGGTTCATCGGGCGGATTTCCGGGCGGTCCCCCGCCTGCGGGTATGTCGCCATCGACAGGAGGACCTCCCAGAGCCAGTGGACCGCCTCGGGCAGAAGGCGCAGGTCAAATGGAAGGTATGCCGCTATGGCGACGCGGGGGGGCGGGTATCACCATCAGTAATTACCGTACCGGCAACAACTTTAATACCTACCCCAATCTCAACTCCGTGGGATTCGCCTGCAATCCCGGGGATGAGGCAATATTTACCCAGTACAAAATACTCAATAAAGGTCAGAGCAGTGCGGAAAATAATATATTGTTCGATGCTCACACCGGTCCCGGCTATGACATTTTTAAGGGACTGCCGGGAGTCACGGTGAGCGGCGACGGCGTCACCATCTCGGTAAAAAACGAAACCAAAGCGGTAACCATCGGATATGCAGACCCAAGCCATGGCGGGCTCACCATGGTGAGGACGCGCTTTTCCACCCAGCCGGGAAAGAAATTGGCCAAAGCGAAGATGTATGCCACGGCCATGGGAGCCTATGCGATGTACATCAACGGTAAAAGGATGGGAAAAGACTGGTTTGCTCCCGGTGATAGCCAGTTTCGCGAAACCCTGGGCTATCACGCATACGATGTGACCGAGATGCTGTTGAACGGCCCCAACAGCATGGGCGCGATTCTGAACTCAGGATGGTACACAGGTTACATGACCTTTACCCCCAGCAACTTCAATTTTTACGGGGACACGGAAGCCCTCCTGGCAAAATTAGTCATTACCTATGGCGATGGAAGCCGGCAAACGATCGTAAGCGATCCGAAAACCTGGAAGGTATACAAAAATGGTCCGATCGAGTATGGAAGCTTCTTTCAGGGAGAACGGTATCACGCCGGCAAAGAGGCCAACGTATCGGTTAAGGGGGACATAAACGGATGGTCAACCAATGCCTATGAAGACGTTGCCTGGACTCCGGCCGAGATCGTCAGACAGCGCGACTGGGTAAAATTCGATCTTCTGGCTCGATATGATAGGCCTGTGCGTCTTGTGGAAACTTTGCAGGCGCAAAGGGTCATGGATGTGCACAGCCCAGACGGACACACCTATACCTACGATATGGGCGTGAACATGGTAGGCGTACCGTCGGTTACCATTCCGGCCGGTTGGCTCAGCCGGGGCGATGTGGTCATCCTGCGTTATGGAGAGCAGCTCTATCCGGGTTTTCCGGGCGATCCCCAGGAATATGTCGACCTGTATGGCAACACCGGCAGTGGGAAGAACATTGCCGGACGAATCCTGACGGAGACCTATCGTGCTGCCTTGGCCACGGACTTTTATACAGCCGCCGACGGCCGGGAGGTTGTCATCCAACCCGGATCCACCTGGCGTGGATACCAATATATCCAGATTACGATTCCAAAGCACACCGGTGCCTTGCCGTTAGCCAATGTGAAAGGCTTTGTTCTATCATCGGATACCATGCCGACCGGTACCTATCTGGCAGCTACATCGGATTCGGTCACCGGAAACCATGTGAACCGACTTTTCAAAAATATCCAGCGCAGCCAACTGGGTAACTTCTTTACCATACCGACCGATTGTCCGCAGAGGAACGAACGTATGGGCTGGACGGGTGACGCCCAGGCCTATACGCGCACGGGAACTTATCACTCCGATGTCCGGAATTTCTTTCGTCAATGGATGGTCGCCCTCAGAAACGATCAGGGAGTGGGAAGCGCAACGGAAGCGGCCGGTGGCATCGGCAGTACCGTTCCCACCTACACCCGGGCAGACGCCACTAACTTTCCCGATGGCACAACCTGGGCGGCTGCGGTATGTATGGTTCCATGGCAGTTGTATGTCCAGTATGGCGATAAACAGATCATAGAAGAAAATACCGAGGCCATGATGGCCTGGCTGGACGGGATGGACTTCTATAACTTCAGCGAAAAATATCCCCATCTGTCTTCTAAAACCTCAGGACTGTCCGACTGGCTGGCTGTAGACAATAATACACCGGCACAACTGGTCAACAATGCCATTTATATCTACATGATGGAAGTCACATCGATAATGTCGGAGGCCATCGGTAAAACGGAATATGCCGTGACCCTGAAACAGCGTCATGCTCTGGCCAAAGCGGAGTGGAACGAGGTCTTTGTGGATCCGGAAACAGGCAAGACCAGAAATGCCAACGGCTCCGTGGTGCATACACAGACATCCTATGCAACCCCACTTAACTTCAATGTCTTTAACGGTATAAACATGCCAAAAGCCCAGGCGTTTCTGGCTGAGCTGGCGACAAATCCATCAGCCAGCAATAAGGGTGAAAAAAAATATCCGGCCTTTACCATCACCACGGGATTTTCGGGCACTCCTAATATCCTTCCTGCCCTGAGCAGCGGCGGCCATTCGGCGGAGGCTTATCGAATGTTTACCTGTACGGAATTCACTTCCTGGTTGTACCCGGTAATCAAGGGTGCCACCTCGGTATGGGAACGCTGGAACGGTTACGAAGCGGCATTCGGAAAAAACAATCAAAACAGCATGAATTCCTTCAACCATTTCGCACTTGGTGCCGTCGGACAATGGATGTACGAATATCAGCTGGGTATTACCACCGATCACGCCCAGGGGGGGGCGGGATACAAACACTTCGTCCTCCAGCCATCGGCCGGAGGAAACTATACTTCCCTCAGCGGAAGTTATGCTTCCCATTATGGTGTCATTTCCAGCCACTGGACGGCGGACGGAAAAGGGAACATGGTATCCTACCGGGCCGTCGTGCCGGCAAACACTGCGGCTACTCTGTATCTTCCCATCGGCACCGACTCTCGGAAATTCAATTCGACAAAGGGGATCGCTTTTGTCAAAAAAACAATTCGCAATCACAGGGAAGTCGCACAATACGAACTGAGTTCGGGCAGTTTCCAGTTTACCTTCGCGGCCGACGGCATCACCGCGACTTCAGGGAAGTGATGCCAAATACCACGGCCGGTGATGCTCTTGATCAGAAGAGGCCCTGTCAAACAGAAGATAAGATACAATCATGGACGGAGAAAATTATGAATCTAATACCTATTCGAAGTGCGATTTGCAGCGTTACCGATAAGACAGGTCTGGACGAACTGGCCGGAGTCCTCAACGAATTCGGGTGTTCCCTCTACGCCAGCGGTGGAACCAAGAGGCATTTGCTGGAAAAGGAGATACCCATCCAATCCGTATCGGATTTGACTCATTTCCCGGAAATACTGGACGGCCGGGTGAAGACGCTTCATCCGGGAATCCATGCCGGTTTGCTGGCCCGGCGCGACGATCCTTCACATCTGGCCCAGCTGAAGGAACATGGGCTTCAGACTATCGATATGCTGATCGTCAATCTCTATCCCTTTGCCCAAACCCTGGAAAAGGCGGGAAGAACGATCGCCGATGCCATTGAAAATATCGATATCGGTGGACCGGCCATGATACGGGCGGCTTCCAAGAATTTTCAATTTGTGGCGGTGGTGACCGATCCGCTGGACTATCCGGAGATCATCAGGGAACTGAAGGATACCGGCGGGGCCCTGTCGCTGATGACGCGTTTGCGCTTGGTCCGCAAGGCCTTCGACCTGACGGCCCGTTACGATCGGATGATCGAAGGATTTCTACAAACGGTAGTTTCGGAGAAGGAACAACTCAAAGAGGTGCCGGACAATGCTTCTTTTCCCGAGCGTCTTCCTACGGCGATGGGGAAAATCACCTCCCTGCGTTACGGGGAAAATCCGCACCAGAAGGCCGCCTTGTATCGGACGTTGGATCATCCTGCGTATGGGCTGTCGGCTGCCGCCGTCCTGCAGGGTAAAGAAATATCCTACAACAACTATCTCGATCTGGACGCCGCCCTGGGATTGGTAAGGGAATTCGATCATCCGGCAACGGTCATCGTCAAGCACACCAATCCGTGTGGCGTGGCCTGTGCAGAAACCATTACCGAGGCTTACCGGCTGGCTTTGGCGGCGGATCCGGTTTCGGCTTATGGCTCGATCATAGCCTTGAATCGACTGTTGGATGGAGAAACCGCCGAACTGATTTCCAAGTTGTTTGTCGAAGCCCTGCTGGTTCCGGCCGCCGATGAACAGGCACGACAGATATTGAAGGAAAAAAAGAACCTGCGGTTGTTGATCCTTCCCGATTTTAGGGATCATGGATACCGCTGGAGAAGTATTTCCGGAGGTTTCCTGCTGCAGGATGCAGATACCATAATAGAAAACAGGGCCGTGGCCAAACCGGTGACCAAACGGGTTCCGACGGAACAGGAGTGGCATGATCTGGAATTTGCCTGGAAGGTGGCCAAACATGTCAAAAGCAACGCCATCGTCACTGCCAAAGGAAATGTAAGCGTGGGTGTAGGTGCCGGACAGATGAGCCGGGTGGAATCGGTGGAAATAGCCGTCCGCAAGGGCGGAGAGAAATCCATGGGTTCGGTTCTGGCCTCGGATGCCTACTTTCCTTTCCGGGATGGACTCGACCTGGCGGTCAAGGCAGGCATTACCGCGGTGATTCAGCCGGGTGGCTCGAAACGCGACGAAGAGGTGATTCAGGCCGCCGACGAGAACAACATTGCCATGGTATTTACCGGTGTCCGTCATTTTCGACATTAGGTGAAGCTTGCGGAATTTATCTGTCCTGGGGTCGGGGAGCTGGGGATTGACTCTTGCCCTGCATGCTTATGCCTTGGGCCATAGGACCACCGTCTGGGTCCCCCAGAAAAAGGAATATCAGGAGCTATCCACTACTCGGCTCAACTCCTGGTGCCTTCCCGATCACCGCATACCGGAAGGGATCGTACTTTCCGACAATCTGGAGGAATGCTGCCGAGACATGGAATGTCTGATCCTCGCCATACCTTCGCATGCTGTCCGCTCGGTCATGGAACGTGCCCTGTCGGCGGTATCCCACGGAACGGTATTGATAAGTGCGGTGAAGGGAATCGAAGTGGGCACATTGCAACGGATGTCGGAAATCCTCGACGAGTTGTTCGCTGCCGACCATCCCATCATGGTATTATCGGGACCCTCTTTTGCCGTGGAAATGGCACGGGGGGACCCAACAGCCATCGTTCTCGCATGTCGTGAGGCCGCAGTGGGTCAGCAATGGCAGCAAGAGCTTTCCGGAAGGAATATACGATTGTACGGGAATGAAGACATGATCGGAACAGAGCTGGGCGGTGCCGTCAAGAACGTGATTGCAATCGCCGCCGGGGTACTTCACGGGATCGGCTACGGCAGTAACACCGTTGCCGCCCTGATAACACGTGGACTATCCGAGATACGGCGTCTGGTCCTGGCTGCCGGCGGACAGGCTTATACCACGGCGGGGTTGGCCGGACTGGGTGATCTGGTCCTTACTTGTACCGGAGGGCCCAGCCGCAACCGTCGGGTGGGGATCGCACTGGGGCAGGGAAGGAAGCTGGAGGGGGTCCTTGAGGAAATGGGCCAGGTAGCCGAAGGAGTCATTACCACCGAAAGTACCCTCGGCCTGGCGCAAAGATACCAGGTGGAGATGCCCATTGTACGGCAGGTACACGCTCTTCTGTACGAGGGGGTCTCACCCGATAAAGCGATCAGGGATTTAATGGACCGGCAACTGAAAAGAGAAGACTGGAGTTGAATACGAATGCTATTTGTTATGGATGTAGGCAATACCAATATGACATTGGGTGTTTTCCGGGGAAGGGAGCTGATCGCCCACTGGCGATTGTGTACCCAGCGGGAACGTACGACCGACGAGTACGGACTCATGTGCCGTAATCTTTTTGCCATCGAGCAGCTGGCCACCAAAGAAATCAAAGCGATTGCCATATCTTCGGTCGTACCGCCGCTGAATCACACCATGCGTCGCATGTGCCGTAAATACTTTGGATTGGAACCTTTATGCGTTGATGCCAGGATGAATCTGGGCATGCCGATACGTTGTCATCCGCCGGAAGACGTCGGAGCCGACCGCATCATCAATGGAATCGCTGCCTACGAGAAGTACGGGGGTCCGGTCATCGTAGTGGATTTCGGAACAGCCACAACTTTTGACGTGATCAATGAGAAGGGAGAGTACATGGGCGGCGTTATTGCCCCCGGCGTACTCATTGCCTCGGAAGCCTTGTTCCAGCGGACAGCCAAACTCCCTCGGGTCGAGATCTGCAAACCGGAGAAAATTATCGGCAATTCCACGGTGAGCAGCATTCAGTCCGGGCTCTATTACGGTTATATAGGACTGGTCGATGGTATCCTTAAACGTATGATGGAGGAGATCCCCGGGGCTAAGGTAACAGCCACAGGCGGGCTTGCCAATATGATTGGGAAGAGCAGCGAATACATTCAGGAGATCGATCCGAATCTGACACTGGATGGGTTGTACCATTTTTACCGGCGCTGCCAGAAGCTTACGGGTATGGAAACGACGGAGTAAGTTCTTGGAAGAACACGGGTCCAATTATTACCATTACTTTTCCGAGATCGAGGAGCATTTTGTCCGCAGGAGGCAGAAGAACCTGCTGGTCTCTCCGCTCGACTGGTCTTTGATGGCCTCCTGGAAGGAATGCGGGATACCTCTGCATGTCGTTCTGCGTGGTATCGACCGCTCTTTTTCATCACACCAGGAAAGGTCACGTCGGAATACGCTGGTCAACACCCTTTTCTATTGCCAGCAGTGTGTGCAGGAATCTTTCGCCGAATACAACAACAGTCAGGTGGGCAGCCGGGATGGTATGCCGGAAGGAACGGACGATACTCTTCCGCGGGAAGAACTGGAGGCTACCATCTCTCAAATATTACAAAGCCTGCAATCGGCGGAATCGACGGCTGAGGCCGGAGATTTGCCTGTGCTCGCCGAGCTTTTCCGACAGACATATCGGCGCCTGGAATCCTTGTTGGGCGATATAAAGGAGGCAGTCGTTCTTCCTCTCAACAGTCTGGAAAAAGACCTGCAGTCGATGGACCTGGAAATTTCCAACTCCATCCTGGAAAGTGTGGGGGAGAAAACGGTTTCCTCATGGAAGCAAGACGCGGAAAAGGAACTTCGTCCCTATCGCAGGCGGGTCGATAAGGAGATGTACGAAAAGATCGTTAAAAACTATTTATATCGGTGCGCCCGGCAGCGTTTTGCTTTGCCGGCATTCACCATTCATAGTCCCTAAAAAGGAACCAAAAGGAAACAAGGGAGATACGATTATGAAAAAAATGGCGACCGCTCTCATACCGGTACTGTTGCTCAGTATGCTGTTGATGGCGCAAACATCCGAAAAGGGAAAAAATAAGATGAAACTCACCGGTGCCAAAGGAGAAGTGAAGATCATGACTCTGGATCCGGGGCATTTCCACGCCGCTCTGGTGCAGAAGAGTATGTACGAACAGGTTTCTCCTACGGTTTATGTCTATGCTCCCAAGGGACCGGATTTGGAAGAACACCTGAAGAAAATCGATGCCTATAACCATCGGACGGAGAGCCCGACACGATGGGAGGAAAAGGTATACACCGGTCCCGATTTCTTCGCCAAAATGTTGCAGGAACGACCGGGCAATGTCATGGTTACCGCCGGCAATAACCGAAAGAAAACGGAATATCTGAAGGCCACCATCGACGCCGGCATCCATGTCCTGTCCGATAAACCGATGTGCATCGATCCGGCCGGATTCTCCTTATTGCAGAAGACCTTTGACAGTGCCAGAGCCCATCAGGTCCTGCTGTACGACATCATGACGGAACGCTATGAGATCACCTCCATCCTGCAAAAAGAGCTGGCCGCCATACCGGCTTTTTTTGGCAAATTGCAGCCGGGAACTCCCGACAATCCATCCGTCGTCAAAGAGAGTGTGCATCACTTTTACAAGTCCGTTTCCGGTAAGCCTCTGATTCGCCCCCAGTGGTTTTATGATGTTACCCAGCAGGGAGAAGGCATTGTCGACGTTACCACGCATCTGGTCGATCTGGTGATGTGGGCCAGTTTTCCGGAACAGGCCATACGCTACCGGGAGGATGTAAAGCTGCTGGCGGCGAAACGGTGGGATACCAAATTGACGAAAGAGCAGTTTACCCGTTCGACCGGGGCGGAACAATTCCCGGAGTTTCTGCAATCGCAGGTTGGATCCGATGGACAGCTGTCCGTCTTCTGTAACGGAGAGATACTGTTTGCCCTTCGGGGAGTGCATTCGCGTGTAGCGGTCACCTGGAATTATGAGGCCCCGCCGGGAGGAGGCGACACCCATTTCTCGGTGATGAAAGGAACCCTGGCGAACGTGGTGATCCGTCAGGGCAAAGAAGAAAATTACAAGCCGGAGCTCTATGTCGAACCGGTGCCGGGAGTCGATCCCGACAAGATGGGCGTGGAATTAGGCAAAGCCGTACAAAGCCTGGCGGCTAAATACCCTGGAATTAAGGCGGAGAAGCAGGATAAGCGATGGCATATCGGTATTCCGGAAAGCTATCGCGTCGGACATGAAGCCCATTTTACCCAGGTTACGGAAAAATTCCTGAAATATCTGGCGGAAGGAAAGATGCCGGCTTGGGAAGTGCCTAACATGATCACCAAGTATTACGTCACCACCGAGGCCTATCGGCTGGCCCATCAGAAATGATGGCCCCGTAAAAACCTATTATAGATAATTGCATCAGCCGTTGTAGGGGCACGGCGTGCCGTGCCCAAAGGGAGCCCCTATCCTACGGTCGCC
>CAZTVS010000001.1:147672-213372 GCA_964617125.1 uncultured Acidobacteriota bacterium
CGTTGTAGGGGCACGGCGTGCCGTGCCCAAAGGGAGCCCCTATCCTACGGTCGCCAGGGCACGGCACGCCGTGGCCCTACTCGATATTTTTCAGAGTGAATGTAGATAGTCAACCTGGGAAACGAAGGTTGACAATAACTAGAAAATGTCGAAAGCTGCAGAGCAGCGACATAGGCTCAGGCACCGACTAAGGCGGAACAAAAACGACCCGTTTTCTATCAGGATCGACTCTTTTTGCGTTCCTCTAGAATAGGAACCTCGAGTGCAATCCATATGCCACCCTACCCATTCTGACTTCTGGCTCCTGTTTTACCCGGCACTGCCTGAAGCGGCGCGGGATTTCAGGAATCGCATGACTAACTTTATCTGCTCCGGTATCGGCCCGAGAGGCCGTGCCGGACAGGTCTGACAGAAATGGTTGAGCTTACCGGTCAAAAGTTCCTGTCGTAGAGTCCGGTATGGTTCACTATTCAGAATGAATTGAACCGAAGTCTCCCGGCTTATCCTACCCAGAGGATCCCAGTGCCAGCAGCAGGGACGCAGGTTTCCGTCCGCGTGGATATAGACCAGATTCCATGGGTCGAGGCACAATCGTGTCATTCCCTCCGATGTCTCCTTGGCGTAACGGGCGAATTTGGTTTCTTCAGAATCGGTTTTATGACTGGGGCCGTTGGCTTCAGCAATTCGCTGCTCGAGTACATCCAATAGTCCGGCTTGTATACTCACCACACATCCGTTTTCTTCGGCGATCTGGACCGAGGCAAGGATCGATTCCCGGGAACGTATCATCCGTTCCGTATCCATGGAGGAAATATGGTAAACATTCAGAGTATCGGGCAGATCGTCATATTTGGTCATATTGCAATACTCGAAATGCGTGACCCCTTTTTCCATCCCGGTCCTCACCAGACTGGTCAGATCCAGAACATTCTTGTTGGAGACGACACAACTCCAGGAGAAAACAGGTTGTTCGATTCCGCTTTCCAGACAGTAGGACCTTATGCGCTCCATGTTTTCTAAAAGAACGGATAAACGGGCTTTTCTCCGCAATGCGGAAAAGAGTTCCGCGTCAACCGTGTCACAGGAGACGCAGATACGGCGGAAGCGTGCCAGTGTTTCTATTTCCGTCTGGTTCAGTGCCCTGGCAAAATTGGTAACGATTCCCAGGGCAAAACGATCCTCGATCATCCGGCGGCAAACGGTATCCCATCCCTTAACCAGTGTGGTTTCTCCATGGCCGTTGACATAGACGAACCGGGTTTCTCGCTCTTTCAAGGTGTCCAGAATTTCATCTAAGTACGAGAAATCCAGGTCTTTTCCGCGATACGTCGGCTGGCTTACGGCGCAGTAAACGCAGCGTAAATTGCAGCGAGTGGTAAATTCGATATGAGCCGTATCGGTCTTGGACGAGGAGAGCATCTCAGGAAGGGTCCATTTTTTATAAAACCTCTGCTCGTCTCGGCCATACCGCAGATAGTGAGTTGCTGCATCCATGCCTGCGGAAGCCACGTCCGGGTTGAGTTCCAGGTAAATCTTGGCATCGAAATCTTCGGGCAGATTCCCAGCGTGGCCCGTATCCTCGGAAAACGACTTCCGATAGATCCTTTTTTCGTTTCTTCCGTAGAGCAGATAGTGTAAACCGGGATCGATTCCTGCTGAAGAGACATCCGGATTCAGCTCCAGATATGTCTGTTCGTTGAAATCATCCGGAAGGTCCGGCTGGAAAGAATCCGGTCTTTTATAGAGCCGCCCTTCCTTTTTTCCGTAGATACAGTAATGTTCCTTCGCATCCAGGCCTACTTTGGCGACATCCGGATTCAATTGGAGATAAAGTGTATCGTCGAAGTCCTCCGGAATGACGGACGAAAATTGAACCCATGTTTTGTTCTTTTTCCCCATTCCTTTTAGCTTTTCCAAGGCAGATAAGACGGCTGGCCGGTATCGGTCAGGCGATTAGGACGGAGTGTCGGTTCGAGGATGATTGGTTTCCTGGTTCCAGTAGGGAGAGAGGCGTCGCAACCTGGCCACGATCTGGGGAAACACCTCTGTCACCCGATCGATTTCTTTTTCCGTGGTAAAGCGCCCCATACTGAAGCGTATGGAACCATGGAGTGCGGTAAAGGGTATCTTCATCGCCTTCAGAACATGAGAAGGATCGAGCGAACCGGAAGTACAGGCTGAACCGCTCGAGGCACAGATGCCATATTCGTCCAGCTGATACAGCATGGCTTCTCCCTCGATATAGTGACAGGAAAGGTTGCAGGTGTTGTGCATGCGCGAGGCCTCCCTGCCGTTGATCTGCATATGCGGGATACTGGCCAGCAGAGACTTTTCCAGGCGGTCGCGCAGCCGCTGCAATCGTACTATCTCCTCCTTGCAATGGGCTCCGGCCAGAGTGCACGCCTTCCCCAGAGCGACGATACCGGCGACGTTTTCCGTACCGGCCCGGCGCCCGTTCTCTTGATGTCCTCCCATGAGATAAGGGCGTATGCGGGTTCCTCGCTTGATATAGAGAGCACCGATACCTTTGGGAGCATACAGTTTATGACCGGAGAAGGAAAGCAGGTCGATGTTGGCAAAGCGATGCTGCAGATCGATGGGCAGCTTTCCGACGGTTTGGGTGGCATCGGTGTGGAAGATGATTTCCGGATTGGTTTCCTTGGTGATTCTGGCAAGTTCCTCGATGGGAAAGATGACGCCTGTTTCGTTGTTGGCATGCATGATGGTGACAAGCAGCGTGTCTGTGCGCACGGCCCGGACGAAATCCGCCAGGATCAACCTTCCCTGGGAATCTACCGGAAGATAGGTGACTTCATACCCCTCTCTTTCCACTTCCCGGCACACCTCCAGCACAGCCGGATGTTCTACTGTCGTAGTAATGATATGACGCCGGCCAGGGTTGGCCCGCATGGAACCGAAGATCGCATGATTGTTGCTTTCGGAAGCGCATCCGGTAAACAACAGCTGATCGGCGGAGATGCCACCGAAGAGTCCGGCGATCTCTCCCCGGGCCTGGGCGATGGCCTTGGCCGGTTGTCGGGCCTGGGAGTACATGGAGGAGGGATTAAAGTATTCCTGGGTCAGAAATGGGACCATGGCCTCATATACTTCCGGGGCGATCGGCGTGGTGGCATTATAATCGAGATAGATAGTGTCCGTCGGCATAGTATTTAGGGTTCCTGGCTTACTTATACGGAGATTACCCGGATATTCGCATCGATTTTGTCTTGCAACGTCTTTTCGATCATGAGTTTTAAAGTCATTCCGGCTCCCGCACAACCGCGGCAGGCCCCTATCAAGCGACAGTAGACCAGGTGATCTTTGATGTCTATAATCTCCACATCACCGCCATCCCTCTTTAAAATGGGCCGGATGTGTTCTTCCACCATTTTTTCAATCTTCTTACTTCTCTGGTAGGGAGAAAGGACCTCTTTTTCCTGAGGTCCGGATGACTTCTGTTCGGAAGGTGTCGGCGGTTCTGTTCCTCGGACTCCGTCTATGCCCCAAATTTCATCCAGAATATCCTGCAGACCGCCGGGCTGGTGATGACAGGAGGTGCAGGCCCCACCTGCCTTTATGGCATTGGTAATTTCGGGGATGGACCGCAGATTGAGTTCCCGTATTTTGCGGCGCAGATAGGGTTCGGTGACGTTGAAACACTTACAGACCAGTCTGCCCTCCTCTTCTTCCCGAGGATTCATATGCAAATTAAGTTTGGCGGGATCGACGCCTCTTTGCTGCGACCAATTGAATACGGCAGCTTCCAGCGCCTCGGCCCCCATAACCGAGCAATGAATTTTTTGTTCGGGCAAGCCGCCGAGAAAATCAACGATATCGCTGTTGGTGATTTCCAAGGCTTGAGGCGGAGTCAGTCTTTTTTCCTCGATAATGTGGCAGAGGGCCTCGCTGGCGGCAATGGCCGAGGTGCATCCGAAGGTCAGGTAGCGGGCCTCGGTGATAATGTCCTGGAGAGGATCGGTGGGATGTCTTTGTACCCGGAAGGAAAAACGCATGGCATCACCGCAGGCAATGGAACCGTGCTCTCCCACACCATCCGCATTTTCTATCTCGCCCAGGTGTGTACCCGGTTTGCCGTGTACTGCATCCATAAACAACTTTTTCGTTTTTTCACTATAATCCCAAGCCATATCTTTTCTTATCCCTCAATTTCAAATCCTGGTTGTGCTCTCTCATTTTCATTCGGAGCAAAATGTTACCATTGACCATCCATAAAGGTAAAACCGGACAGAAAATAAATGGTCGGTTGCCTCAGAAAGCTGAGAAATCTCCTGTTTCCCCTTTTCCGTATTGAGGTACAATTCTTTCATTGCAGTTTATACCGATCAGATCTCCGATTTGTGTGTATCATAGTGTGAACAAAAGATAGGAAACCATTTCAAAGGGCGAGTATATGTTCTTACAAAAGCCTGCCTACGGATTGCTGATCCTTCTGGTTTTCATCGGTCATTCCTGGGGACAATCGGAAACGGAAAAGAAAGAGGAACAGGTCCCCTCCGTGCCGAATTCGATGAGCAAGAAGTATGATTTTCGGACGGATCTTTCGCTGAGCGGCATGACGACGGACATCCATGGCTCCAGAGAAAAGTACTTGAGTGACGTCAATTTGCGCTCGGGATTGCAACTGGAAAACTTCCGCTTCGAAGTCCGTCCGGCTGAAGGTGCCAGCCGTTGTTTCGACCTCCTGCATTTTCAAGCCCAGGGCCTGGGCGACGTGGAGCCGTACGAGAAGGCTCAGCTTACCGTGCGAAAAAACGGACGCTATGACTTTCGTCTGCTCTACTCGAAAAACCAGTATTATTTCGATGTCCCCGGATTTGCCGCCGATGCCCATTCTGCCGACAACACACGACGTACGATCGGATTGGACCTCCGCTACTACCTGAGATCGGATTTGTCCCTAAGAATGGGATATCATAATTACTACCGATCGGGCCATACGGCGACAACGCAGGAGGTCTTCGGCACCCTCTTTCCTTTGCTGCAATATCATCATGGACGAACCGACCATTACAAGGTTGGGCTGGATTGGAAGAACAGGATCATTGGCATATCGATCGACCAGGGGTTCCGCAGCCTTCGTTTTGACGATCGTTACTCCGCTCTCGGGTCCTCTGGTATCGATTCCGGTTCGGTCAACCAATTGTCGGACCTACAAAAGAACGTACCCCTGCGGGGAATGGTTCCGGAAACCACTATATCCGCTAAAATACAACCTTCTGCCCGACTGGATATTCTCAGCCGCTATCAATACAGCAAAGGAGATTGGGACTTCTCCCGCTACGAATTGCAGAATCTGAGAATCGGTGCCTCCGGGATGTCCCTGGAGCAGCTGGCACTGACCCAGGCCACCGTCAATCAGCCGCAACATCGCTACGACCTGAACGCCACCTTCGATATATCTCCGCAGTGGACCTTACAGAATTCTTTTTATGTCAACCGGTATAAAATTCAGGGGGACGGCCTTCTGACGCAAACGCTGCGGAATAAACAATCTTCGGTGTTGCTTTCTGAGATTGACTCCGAGGAGACGGATGAATACCGTCGTATCAACAATGAAACCATGCTGCAGTACGCTCCTACCCGGCTTTTTCGGCTGCATACGACGTACCGCTACGCCCATCGAAAATTTCTGGATGTATCCTCCGAGAACGAAGAAACCTATCGGACGGAAAATTCCACCGGAATACAATCGATCATCGCCGGGTGGTCGGCGGGAACGGGAATGCGCTGGAAGTCATCTCTGGAATATGAACACAGCTGGACGGACACCCCCCTCTTCTGGATGGAACCTCTGCGCCTGGATCGATGGCGGGCCAGAGGGTCTCTACGGCCGTTTGCGGGATGGCAGATATCCGGTTCCTTGGGATGGAAGGACGTAAAAAACGATCGGAAAAACCTGCCGCAGAACACCCAGGACTACCGGGACTTTTCCCTGCAAATCTCCTGGACTCCGCGCAAAGATTACCTGGTGGATTTTCATTATGGCAGAACGGATCTTCTCTCCGCCACCGATATCGTCTGGCAACTGGCCACTAGAACTACCGACCAATCGCTGTATGTTACCAATATGAATTTTGCCAATTTTTTATTTCAGATGCCGATCTATAAAAGAATGCATGGTAATTTTTCCTATAGCATCCTTGACGATTCGGCCGGTTCCTATCCGCTGGTCTACCACCAAACGGCCGCCGGATTATTGTTGCATCTGCACGGTCCGCTGTGGATGGACATGAAGTGGCGATATATTGCATACAATGAAGAACTCTTTCACGATCGGGACTATGCCGGACATCTGCTCGGCGCCGGATTGAGATATGGTTTCTGATCCCAGGGAGACCAAGAAAATGTCATCCAGGGTCATCTCCTATAGGAAAATGGAAAATACCATGAGTTCAACTCTAGCCAAGAACTTACGTCGCGCAGCCGCAACCCGCCTCCTGATGTTGTCTGCGATCGGCATCCTGTGCACGTTGGCGTCTCCGGTTTCTGCTCAGGAAGATAAGGGAAAAGAGAAACCGGTGGCGAAGGCGACTTTCGTCGGTATGGAAGCATGTCAGACCTGTCATGAAGAACCTCGGAAATGGCTGCAGGGGAGTGTCCATCAGAGTTTATTGCAGCCAACTTCCAAGACAGGCGATGCCTCGGGATGCGAAGCCTGTCATGGTCCCGGCAGTATTCATATGGAAGAACCATCCAAAAGCAACATTCTGACGTTCCGATCGGAATCGGCCGACAGACGCTCTCATGCCTGCCTTGTCTGCCATGGAAAAAAGCAGGGTGTGTCCGATTTCCTGAGAACGGCGCACCGCTCCCAGCAGATAGCCTGTGATCAGTGCCACTCCCGGGGCGACTCGGAGAAATTTCACTCCATGAGAAGTACAGAGGAAACCTGGAAAGAGAGAGATTCGTCGCTCTGCCTGGAATGTCACCAGGAGGTGAGGGCCTCCTTTTCCATGCCTTTCCGGCATAAGGTACAGGAAGGATATCTGCGATGTGTTGATTGTCATACCATCCACGGAGGATTACGCTCAGGCAAGAGGGGAAATGAGCAGAATAATGAGACCTGTGCCCGATGTCACGTGGAAAAGAGCGGTCCCTTTTTATATGAACACATCCCCGGCAGGATAGGAGGATGCCTGTCGTGTCATCTTCCTCACGGATCGACCAATCCCAAGTTGCTGATCCGGAATACGGTGCATATGCTTTGTCTGGAGTGTCATAACGACCTGCCGACATTGCACAATCTGTCTCAGGAAAGATACCGCCGGTGCACCACCTGTCATCCGGCCATTCACGGATCCAACCAGAGCAGGAAATTCACCGAGTAATCAGAAAACCTTTCAGCTCCTAACGTGCCTGCCGAGAGGAGAAGGAGGCGGGAGAAAAGGGAAGGCCCTCGGCCGCCAGCCGATCCATTTTTCTATATCCTGCGGCGGGATGCGGCTTTTACGGGCGATCAGCCGACGGCGTCGATAGTAACTCGTCCAATGATTGGCCAGATAGAGAAAAGCCGGAATCGATTTCTTTTCTTGCAGCAGGGTGTATCCGATGACCAGAAGGTCCCGTGCCGCAATCGCCGGAAAATGACGCAACAGACTAGGGATCGTCATATTTTTGATGCGAAGCAGAAAACGATTTTTAACGGAATGGTAGTTGATCTCCGTAGAGAGAAGATGGCGGCGCTCCGGGATGCCGAAACGCACATGATAGCCTGTCGCTTCCGGTTCAAAAGCGCAGGCCCAACCATATAGAACCGATCGCCAGGCCAGGTCGACATCTTCGCGATAGATGAAGAAGCCTTCGTCAAAGTATTCTCCTTCCAGGGCAATGTCCTCCAGCATTTCTCTGCGATAAAAACCAGCCGCTGCCGTGGTCCCAAATACCAATTGGCGGGTTGCATACTGGCCATGGTCCGGCTCTCCGCCGCCTCTGTCCGCATGGCGCTGATTCGGCAGAAAATACATGCCGGTGGAATCGATGATCGGCATCCCGTCCTTACACAAAGGCTGTGCCTTTTGGTTCATGCGCAGCAGTTTGCCGGTTACAGAACCGAGACCGGGATGAGTGTCCATCAGGGAAGTCAGCCGCGGCAGAAAATCGGGCGGCAGTTTCGTATCGGGATTCAAAACGAGGATATAGGGCGTTCGTGCTCCTCGTATGATCCGATTGTGTGTCGCCGAAAAACCAAAATTTCGGGAGTTGCAGATCAGATGTACCTGCGAACCGAAGTTTCTTTTCAGGACCGATAAAGTATGATCCGAGGAGGCGTTGTCCGTGACGACAATCTCCTTGACGGGGAGCGATTGTTCCAGGAGGGATCGAATGCAGGTGTCGATGTATTCTCCGGAATTGTAGGTTACGATGCTTACGGTCGTGGACGGGAAGGAAGAAGAATGAGTATTCATCATAAGGAAAAAGAGTGATAGCGGAATCGAAATAGGACCTTCAGGATCTCCCAATAGCCATACCATGCCGATCTTCGACTTCCGGCTTTTTGTGGGTAAGCCAGAGGAAGCAGGAAAAGGCGCAACAGTACTCCCAATAGAATAAGGAAACGGAGGCAAAGGAAGGAAAGCTGGGAATGATTTTTCCGGAAATAAAGAAGAAGGTTCCTATGATAGAATTTTACAAAATCGGTCCAGAGTAGAGTATCCAGACTGGCCCCCCCGGCATGATAAAACCGGGCAGATGGCAGGAAAAACAGAGGGATCCGGTTCTTTCGCAGGCGAAAACACAGATCGACATCTTCAAACCAGGCTGGCCAAAAATCGGCGTCAAAACCCTGGACCGACTGAAACACATCGCGCCGAAGGAGCAGACAGGCCGCCGCCGGTTGCTCAACCTGAGTGGCGGTTTCGGTAGAAAGCTCTCCAGGACCATAGCCGTGGTAGCGAAAGGAAAACCAGGGCAGTTTACCGATCAGAGAAAAATCGAGGGCCATCGACTTGAGCGTAGGTAATCGTCTGGCCATGAATCCGTATTGCGGACGCCCGCGAGGCGTGAGCAACATTCCTCCGACTCCACCTGCATCCGGGTGAGAAATCATCCAGGAGACCATCGATTCCAGGGAACCAGCCAAGGCGGTAATATCCGGATTGAGAAATAAAAGATAGGGAGCCTCTGTCAAAGAAGCGCCCAGATTGCAGGCCGCTGCGAATCCCAGATTTCTACCCGCAGCGATTATCCGTATCTGAGGGTGGGTGTCGAGGAACGACTGGGGCAGGGGAGGAGAAGAATCGTTATTTACTACAATGATTCGTAATGGTAAAGTAGAAAACGACGGCAGAAGAGATTCCAGGCAAAGCAGCAACTGACCGGGGCAGTGCCAATGCACCAGGATGCAAGCAATGCTAACCTCACTCAACATTTATTAGGTCCCGATTCAATCACGGATACGGTCTCAAAAATCAAATCGATATAAGATACAATGCAATTATGATGAGCGATAGGATGGAATTTAACGGGGAGAGGGTCATCCCCGGAAAAGTAGAATCCAACTTGATGCTGGAACATCTGAGTCGATACCATTTCGCCAATCAGTTTACCGAAAACTGCCACACGCTGGATCTGGCCTGTGGCAGCGGCTACGGCGCCGCCATTCTTTCCGACCATGCCCTTCAGGTAACGGCCATCGACCTATCCGAACCGGCCGTGCGCTACGGCAAAGGTAAATTCTACCGCGATAACATCCATTTTCTCGTCGGCAAGGGAGAGAACCTGCCCGTGGCCGACAATAGTATTGATCTGGTCGTGGCCTTTGAGATCATTGAACATCTGCAGCATCCGGAAAAGCTGTTGGCGGAGATACGGAGAGTCCTGCGACCGGAAGGGATGGCGATACTTTCGACTCCCAATCGTCTGGTCAGTGAGGAAATACAGACGGAGAAAAATCCCTATCATGTCCGCGAATACTCTCCGAATGAATTCCAGGAACTTCTGAATCACTATTTTCCCCATTCTGTTTTCGGAGAGCAAAACCATTCCGAAGGGATGTCCATCTTCTTCCCCACATCCTTGGCCGGCAACAACAAGTCTCTCTTTCTCGAGGAAAAAGAGTGGAACGGCGATCTGGGCACGTGCCAGTTTTTATTGGCCCTGTGTTCCGGTCAACCTCTGCAGAAAAGATTCGGCAATCCTTTCTTCTATCCTTCTTCCCTGGGCAATATTGTTTTAACCCGGGACCGACATATACGTCTGTTTGCAGCGAAAGTCAGCGGCCTGGAGAGTCGTATCTGCGATCTGGAAACGGAATTGGAAAAGAAAGCGGCGCACATCGGCCTGTTGGAACAACAGCAGGAGGAAAGTCGTAAAGTCTGGTGCAGTCTTTCCACGGAGTTGAAAACAAAGGAAACGCATATAGAGTTGTTGGAAGCCGAAAGAGATAAGGCTTTGGAATCATGGAAGGTTCTTTCCTCCGAATTGGAGATCAAAGCAGAACATATCGAGCTTTTGGAGAACGAAAGAAATAAAAGTATAGACGATTACCAAAGGCTCTATACCGAATTTGAGAAGCAAAAAAATCATGTCCGTCTGCTGCTGCAGGAAGCGGAAAATTGCCGGATCCATCATTCGGCATTATGGGAAAAGATCGAAAACGCCCGGAGCGAATACCGGCAGCTACAGGAAGAGTTCTGGAAAAAATGCGAGCAACTCCAGTGGTTCGAAAGCGAATTTAAACAGAGTCAGGATTCTTTATCGCAGTTGCAGGAGGATTGGGAGAAAAAGTGCGAACATAACGCAATATTGATCCGGGAATTGGAAAGAAGTACAAGTAGCTATGACCGGCTGCAGCTGGATTGGCAGCAAAAATGCGAACATATCACCCTGTTGCAAGGAGAAGTCTCGGATAAACAAAAAAACAATCAGGATCAGCAGACATGCCTGGAATCCTTGCGGAATGAAATAGCCGAATATCAGCGTATTGTCCGGCAGGTCGGCAATTCCAAACTTCTTCGACTCTGGAAAAAAGTACCGGGGATGCACGGCTATATCGATAGATTATTCAAATGACGGTGTAGAGCCTAGAGGCATCATTCTTCCAATCTATCCCTTGACAGAAAACGGGCATGAAGCTATAGTACTCATGATTTTTTGGGGGATCGTCTAACGGCAGGACGGATGGCTCTGGACCATTTAATCGGGGTTCGAATCCCTGTCCCCCAGCCACTCTTTTTTAACACAGCGCCTCCGCTTCCATGGCAATCTCCCTATGATAGAAAACGGAACCGGTGAATGTCGAAAGACCTGGGCTGCGACTGTCGCCGAAAATGGCCCATGCCTGCTCCTTTCTCTGATTGTCCTTGTTGTCGCATTCCTTGTCCGCTGGGATATTGTTCCCCCGGATAGAGGGCAGGAATTCTCGATTGTCCCCGACTCCATGGAATATGCCGCAACTGCCCATTCCATTGTCCAAACCGGCGAGTTCTTCCTGCAGGTAGGACCATGGAGAGTTCCTCCGCGCTATTCCCCCGGCTACCCTTTGTTCCTTTCGCTCTTTCTCCGTTTGGGTATACCAGGAGAAAAACTTTGGCGTGTAAATGCCATTGTCGGTTCTTTGCACGCATGGTTGCTTTTCTTTATCGCCTACGTTGTCGCCCGCATGATAATAAGAAAGACCGGATACGGGCGAGACGGACCATGGTCTGTGGAACCGGTTGCCTGTCTGGCAGGGCTGATAGCGGGCATGGGATGGGCTTTTTCCCCCATATCGCTGAATCATGGTCGCCATGTGATGAGCGACGAACTCGGGGCACTGTCGGCAAACATTTTTTTAGTTTTTTTGTCCTTCTTATTTTATCGGCAGGGAAAGGGTGCCGTCAGGACAACCCTTCCGTTGTCGCTACTGGCAGGAATAAGTTATGGCTGTATGATCGGAGTCAGACCGATATTGGGATTTCTTCTGGCCGGCAGTATCTGTATCCTGTTTCTCGGCTGCCTCGTCCAATGCCATAAAAAAGTAATCGTAATTCAACTGCTTGGAATGATGGGAGGTGTTCTGCTCGGAGTTCTTCCCGTCATTTACATTCTTCATCGGTCCGGGTATCCGCTGACAAAGTGGTCCCATTATGAATATTGGGCCCCGGAGTACTATGATTCCATACGTAAGACATTTCACCCCCAATATGCCATCTTTGGAAATGAAGAATACGGATACAAAGCCTCGGAACGGATACTGGGGCATGCGGAGGTGGCTCTCAGGCTCTTTACCGGATGGGGGCGATTGCCAGAGCCCGGAATCGGAAGATGGTGGCCTTTCCTATCCATCCTTTGCTTTTTAGTGATCGTCAGGAGATTGCTGTCGGGAGTCACCTGGAAAAAGGATAAAATCCCCTGGCTGTTGGCTTCCTATTTTATGTATTTTTCTGCCACCCTGCTGGCTTTTAGTCTCTATTTTTTTCCAGCCATAAGATTCTATCTGCCCGTTTTGCCTTTTATGTGGCTACCGATTTCTATTGCTATTGCCTTTTGCTGGTTTCAGACTCGAAGGGCTCTCAAATACCTCGGTTATGCGTTGTTGCTCCTCCTCGCTTGTTTCAGTTACCTGGAACTGAGACCGCTTGTACGATCCAGGCCGTCCTACGCGTATTATCAGTCGCTGCGAAGCATTTATGACGGATGGAATAAGACACCCGAAATACAGAAGGCCATGACGGTGTTACCCTTCGATCCGATAATGGCACAGGCATATGGTATTCTCCCTCTATCTGCCGTTCCGGATCAACAGATTTGGGGGAAAAGTCCGGACACATCTCATTTTATCAGACTCAAAATGAACCATTCCCTCTCTCAGAGGCCGGCAGTTCCTCTGATTCCTTATCTTGATAAAAATGTTCTTTTGACAAAGGGATTTTCGCTTCAAGAAATTCTTGCCGGAGGAGAGAAATATGCCGCCATTCAGTCAGAAATGACGGCATCCTTTTCCTTAACGATACGGATGGAACGGCGTTATCTGGCTTTTGGCTATAGTCTCCAGGCCAATCCGGTGCTTCGATCGAGCGATGTGCGGCTCACAGTCGAGGTCGAATGTAATCGGGAAAAACATACCATTTTTCAAACATCGGCATCCGTCCCTCAGACGTTCCAAGGAGAAAACCGGGAATATCGCCTGCTGGATCTGACAAGATTCGAAGGCCAGATCATCACCCTGATTTTTTCATCGGAAAACCAGGGACAGGAGAAGGGAGTATCCACTCTGTGGCTTTCCCCAATCCTAACCGATTAGGCTGTTTCCTCCTGCAGCAATTCCCGTTGCCAGTTCATTAGAGTGCTATGATTGTTATCCCAATCGCGGGCCAGCCTGCTCAAGAGTGCTTTACTGGCGATGAGGGTAGGATCCAAATCCAGTTCCACGGCACGCCGGTTGCGTCTCTCCGTAAGCACCTTCAATCGTTGCTCCATATCGGGACTCATCTCCGGAGATTTACGCACATGCCTTTGCGGCCAGTCTTTCTGCGGTAGAAGAGACGCCGCCTCTACGGCCTGATAGATTTCTTCTTTCCAACTTGAGTGTTTGCATCTGCCTAGCAGGGAAGTAAGGATCGAACGCTTGTCGGATTGTCCTGCCGTACGAATGGCCATCTGAATGAGCAATTCGTGGGAGAGGATGAAATAGGGCGGGCGTTTCCGTTCCACAGCCTTGTTTTCCCTCCATTTCCAGAGTTCCCGGAGTATCGCCAGTTGTCCGCGAGTCAAGCGGCCGCTACCGCGTATCCTCCAGCAACTATCGCTGTCTTCCACATTGGAGATCCGAGCGTTGTCGATAAGACGTCGACAACACTCTTTCAGCCATTCCATTCGGCCCAGGATTTTCAGACGTTCCTGGAGAATATCCGCCAGGGGGAAAAGATAGCGAGTGTCGGCATTGGCATATCGCAGCATTTCCGGTGTCAGAGGTCTCTGGGCCCAGTCGGAACAGCGAAGGCTTTTATCGAGTTGGACCCCCAGGAAGTTAAAAACAAGATCCTGTAACGAGAAGAAGCGAAGTCCGCAGAGGCGGGCCGCCCACATGGTATCGAAAATTTCCGCGGCGACAAAACCAAGATGCTGGAATAGAATTCGTAAATCATAATCGGCACCATGAAAAATCAGGGAGGAATGCTTCAGCCGATGGAAAATAGGAGAGAAATTCAGGCCGCTCAACATATCCAAAATGATGGATTCCCTGGATGTTTTTATCTGGATAAGGCATAGCTGTTCCGGATAAACATGCATACTGTTGGCTTCCAAATCGATGGCTATCGGGCCTTGCCAGGAATCGTGTGACAACCATTCCGTCAGATCGGATTGCGTGTCGATCAGGCATATCTGTTCTGCTTTCATTTGACGTAAATTCACCTGAAAGGTATAATTTTACCCGAATTTTCGTTCTACAGGTTTGCATTGATAACTCTAGCATCAAAAGTTTGCATCGGCGGTTCTTGGAAAGGAGAGAGGGAAATGAAACATTTGCGTCAATGGAGTGGAATTTTACTGATCACGTTGTGTCTAGGTATGCTGTTTATGGCCGGGTGCCAGTCGGAACAAACAAAAACCCCAGCAAAACCTGCCGAAGCTGCGGAACAGAAACCGGCAGAACCTGTTCGATCGAGCACGGATCCGGGAGAGATGATCCTGATTCCCGCCGGCGAATTTACCCTGGGATTAGGGAAGGATGCCGTCTGGTCGCCTGAACAGAAGATGTATTTACCTGCTTTCTACATCGACAAGTATGAAGTGACCATGGCGCAGTACATGAAATTTTCGGTCGAGAGCGGATACGTATCTCAGGGGAACTGGCGCACATTATTTTCCCCGGAGAAAGCCAATTTTCCGGTAACCAACATCTCCTGGAAGGATGCTTCGGAATATGCCAAGTGGGCCGGCAAACGTCTTCCAACCGAATTTGAGTGGGAAAAAGCCGCTCGCGGCGACAAAGGCTTCCGTTATCCCTGGGGTAATGAGTGGGAAGGGAGCCGGGCCAATACCTTTGAATCGGGTGTCAAGGATCTGGTCGCGGTGGGAACCTACCAGGGCGATGTCAGCCCGTATGGAGTAGTCGATATGCTGGGCAATGCGTTGGAATGGACAGGTTCCAATTATGAAGCCTACAAGGGTTCCACTAAGAAGGATAAGGATTTCGGAACCGTATTCCGTGTAGTACGTGGTTGTGATTACGTTCATTATGGCGGACCAAAACAAGGTCAGCAATTCCATCTGGCTTATCGCGGCTATTATCTGCCGGATGCCCTTTTTAATTTTGGATTCCGCTGCGCCAAGGATGCAGAGGCGACGGCCACTAAATAATCGATCCATCGATAAATATAAAAAAGGCGGCAAACGAAATTGCCGCCTTTTTTATTGTCATAATCACCAAACACGCAGGATCAGGCATTTCAGGTAACGCGTTTCCGGCATGCCGAGCAGCCAGGGATGGTCGCGAGCCTGACCACGGGATTCCACCCATTGCACCGCCCGCTGTGCATCCGCGGCGGCCGATTGAACGATCTCTTCAAACTGAGGGGTAGTGATGTGGTTGGAACAGGAACAGGTGATGAGAAAACCACCCGGATTCAACAGACGTATAGCTCGCAGATTGATCTCCTTGTAGCCTTTACGGGCCTGGTTCACGGCTTGCCGGTTCTTGGCAAAAGCAGGCGGATCCAGGATGACGGTGTCAAATCGATTTCCTTTTTGATCGTATGCCCTCAGAAGATCGAAAGCATTCTCGCAGACCGTCCGGACCTGACCGAATCCGTTAAGAGAAGCATTGCGTGTCACGTCTTCGATCGCCGTTGAGGAGATATCAACACATTCCACGCTTTCCGACTGGACTGCGGCGTGCAGACCGAATCCACCGGCGTAGGTGAACAAATCCAATACTTTTCCTCCGGCATATCGGGAAGTCGCCTGATAGTTTTCACGCTGATCGAGAAACAATCCGGTTTTCTGAGAAAGAAGCAGATCCATTTCGAACCGTACCTTTCCGAGAGTCAGCTGAATACGTTCCGGAAGATTTCCATAGACGACCTTTTTCTCCAGGGGAAGACCTTCTAATTGCCGCACCTTGGCATCGTTTCTCAGAAGAATGGCCTGAGGTCCAAATTTTTCCTTCAACAACTCAATTAGAACAGATTGTATCTGTTCCGCCCCCTGGCTCAGGGTTTGCAGTACCAGATAAGGACCATAACGATCTACGATGATGGAGGAACAAAAGTCCCCGTCGGAGAACAGGACCCTGTAAACATCCTCCCCCGGGTAAATTTCCCGGCGCCAGGCATCCGACAGCTCTAATCTTTGCTGCCAAAAAGATAGATCGACAGGTCTGTCTTCGCGCGTAAGGATGCGCAGGGCTATCGTGGAACGATCGCTGAAAAAGGCACGACCGCGAAAAACACCTCCAACATCATGGACCCGAACTATGTCACCCGGGCGCGCTTTGCCAGAATCGACGACCTCTCCGCGAAAAATCCAACTGTGTCCTGAAGTCAGGCGTCCGATAGCCGATTTGTGAATGATTACTTTTGCTTCGGCCATGATATCTCCGAGGTAATGAGTGGGTAGTTGTTCCGCAACCAGGAGAGGGCTCCCTCCCGGTCGAAGATCGTACCCTCCAATTGAGCTTCTTCCAGTGCAGTCAGAATCTGCTTGAAGATCGGACCGGGCAGGTAACCCTGTTCTATCAAATCCTTGCCGGATAAAAGGCGGGCCGGTCGCAAATCTTCCTGCTGCAACTCCATTAATTTTTCCCTGCAGAACTCCCAGTTCGACAGATCTCCATGACTTCCGGCACAATCCAGACGGTGTAATTCCAGATGTTCATCAAAGTGCGGCAAACGAAGGAATCGCTTCAATGTACTGGGGCGCATCTCGCGAACGGGCATAAATCTCATGTGCTGTCGGACAAGGTCGACGATTCGGATCGTCTCTTCCCGGGAAAGCCTGAGTCGTCGACAGATCGACTCGGCCGTCTGCGCGCCCACTTCCACATGTTGGTCAAATCGAATCCGATCGCTGACCTGGTATGTCGTGGGTTTGCCGACATCGTGCAATAATACGCCCATCACCAGAGTCCTGGTGGGATGCTCCAGGAATTGCAGCATTTTACGGGTATGCAGAAATACATCTCCTTCCGGGTGGTATTCCGGAGGTTGTTCCACCCCTTTCATGGCATGGATCTCGGGAAGGATGTACGGCAACAAACCACTGGAATCCAACAGATCCAGTGCCGCGGCCGGTCGCGGCCGGAGGAACATTTTAAACAATTCATCCCGAACACGTTCCGGGCTGATACGGGTGATGCAGGAGGCCTCCCGACGAATGGCCTCCAGAGTGGCAGGCTCGATGGTGAAATCCAAAACCGAAGCAAAACGGACGGCGCGCAGCATTCGCAGATGGTCCTCGGAAAACCTGTCGGTCGGCCGCCCAATAGCCTTAATCAGACGGGCATGAAGATCCGTTAAACCGTCTACGAAATCCAATATGCGGTCACTCTGTGGATCGTAAAAGAGTCCGTTCACAGTGAAATCGCGCCTTTGCGCATCAGCCTCGGCGTTGGTGAATTCCACATGCTCCGGATGTCGCCCATCCGCATAAACATGGTCCTGCCGGAAGGTGGTTATCTCGAAGAGCAGACCGTCGATCGGAAGGGCAACTACACCATATTTCAGGCCGACAGGGATCACTTTAGGGAAGAGAGCCGTTACCTCTTCCGGGCAGGCGGAGGTGGCGATGTCGATATCCGGAGATTCCCTGTGCAGGAGCATGTCTCGTACACAACCCCCGGCAAAATAGGCCTCATGTCCATCCTCTCGCAGACGGGCAACGATATGACCGGCTCCACGAAACAGAACATCCTTCCAGGAATCAGGTGCTGGATTTTTACCAGGATTGATCTTCATGCTCTATTTGGGTTATCTTTGTCAGCTTTAACGGAGGTTCCGCCATCGTACACGAAACAATTCTAATCATGGATTTCGGTTCTCAGTATACGCAATTAATTGCCAGACGTATACGGGAAATGTCCGTCTATTGTGAAATATTGCCCTATTCCACCCCCGTAAAAAAGCTTTTGGCTCGAAAACCCAAAGGGATCATTCTTTCGGGGGGGCCGGATTCCGTTGTTCGACCTGGTGCACCCAAACCGGATGCAGATCTTTTCCATAAGGGAATTCCTATCCTGGGCATATGCTATGGGATGCATCTGATGACCGTGCAGAATGGGGGGGAGGTGCAATCGGCCGAGCAACGGGAATATGGGAAGAAGCGGATGCGACAAACGGAGCCATCCGATCTGTTCCACAACATTCCCACTCGCTCCCAAGTATGGATGAGTCACGGTGACGAGACCATTGCCGTCCCACCCGGATATCGAATCACTGCGACCTCCGGCGGGAAAGAGATTACGGCTATGGAGCATGTCTCCCGCAATCACTATGGAGTGCAATTCCACCCGGAGGTGAGTCATACGCTCTACGGCAAGGAAATACTCAGGAACTTTATTCTGCGTATATGCTGCTGCCGGGGTGATTGGACCATGGGTAGTTTCATTCGTGAAAATATTCAAACCATCCGCCGGAGAGTAGGAAAAAATCGTGTGCTGTGCGCCTTGAGCGGAGGTGTCGATTCCACGGTGGCTGCCGTTCTGGTACATCGAGCCATCGGGGACCGGCTACAGTGTATTTTTGTCGATAACGGTCTGTTGCGCAAAGACGAATTTCGGGAGGTCCTGGCCGTTTTGCGCGAGAAACTGCACCTGAATGTGACCGGCGTGGATGCCGGTAAACGGTTCTTATCGCGGTTATCGCGGGTGACCGATCCGGAGAGAAAAAGAAAAATCATCGGAGAAGAGTTCATACGCGTATTCGAACAGGAGGCGGAGAAGGCAGGGAATGCCCGGTTTTTGGTACAGGGAACGCTCTATCCGGATGTGATCGAATCGGTATCGCAAAAAGGTCCTTCCGTAACCATTAAATCACATCATAATGTGGGCGGGCTGCCGCAGGAGATGAAGTTTCATCTGATCGAACCCCTGCGGGAACTTTTTAAAGATGAGGTACGTCATCTTGGCCGGGAACTAGGGCTGGATGATCATTTTATCAAGCGTCAGCCTTTTCCGGGACCGGGGTTGGCTGTCCGAATCGTCGGCCCGGTGAACCGCAAACAGATTGAAACCCTACAGAAGGCAGACGCAATCGTCGCGGAGGAGATACGCAAGGGCGGATACTATGATCGGTTATGGCAGGCTTTTGCCGTTCTGCTGCCGGTACGCAGCGTGGGTGTGATGGGAGATGGGCGGACCTATCAGCAGGTGATCGCCGTTCGCGCTGTTACCAGCCTGGACGGTATGACAGCCGACTGGTGCGCACTTCCAAAAAGGATATTAGAACGGATCTCCACGCGGATCGTCAATGAAGTGGCAGGGGTCAATCGCGTCGTCTATGATATCAGTTCCAAACCTCCCAGCACGATCGAATGGGAGTGAAGCAATCCCGGCCTTTAATCCCGGCGGTGCATTACATAGTCTTTTTCCAACAGTCTATAAGCAGTTGCCTGGAATCCCTGGTGCAGATAGGTTGTCTGTGCCCGGTGGTTTTCCTGTTCCACATAGAGGCGAAGGCCGCATACCTTGGGATCCGATGCCGCCCTTCTTTCGGCCTCCTCCAGTAAGCAGCGAAAGACTCCCCGGTTCCGGAACTCAGGCAATACATATACACTTTGTATCCACCAGAAAATACCATTTCTCCAATCGCTCCATTCATACGTGACCATTAACTGTCCGATCATACCCGCAGAAGAATCGGCCACCAGATAAAAGCCGTATTCCGGATGCCGGATCAGCTCCGTAACTCCCTGTAAGCTTCGCTCCGGATCGAGAGAGAGTCCCTCCGTCTCCAGAGCCATGGCGCCATTGAAGTCGGCGATCGTTTTTACATCCTGTTGGTCTGCCTGGCGAATAGCGAATAGTGCGGTTTTTTTCATGCCAAAAATCTTTCCATTTTAATCGAAGTAGGAAAAGAAGGATTTTCTTTTCCTAGGGAAGATATTTCTGAGGAAGGCCTCGGCTTTTTCCTGATGTTCGAAGAAAGCTTCCTGCCGTTTGAATTCGCTAGTGTGTACCATGCGTCGCGAACCACGGATCTGCACCGGGATTCGGGCATGCAGCATTTCATGATAGACGACATATTCCACCACGTATCGGGGAATTCGCGGATGGTCCAATGCCCGGCTGATCACGATGGTGTGTACACTTTCCCGATAATAGCCCAGTCGTTTTCTGGAACGCCCCCGGGACCACAGGATACGGGGAACGAGAAGGGAATTTCCGCCAAAGTACCTATGGGAGAGCGCAGCAAGAATTTCGTTCAGATCGTAACAACGACCCGGTCCCGAGTCGATCGTAGGACGCGAACGAACCGCACGCAGATGGGCCGTTTCCAGTATCATCTCAGGGGAGTGAAGATATTGACGATATAACTGATGGTGCTGTGCCGGGATCGATCGGCGCAGGAGCTTGCCGAGCAGGATGAAAGCCAGGGAGTGCAAGGGTTCTCTCGGGGCATGGTAAAACACATCGCTGATACGCACCCACAGCTGATCCTGACGCCTGCGCACGGTATGTTTCACATCGGAATAGGGATAGTACTCCAGATGGATCACCGGGGAAGGTGTGTGTTTCAATTCGGTATAGACTTGTGCAAAAATCTCTGCCGCGTCCGGTTGCATTTTTCATCCCATGGGAAGTTCAGAAGCTCGTGAAGGAGATTCTCTTTATGGAAGAAGGATCCAAGCGGATTTCTCGCAGTTTTACAGAAAAACCGGATGGTCCTTGGGAATCTCTGTGCCGGATCTTAGTCTGGATAGGTACTCTTCGGAAATCATGGACGGATTGCCATCCTTGTCCGTGACCATATGGGAGGTCTCTCCCGTGGCGATCAATTGCATGGTGGATTCGCGAAAGATCTCGTAGGAGAAAGCGATGAATTTACGACGCAGGTTTTTTATGCGGGTACGGACAACGATAATGTCTTCATAGTAAAGGGGAGCCTTATAGCGGCAGCGGGCTTCCGCCACCATCAGCAGACAGTGCCCCTCTTCCTCCATCTGCCGGTAGCTGAAGCCTCGCGCACGACAATATTCGGACCGGGCAGCCTCAAACCAGACAAAATGGTTGGAGTGATGTACTACGCCCATGCGATCCGTCTCTGCATAACGGACACGTAGCCGACAATCGGTATGGGAATCGTTGGTAGTATTCATAAATAAAAACCGCCGTTCTAGAACAACCACACGGCGGTTTGGATTATCAGGTGTGTTTTCAGCCTGTGAGGCTGAAAGATTGATTTATTTCATGCTGATGGCTTGTGAAGGGCAGACATCGACACAAGCGGCGCAATCGGCGCATTCATCTTCATTTACAACGGCTTTTTTATCGACCATGGAAATGGCAGATGTCGGACAAACCGGCACGCAATCCTCACAACCTTCACATTTCGTGGTGTCTACAAACGCTGGCATAAAACTCCTTTCAAAAAGAAAACCATATTTTATGGGTTTTTGGGCGAATTTCCAAGGGGAAAATCGGAAAATATTTAACCGCTGGAAAGTGTCAGCGGTCTTTCGGTTCTTCTCCGGAATTGTCTAAAAGTTGGATAACCGCTGTCGGTTCCGAGGAAGAATCAGGGCTCTCCGAAGGGGGAAATATTTCATAGGCCTGACCATCCTCTACAATCGTGTATCCATTTTGCAGAAGACGCTGATAATGAGTACAGAAAAACCTCTCCTCCTTGCCGGTGCAGTGGACGGCACAATAAAAGTCGGTATCGGTGCAATTCAGGCATTCGCCCAAAGAGAGACAAACTTTAGGGACGGGAATGCCGCAGGTGCGGCATAGCGAATACAGGTCTTCTGAAACCTGATAGTCGGGGCAATGCTCCACCTGCATCTTTCCGATACAGCCATGAATGCGACAGCGGCTGAAAACAGGGGCATCCCCGGCATCCGCATGCTGCTTCGCTTCTTGCAGCGTCTCATCCTGCCATTGGCGGCAGCGACGACATTCTAAAAGAGTCGATTTCATAGGTACATCCGGAATTTTAGGGTTTCGATTTTCTCTGTGTATGGTGCTTTTTACACCAATCGGCCTTGTTGATCTGCCTGCCACGAGCTATCGCCAGGGCATGGGCAGGTACATCCGCTGTGATTGTCGAACCGGCGGCGATGAAGGCCCCCTTGCCAATATGGACCGGGGCGATCATTTGCGAATCGCTTCCGAGGAAAACTCCATCCTCGATGATCGTAGTATTTTTGCGATACCCGTCAAAATTGCATGTGATCGTCCCAGCACCGACATTCACTCCGTTGCCGACCTGCGCATCGCCAATATAAGATAAATGCAGGGCCTTGGTTGCCCTGCCAACGGAGGAGTTTTTGATTTCGACAAAGTTCCCGATTTGGACCCGGTTCTGCAGGAAAACGCCGGAGCGTAAGTGGGCAAATGGGCCGATACGGCAATGATCTTTCATACGCGAGGATTCGAGGACACAGCCTTCCAGAACGGTCGTGTGCGATCCGATGTGACAGTCGGTTATTCGGCAGAAAGATCGTATGGTGGAATAGGCCCCGATACTGCTTTTACCTTCCAGACGTATCCATGGATAAAGAACGGATCCTCTCCCGATGCGGCATTCCCAATCGACATGCGTGTTGGCCGGGTCCGGTAATTGGATGCCATTCTTGATCAGATTCGCTGCCTTCTGTTGCCGCAGAAAGTCCTGGCAGAAAACGAGATCCTCTGGACCCTGGATTTGTTTTCCGTCATGCGTATAGAGTGTTGCCAAGGGGTAGGCACTCACCCATCGCTTAACCGGGTGGCTCTTTAAGGGAGATGGCATCGTTTTCTTACGACTTCGTTTATTGAGTGGGTGAACTTTAGCCTCTGCCCTGAGAGGATTGATGCTCGAGCCTGAAAGATTCCAATATTCGATAGAGGAAAGATCGGAGCAAAAAATTCCGATGGGGAGGAGCGGATCTTCGTCTACCGGAGGACCGGCAGAATTCTGTCGGGACGAATGACATGCCGTCAGATAGATCAAGGATTTGGGATGGCTTCGCTGGCAACGTAACAGATGACGCAATGTCTTTTCATGAACCAAAGGCACGGCAGTGTCCAGAAAGAGAATCACATCTTCCGGCCCGATCTGGGGAGAAAGGACAGGAAAAACCGATTCCTGCAGATTGTTTTTGAAAGACAGGTGATTCACTTCTGATCCCTGGAGTTCCTGGGTCAGTTCTTCGTCGAGAGTAGGGAAGAGCGCATGACACGATTTCGGTTGCAACGAAATCGCTTTTTGCAGTAAAAGACGCAGCGAGGAAATCCCGCAAAATCGGTACAGGCAGGAAATCGAATGCCTTGGATGGATCTTTTCGCTGACAATCAGAACAACGTGGACATTCATGACTGTTATCCAGACGGTGCCATCAACTGAATTGTTCTAAAAAAGGGCATAAAGCAATAGATGTTTGCCGGAACCTCAAGGAAGAAATGCATGATAAATATCGCCGATGGCCATGGCAAGGCGAGAGGAATCATGACGGATGACCCCTTCTTCAAATGCCAGCGGTCGTTGAAAAATTTTCAATCCCAGCTGCGCAAGTGCCTCCCGGTCTATCACCGTAGGCTTGGAGCCCTGTTCTCTGTATTTGGCCAGGATCTCTTTACTGATGGGACTGGAGTTAACGAGAATGGCATCGAAAATCGGCTTTCCGGTGTGGTGATAGAACATTTTTACGCAATCGGAGGCCGTCCACCCGTCGGTTTCACCCGGTTGTTCCATGATGTTGGCGATATATATCTTCACCGCTTTGGATTGTCTGATTTTGGAAACCAGGCGTTTTACCAGCAGGTTTGGTAAAAGACTGGTCAAAAGAGACCCCGGGCCAACGGTGATGATATCCGCATGTTGCAGGGCATCGATGGTCTCCGGCAGAGGCAGACATCCCGGAGGATCGAGATTCAATCGTTCTTTTCGTAAAGGGGATCGGGTGATGTTGGATTCACCGTGAATTTCGATTCCCCCCTGACAGGTAGCGACAAGTCGGACGTTTTCTGTTGTTGCCGGATAGATTTTTCCATGAATGGCCAGAATCTGGCTGCAAAATCGAATCGCGTGAGAAAAATCTCCGGTAATATCCGTCAGTGCCGCCAGGAAAAGATTTCCAAAACTGTGCCCGCTCAGGTCTCCCTGGCCGGGAAAACGATATTGGAAGAGCCGCCGCAGCATGGATTCCGATTGGGAGAGGGCGACAAGGCAGTTGCGGATATCTCCGGGAGGCGGTATGCCAAATTCGTTTCGCAATCGTCCGGAACTTCCGCCATCGTCGCTGACGCCCACAACAGCTGTCAGTTCGCCGATCCCAAAGTGATTTTTGGAGTTCGGCGAATGAGATACAGAAGGGATTTGGATGTGATTCCGGAGTCCAAAAAGCAGACGGGAGAGGCCGGTCCCACCTCCGAAACAGACGACCTTGAGGTTGGGGACCGGCGATTTCTTCCGGATCTTAGGCATTCGTTTCCAGGGCAGCCTCGAAGGCGGGGGTAGCAAATACATCCTGGAAATCGGCATCATTCAATACGAATTCACGATTGTCGGGATTGATTTGAATCGCTTTGGCCAGATGTTTTGCCGATAATTCCGGATTGTGTTTCAAGGCATAGGCAGCAGCCAGGGTGTAATGGATATGATCGCCTTTCGAGAATAATTTGAGGGAGGCTTGCAGGTCGTCGATGGCACCATCCAGATCGCCTTGATTCATACGGTAACTGCCTCGGGCATAATATTCTTCGGCCGTGGTCAAGGATTCCGGTTCCGCTTGCTGCAGGCGGTCGCAGATATGGATATAGATCCGGCAGCGATCAAGTACCATTTTTTCTTCCGGATACTGCGCCATTATGCTTTCGAAAGCTTCTTTAGCCTTCTTTTTGTTTTTACTGTGAAGCAACTGAATCGCTTCATTCATGGATTTCTTTAGATTTTCCATGAAAGGGGAAGATTCACGCTGTTTGGATGAATATCCCTTTTTACCGCTTTTTGAAATCATCTCCGATTGAACTCCTAACTTATGATACTGCCCGGTTTTCCTGGATCAGGATCGTCACACGGTTATCGTGGCGGCACCATCCGCGATATGCATCCGCGGATGCTTCTCTTACACAGGAAAACCATTTCTTTCCTGTTCTTTGCTGAAGGTCGGTATTATATCATTGCCTGCTATCCGATTCCCAATCTGTTTTCCAGCGATATGCTCATGCTTGCCCGAAGGAAAAATCCCGGCCGAAACGCTCCTTTCGAGTTTTTCTGGTTCTTTCATCACAATTCCCATCAGGAAGAGGAGAGTGTTTTACTAACTAAATCCATGCTATGGTAGTATTAAATCATATTGAGCGGCAAGCATGAAGAATTCACAATCGATATTACGGGAAAAAGACTACCGCCGATTCACGGAAATCATTTCCCGTTTACACATCGATACCTCAGCCCGGGCCGTTTTTCTTTTCGACCGGAACGGACAACAGATAACCACGCAAGGATCGACCTGGGATATCGATATTACCAGTTTCGCGTCCCTGGCAGCCGGTAACGTAGCCGCCACACAAGCTCTGGCCACACTGGTAGGCGAGAAAGAATTTCCGGCACAATTTCACGAAGGGATCCATAATAATATTTACATCGCCACCCTGGAGGAAAAAGCAATATTGATCGTGATTTTTAATAACTGCTCCTCGGTGGGTTTGGTGCGTTTGCGAGTCAAGCGGGCCATCGTCGATTTGAATCAGGTTTATGAAGAGATGAATCGGGAGACCGGAGCCTCGGAGGAAGAGAATCCGGAGGGTGGATCCCCCTCCGATTTTGTGGAAATTTCCGAAGAGGACATAGAAAAATTTTTCTTATAGGTGGTCGTTCTGATGGAGGACATGTTTTCCCGGAAGGTCGATCACTCAAAAAGCAGGCAGGGGTAGTAATCGGATTTACAAATCAGGTTTTTATTTCATCGGAAGAAACATCGTGTCCTTTATCAATTACGTACAAAAAGAGATCAATTGTAAAATCGTTTATTACGGTCCGGGATTGGGTGGGAAAACCACCAATCTGCAATACATTTTCAATACGACTCCGGGGCATATGAAGGGACGTATGATTTCCCTGGCCACGGAAACGGAACGTACCCTGTTTTTCGATTTCATGCCCTTGGATATGGGTGAAATCAAAGGTTTTAAGGTGCGATTGCATCTGTATACGGTTCCCGGCCAGGTATTCTATAACGCCAGTCGCAAGTTGATTCTGAGGGGTGTGGACGGCATCATCTTCGTGGCCGATTCTCAAGAAGAACGATTCGATGCCAATATTGAAGCCATCTACAATCTGAAAGAAAACCTGCAGGATGAGAACTATGACATCATGGATTTGCCGTTCGTTCTCCAACTGAACAAGCGCGACCTGCCATCGGCCATGGATCGTGAAGTCCTCATCAAGGAACTGAATATAAAAGGTGAAAAGTGTTTCGATGCCATAGCCTGTCAAGGGATGGGCGTGGCCGAAACCCTGAAAGAGGCATCCAAACAGGTCCTCATGCATTTGCGGCGGGCTCACGCAGACCGCGGCAGTCAGGCATTTTAACGGCGGAAGACTAAAATACTTTTTCCGCCAAAGAAGCCAGAATAAGGGCAGAAGCCTTCTCCACGTCATCGTGTAGGCTATTGCCGTGAGCATCCATGGTCACGATGGCGGGGAATTCCTCCACCTGCAGGTCCCACATCGCTTCAGGTATACCTAATTCCAATAGAAACACCGTGTTCACCTTTTTCACGCATCGGGAATAATACTGGGCTGCACCCCCAATAGCGTTCAGGTAGACGGCGCCATACTCCTGCAGGGCTGCTTTTGTTTTTAAGCCCATTCCCCCTTTACCAATGATGGCACGAACTCCAAAACGACGGAGAATGTCCGCTTCATAGGGTTCTTCACGGATGCTTGTGGTGGGTCCGGCCGCAACCATCCGCCACCCGGTTTCCTCCTGGAGTACGACGGGACCGCAGTGGTAGAGTGCGCCTCCTCGAAGATCGGTGGGCGCTTGCTCATGTTTCATCAGATACGCATGGGCTGCGTCCCGGGCCGTGAGCATCCTCCCACTCAGAAGGACCATGTTTCCCACCTGTAGCTTGCGTACATCTTCTTCCTGTAACGGACTCGTCAAGTAGATCTCTTTTCCGGTTTTACGCAGACAATCCTGTGCGGATAAGGGACTCATGGATTGGACCTGAGTCGTATCCATCCAATTTCGAATAGATCCGTCGACAGGATCGACCAGGATTCCCATGCGCCGGAATGCCCAGCAATTATAGGCTACGGTTACAAAAAAACAGGCGGGTAAACGATTTAAGACGCCTATCTTGCATCCCAAGAGTGTATTCTGTCCGCCGAATCCCATCGTTCCAATCCCCAGCGTATTGGCAGTCTGATAGATGTATTCCTCCAGTTGAGCCAGACGGGTATCTGAATGGGTGTCAGTCAGGGGGCGGAAAAGTTGTTGTTTGGCATGGGCATAACCGGCAGCTCGGTCTCCGCCGATACATACACCGAGAGCGCCTGGAGAACATCCCTGACCTTGTGCCTGCCATATGGCATGCAGCAGACATTTTCGTACACCATCCAAATCCCTGTCGGCTCTGCCCAGGTGGGAGAGTTCGCAGGGAAGAGAATACTGAATATTTTTATTTTCGCATCCCCCGCCTTTCAGCAGTAAACGGATTTCGATGTCTTTCGCCTCATTCCTTTGTTCCATATGAATGGTGGGAGTGCCCGGCCCCAGATTGTTGCCGCTGTTTTTTCCGCTGAGAGAATCAACGGAATTGGGGCGCAGATACCCCTTTCCGGTGGCATCGGCGACGGATTCTTGTATGCATCGGATGATTTCCGTCGGATCGGTTCCCGGAGGTGTCCTGACCTCAAAGGTGGGTTGCCCGGTATCCTGGCAAATGGGATTGGTCGTTGAGGCGGCTTGATCGACATTCAGGTTGATGATATCCAGACCCTGGCGGGAAAGGGTACCCTCAGGTTCGGCTTGGGAAACTCTTTCCACGGCTTGCCGCACATCCTCCGGCAATTCCGAACTGGTACGAGCGATCAACTGCAATAAAGAATTTTTCAAGGATTTCATCATGATCGGTCCTCCGATAGTCCGCTTAGAGATTCGATAAAACGCTTGCCGGAATAAATCGCCTGGAATTCCTCAATCCGGGCTTGTTCCAACAGGTAGGCCAACGGATGTACGCGGCAGGTTCTGAAGCAGAACATCCAGTTGTTTTACCTTGTCCATTTTGCCCAGGTGAGAAAAGATCGCACGAGCGCGTTCCCAATGTTCTCTGGCTGTCATGTAATCACCTTGAGTATACATTACCGTGCCCAAATTGCCGAAAGCCTGTGCCGTCTCTTCTTGAAACTGGCTGGTACTCAGATAAAGAAAAGCCAGCATCTCGGCTACGACCAGGAAGAGTTCTCTGGGTATCTGGGATTCCATGTCGATACGATACAGGATCTCTACCAGATCCCTGTCCTGTCGGACAGGAATATTGTATTCTTTAGAAATACGGAGGATTTCCTCGGCCACCAATCCTACACCTTTGGCCGTGACCACAGGCGCTTGCTGGGAATCCATGTCATGCCGGAGAGCTACCGCCTTTGCCGTATCCTTTTTCATGAAATGCTCTCTCTTCAAATCTGCCGCCGGAAAAGATGCGGGGTGGCATCGCTTTCTAAATCGTTTACCGGTTGAGAGTTATGGAAATCGGGCCGCTTTTCCCGCATAGTACCATGAAAAGGACGAACATCCAAATGTGTATTGCCGTATCCCAAGGCTTGCAGCCGCTGTTGGAAATCACCCAAACGAGGGCGTAAGTGCTTGATGGCATCCTTGTTTTCGATATACAGAGTGGCATCGACGGAGTGTGGTGTGATGTAGCTATCGATTCGTGTCTGTCCGAATGTTTCCAGATCTAGTAAAAACAATACCTTGTGTCCGGCAACCGACCGCTGGGTCGTCTGTTCATTCTGGTGTTTGGAGGATGTATCCGGTTGGACGGACAGATGCATGGTTTTCATCTGACCGCCAACCGTGTAGGGAATATCCCACTGATAAGGAGTGTCGTTCACCTGGGACAGATAGGTATTTAATTGCTGGGTTTCAATCCATTGAAGATTCTGTTTGACCGCCGAAGCAAGCCTTTGCAGTGGAATCTGACCGGATTCCTCCTGGAGAAACTGCAAGGTATTCAGCAGTTGTCCCTTAAGGTCGGTCTCTACGAGTTTACGCAGACTTTCCGGTTGATGCAGAGATTGAGCCAATCTTGCTTCGTAATTCATCCCTCCGTCCCGTAGGAAAGATGCCAGATTCTCGGCTTTGGGGAGACCTTCCTGAGGGAAAAAGCCGGAGAGGAGGGTTTCCAGTTTTCCCATTTGTTTGGTGGTCTGAGAGTCGTGCAGGAGAAGACGCGATGCCAGGTTCATCTCCGTCCGAAGATCGGCAAGAGATTGCGCCTGAGATGGATTCTGCGGCTGACGGGCATGCAACAAGGATTCGGCAAGTTCTTCCATGCTCATGCTCTGTCGGACCAATCGGAAGACATGATTATCGGCCGTATGGTTTTCCACCCGCAACTCCAATTCCGACCCGGGCCGGAGAGTTTCGGTGCTCTGTATCTCATGCAATTGATTTTTGTAACCAATCAGGTATTTATCAGGTTGTGTCTGACGATAAACAATGGCATGGAGAGTTTGACCCAGGTTGAGCTGTCCGAAATCCCCACTTCCGGTGGAAGGGAACCGTTCACTCGCGGAACGGGAGGATGCAATCACAAAAGGCAGAGTTTTTGGATTGACCGGGTTCGTTGTTTCCGGAATTGTAAGTTGCAAAGAGGAGACCTGGCCTGTCTGATTTCTGCGTACATGCAGGAGCTGACCTGGTGTGAGGTCGGGAGATTCCACAGCGATCTGGTGTCCGTTCACCTGAAGAAAAGAAATCCCCATCGAAGAATCGTTTACGATGGCAGAATATACCGATTCAGGGGAGAGGTTCGGAGGAAGGGATCCTATGACCGGAACCGTCTTCCAGGATCTTGTCGGTGGTTGTGCATTCTGTCCTTGCAACGGAAGATCATTGATGGAGGGGACGGATGTCACTGCTCCGGAGAGAACTTCGTTAACCGGAATGGGACCTGAATTGACGAAAGGTTTTATGCTGGGAACCGTTGCGGAAGAGGATGACGCTTGGTTCGAAGCTGCCGTTGTGCCGGGGATGTAACCTTCTTCCGGATGGGATTGGGACGGAACCTGGAGAACTCCCAACCGATGAGCGGGCGTGTTTTCCGTATTTTGCATCGTCTGACGGATGCCAGGGTCGAAGGCAGGATGAGGTAGAGATTCTTTCTGGATGGAGGAAAGAGCGGATGGCTGAGAAAAAACTTCCAGACCGGCTTGAGGAAAGAGTTGTGCTACACGAACCTGCAGCACCGATTTCGCTTCCCATAGCGGCGGCATTATCAGCTGAATGGATGATCCTTTGATGGATACGGTTGTGCGATCGGCTCTGACATCGGTCACTTCCATGGATGTCTTTTCACCGATTTTCCATAGCGGTATTTCCGATTCGGTTGAAAATGCCTCGATAGGAAGCGTCATACGGTGAATGGGTGAGGATACTTCCACCTGGGGAGAGTCATGCGCAGAGAGGCGAATCACACCCAAAGGGACTCCAGGCATCTTTGTTGTATCGGCAAATACCGTCGGCGGTAAAAGGGTTGCTGTCGGTAGAAGCGACGCTCTGGAATCGGGTATTGGAACCGGAGAGGACATTTTCCCTGCGAGGGGAGATATTCCGGATTCGCTTCGGATGGGGATCTGGGACAATGGTTCAAGAAAAGGTTCCGATCCCTGCATGGAAGAGCGAAACAGCAGAGAATCTCCCGGGTGCAGATCCAGCGGTATCTGAAGGAGAAGCTGGCTGCCCTTGGCCTCAACGATCGTAGTGTCGGCGGTTATCCCGATCACCTTGGCGGTGAAGATTTCACCCGGAGTGAGCTGTAGAGAACGTTTCCCAAATAAAACGACATCCACCGAGGATGGAGTTGTTGTCCCCAGAGATTTGGATGCCGAAAGCTCCTTTGTGGGGGGTAATTGAAGCTTTGCGATAGTTTCCGTCGGTATGGATTGGGATTCATAAAATCGCTGCTGTTTGGAGTCCAGCAGATGGAACTCTTTCATCGTATTTATCAGACGGGATAAGGCGTTCGAGGAATCGGATCCGGTATCGGGCTCATTGGGTGGGGAAGAGGGTGAAATACTCACTTGGCCCGAGATGTCTTGTGCCGGCGGAGAGCTGTTGAATGGTTGAGAAATGATGGAAGCATCCTTGATCCTCTGCGTATCATTGCGAAAAATCAGTTGGTTCGCAGGTTCCATCAACAGGGGATGTTGTGCATCACCCTGTCGTATACGAAACGACAGTTCCCCTGTGGAAGGCGGGAGGAGGGGAGCTTTAACCATGATCAGTTGATCCTGGACCTTGAGGATGGTGGTGTCGGAAGTGACTGTGACTACCTGAGCACGGAGATCGGTACCAGTCTCCACTGGTATCTTTTGCCGATCCAGAAAATAGGCTTCCACTGGAGATGTTGAAGCGGCATTTTCCCGAACAACAGCGGCAGCGTTGGCAAAAAATTCGACAGGTATGTAGGCGAAGGGAGAACCTGAGGGAGAGGGCTTTTCCGTAACCATTGGACTCAGAGTGGTGGAATAGGAAGGCTGAATATCGCCTGCAAACAGGTTGTTGGCTGAAAGAGGTGAAGGGACATTGGACGCAGAAGGCAATCGGTCCATTCCGGTGAATAAGGACGATGGGGTAGTCTGGTGCAGTGGGATTTTCTCAGCACCTTGTTCTTGATACGGCTTGGCCATTAATACCTGAGTACTTTCCGGTATGGGTTGCATGCCGGGGAGGGTTTTGTATCCGACTTTATCGTCGGGTAGGGGTAGATATACCCCGGCAGTGGATATCTTTCCCGGTGGAGCATTCTCCGCCCGAGGAATATTGGACAAGCTTTCCAAGATCAGTTTTGAGTTCTCCAGCGAGGCATGGAAGAGGAGCGAGTCACCTGGTTGAAGTTTTAGCGGTACATTGAGGAGAAGTTGTGCACCCTTGACTTCAATGATGGTTGTTTCCGCGGTTACACCAATCACCTTGGCTGACAAGACCTCCTCCGGAGTTACTTGTAAGGGACGTTTTCCGATAGAGACAATGCCCGAGGTGTAGGATAAGGAAGATGGAGGTCGACTTTCTCCAAGTAATTCTTTCCGGATTTCTGCAGAAAGTCTTAATTGGGCCACCGTCTCCATCGGTGTCGCTTCCGGCTCTAAAAAGCGCAACTGGCTGGAATCTAAAAGTTGAAATTCCTGCATGGTGTTGATCAGTCGAGAAAACGAGCCTGATGGGTCGAAACTGGGAATGGTCTCCCGGGACGCGGGAACGGGAAAAATCCTTGTCTTCTCAGACAAGGATTGTGCCGTTCGGAAAGCCTCCAGCAGGTTATTGCCGGCAGCGGAGTCTTCTGCCTTCGGAGCCATCACATTTAGCTGCAGCGGGCTGTCCGGCTTCATCAACCACGGGTGCTGATCATCGCCTGATTGAAAATGAAAGGATAATTCTTCTGAGGAGGACAGGAGAAGGGGGGCTTTAACCAAGAGTAGTTTATCTTGTGTTCCAAGGATGGTTGTATCGGAGGTAACGGTTATGACCCGTGTATGTAAAACTCCTCCGGGTTCTACCGGTATCTTTTGTTGGTCGAGAAGATAGGTTTCCACATGAGAACCCATCTGGACAGACCCCTTGGGAATGCTCTCCGGATTTTTAAAATTCTCGATCGGAATAAAAGCAAGAGGAGTACCCAGGGCGGAAGGTTTCTCGGCGGGCAACAGATCCATAGAGAGAGGCAGTGGAGGCGTGATATTTCCGGAGGGAAAGATTTTTGTGGAGAAAGAGGGTGGAACCTGAGTTGACTGAGCCGTCTGGTCGGTTCCTGAAGGTGGCAAGGAAGGGATGCTTATCTGGGTGGGACCATTCTCGGATCTTTGTTGCTGGGAAACAGGGACCGGTAGGGATTCGACACCTTTTACCCAGGGTGTCGTTTCGGGTAATGCCTTTGCGGAAAACAGCCTCTGATGGACGGTCGGATCGACATCCATCGGTAGGTTTTTCCATGTCGATGGATTTCTCAGGCTATTTGCTGGAGTTATATAGTGTTGGGATCCATCCGATTGGGCCTCGATAGGAGAGGAGACCTGCAGGAGAATTTCTTTTGCCGTGCGAAGTACTTTCGCCTCTAAAGTCATGCCGACAGGGAGTTCCCCCGAGGATTCAGCGGTAATTCGAGTGCCTTGAAAATCGAGAGAATAGCCTTGGGGTAATTTTTCCAAAACACGGAAAGCGACGGTTTCACTTGTCTGAACGCCCGACAATTCAGAAGAGGGGATTTTTATCTCCGGCAGCTGTAACTCGGAATAAGGAATAATCCTATTTTCAACAAGTTTCGGTACATCGGCGGGCACAAGCCCAGCCATGTTGGGAAATACCTTCATGCCTTTCCTTATCGTCCGCAGAAAGATAATATTGATACGGAACAGGAAAGAATTTTTTACCGGAGAAGAAATTCTACCGGTTTGGAATAAACTGCCATAACGTATAGATTTCTTGTGGTATTAGAGTTTTTATTCTTTTGAATGGGAGTGGATGAATGTACTTAGGGAGACGCACAATCAAGATCATTGCTTTTGCTATTCTCTTCATGGGCAGCGCAGCCCTTACCCATGCAGATAGTAGTTGGGAAGAAGTAAGACTGCCGTCCGGCAAGGTTCTCTTGGAACCACCGGCAGGAAAATGGATCGGAGCGTTAAATGCGTTTCCCATCAACTCTGCGACCACTAAGGACGGTCGATATATAGCTTTTTTAAATAACGGCTACGGACATTCTTCCTCAGGCTTCCGGAAATCCATTGCCATATATGATCGGATGACCGGGACCTTGGCTGATTTTACGGAACCAGGGACCGGGCTGGAATTCAATCAGCCGGTCAACATCTGTACACCCTTCTATGGAATCAGTTTCAGTTCGACGGGAAAACGACTGTATCTATCTTTAGCTTCCACCCGTGGAGACCGCTCGCAAAACGGCATACGCATTCATCGACTTCTGGATCGAGGAGGGATTACCCCGGATGGGTTTATCGCCATCCCGCCCGATCAAGTGCCGCTTGCGGCAGAGCTGAAACAGAATTTTCCTTCTCCGACACCCAGCGGATTGGCTGTTTGTCCGGATGGGAACCATGAAGGGGAGGACCTCATTTATGCGGCATTGACTCTCAGCGATTCGGTCGTCGAAATGAGCAGCAAAACCCGGAAGGTAACCCGCGTGTTTTCCGTTCACCAGCCGCATCATCCAGCCATCCCTGCGGAATATCCTTACGCTTTAACCCTGTCCCCGGACAAACAAACACTTTTTGTCAGTCTATATAACGGATCGTCTATAGCCGTCATACACCTGGCGGATGGAAAGGTGGAATTCATTCCGGTAGGAGCCCAGATAACCGGCCAGTCGATGCCGAGCAGTCACCCCAGCCATATGGCTGTACACCCTTCCGGGAAATGGCTTTATGTGGCCGTCGAGAATAGCGACCTGATTTCAGTCATCGGCAATGAGCCTCAGAACTCGGGATATCTGAAGGTAGTACAGAACATCGATCTCAGGCCCGAAGCCATGAAGATCAGGAATCTTCTGGGGGTGGCTCCGAACCATCTGGTTTTTACGCCGGATGGAAAATGGTTGATTGTATCCGCTGGATTGCTGAATGCAGTTGTTTTAGTCGACATCGGAGAAGACAAGGAAAAAAACAACCGTGTAGCCGGCTATCTGCCGACATTGTGGTATCCCCATACCCTTGAGATCACCCCGGATGGGAAGGAGCTCTTCCTCACCAGCGGAAAAGGAAAAGGCACGGGGACAAACAAACCCAATCGCCCATTTCAACCGGGGCAGAATCCCGGGACCTATGCCCCGGAACTTCTGCAAGGTTCCCTGCATCGTCTGGATTTCAAAGAAGCCGTTCAGAACCTGGACCAATATACCAGAGCCGTATTGCGCAACAACCAGCTGGATCAGGAAACCATCCTGAACGAGATGAAAGCGCTGTCCTTCAATCCCATCCGGCACGTCATTTACGTGATCAAGGAAAACCGCACCTATGATCAGGTTTTTGGTGATTTGGAGATCAGTAAGGCGGATAAAACCTGCCTCTATTTCGGCGAAGAGTATACGCCTAATCAGCACCATCTGGCGCGGGAGTTCGGTATTTACGACCATTTTTTTGTAAGTGCGGAAGTGAGCTTCAACGGGCACGCCTGGACCACAGCCGGGATCAACAGCGGATGGAATGAACAACAGTGGCAGATCAATTATTCCACGGGGAATTTCACCTATGACTCCGAAGGCAACAACAACCATATCATGCCGCTTCTTTTCCAGCAATCGGACGTAGACACCCCGCAGAGCGGCTATATATGGGATTCTGTCCTGTCTGCGGGAAAAACGATCGGTATTTATGGCGAATATTGTAATAATCCCGAAAAGGAGATCCGTTGGATTGAAAAGCAGGAGAGCCTTCCCGGTTTCATGGTGCATCCGTTGATCGGAAAGATCAATCGTTTCGGCTGGCCCATCCCTCTGTATGCCGATGTGGATCAGGACGGGAAGGTCTTAGGAGGCACCATTGCGACAAAAAACGCCTTCAAAAACGGTTTCCAACCATTATTTCCTGCATACGATCTGCAGATCCCGGATGTAATTCGTTTTCGTATCTGGCAGCAGGACTTTGAGAAGATTGCCGAATTGCAGAAAAAGACCGGAAAGGATACTTTGCCGCATCTGAGTGTCGTTCGTTTGGGCAATAATCACACTCGCGGGGTGAGACCAGGAGGAGCAACTCCCGATGCCAGCGTCGCGGATAATGATTTGGCATTGGGTATGCTGGTCGAAGCCATTTCCCAAAATCCCTATTATTGGGAAAATACAGCCATCTTGGTCATTGAGGATGATGCCCAGGCCGGCTGTGATCATGTCGATTCCCATCGCAGCCCCATGCTCTTTATCAGTAGATATAATCCCGGCTCCAAGAGGAAACCTCGAATTGATTCCCGCTTCCTGACCACGGCAAGCTGTCTACGCACCATCGAAGCGCTTCTGGGATTGCCGGCCGGAAATCTGATGACCGCCACCGCGCCCTTGCTCTTTGAAACCCTGACAGCGGAGAAGAACGACTGGCATGGTCCATACAAGGCGGACCTCAGAAATCTGGAGAATGGATTGATCTTTCAGGAGGCCGACGGGATCATCCGGCAGAACGACATCTTGAAAGAAATGTCCAGGATTACGAGCACTCTTCGAATGGAGGAGGCCGATCAGGCCGATGCCAACGCCCTGAACTACGTCCTGGAGAAATGGGTAGAGACTCAGGGGCGTTTGCAATGCTGCAAAAAATAAACCTCAGGGAGAGACGAGAAGATCGAGCAGGTCCTTCTCCATACTCTGCTTGGTTTCTTCCACGATCCGCCCTTTTTCTTTGCCGTCACGAAGAAGGATAAAGGTGGGGATGAGAGTGATTTTATTTTCTTCCGCCGAGTTGTCTTTGGCTTTCTTGTTGCGATCTAAAAAGATGAGCCTGATGTTCTCTTTTGGTATGGCTGCGGCATCGGCTGCCTTGAAAAACCGTGGCAACTCACGTTTCGTGTCTTTGCACCAGGTTCCGGCAAAAATTAAAAACGTATGTCCCGGAGCGGCATTTTTTAGCTTTTCGATGGCTGCGGTATCCGGTTGATAAGATTGATAGGAAAGTTTGTACCAGGGGAACAGTTCTTCGGCATCCAGCACGGATCGTGGCGCTTCGCCGACTAGGATCACTTCGAAACCGGCTTGTGCCGTCATCAGGTCGGTAAGAACCATTAAAAAGAGCAGGAGAAGGAGTCCTCGTTTCATAAAAATGCCCGGTTACTGGGTTAGGATTTCCACATCCGACGGTAGTTTCATGCTGAAGGTGGATTCGGGGATGCGGACATTGATCTTTACGTTGCGGAAACGGGTCAGCTGATAATCCTCATTGGGCTCCTGCAGTTTGGATTGAATCGGCAGCCAGATTTGCTCATCCATCCAGAGGGTGATGATGGAGAGGAATGCTGCAGCCTTGTCCGACTTCGGCTTTAATTCCAGAACAGCTACTTTGGTGCCGTCGAGTATTTCGTGCTGGAGAAAGCGAATATGGAATGTGTCCCGCAGTTTTTTAGCGGATTGTCCCACGCCTACGGCCATAAATTCTGCCTTGTCCTTATGCTGTCCCAAGGAAAATTTTTGTGCCTGTTTGATCTTCGGGTAGAAGACCATCCCCTCTCCCTTATTGATGAGTACGGTGGTCGGAGTAGGGGTCTTGATTTCTTTACGAATTAGGGCGGATCCGTCACTTCCCTTGGAGTAATAGAAAACACCGTTTTCTTCCGTATCGAATTCCTGCAGCACAGATATATATTTCTTTTGCATCAGGTCGGCATGGAAACATTTCATCTTAGAGCCGCTCTCTTCCATCTTGCTGAGGATTAGATCCAGCTCGGTCACCGCCGGATTCTGGGCCTGAAGGGAAGAAAGGAAGAAACAAACAAGAAGGAGGAAGGAAAACGCCTCCATAGTAAGCATTAGGCGAGTCTTCATGGTATTTCCTCAAGGGTGAACAGTGGTGTTCGGAGATGACTCCTTGAGAGTCGTTTCGACACCCGTAGGATTCGAGGGATTCCCTGATGGTACGGTAGAAAGCGGTGGTATGGTAGTAACCGTGCCTTGCAGATGTTTGGGATGATAGCTTCGGTTTTCCTTGAAAAACGAAGGAGGCGTCAGAAAAATAAAAGCCAGTATGAGCAGGCACATCAGATCGTATTGCCAACTACCGCGCCCATAAGTCCATAGAAGTATGTTCCGGAAGATGGAGAAGAGAGTTTTCATGGCCTAGATGATTCCGTCCAGTTCGGCTTCATGGTAGAAACCGGCATTATTGTTGATGATCTGGCCGTCCCGCATCTCGACAATCCGCTGGGCGGTGTGAGCGGCCTCCGGATCATGGGTGATCATGACGATGGTTTGATGGAAACGTTGGTTGGTTTCTCGTAAAAGTCGAAGCACCGCTTTGGAGTTGGAGGAATCAAGGCTTCCGGTGGGTTCGTCGGCCAGAATGATCGAAGGCTGATTGAGGAGTGCCCGAGCAATCGCCACTCTTTGCTGCTCGCCCCCGGAAAGCTCGATAGGGCGCTGGTCCATCCGATTATGAATGCCTAACAGCCGGAGTACATCCATGGTTTCCGATTCGTTGAAGGAACCGTTACCGTGAATTCGTTTTGCCAGATCCAGGTTTTCTTCGGCCGTAAGGGTGGGCAGCAGGTTGAAACGTTGGAAGATGTAACCGATCTTCTTACGGCGAATTTCCGTTCTTTCCCGGTCTTTCAGTTTGACGATGTTGATGCCGTCGATAAAGATATCGCCGCTGGTGGGGTGCTGTAACCCGCCGAGAAGATGGAGAAGCGTCGATTTTCCACATCCGGAAGGGCCCATGATGGCCACAAATTCACCTTCGGAAACGGAAAGGTCGATTCCGTTCAAGGCGTGGACAGCAACCTTGCCGGCATGATAAATCATGGAAAGGTTGCTGGCCCGCAATACGATATTCTTATTCATAAAAGTTGTACAAAATCGGATTATTCGTAACTCAAAGCAACGACCGGATCTTGCGATGCCGCTTTAAACGCCGGATAAAGAGATCCCAAAGCTCCTCCCAGCAGAGCCAGGAAGCAGGCACGAAAATGCCAATCGAAGGGTATATCGATCATCATGGAGGGAAATTGTATGCGGATGATGAAAATGATCACATACGTGCCAACGATGCCCAGAACACAACCGCAGAGGCAGAGTAAAAGCGATTCCTTCATGATGGTATGAAGAATGAAGGATTTCGAAGCCCCCATCGCCTTTAGAATACCGATCTCCCGGGTTCTTTCAAAGATACTGGTGTACATGGCCAGAAGAATGACCAGGAAGCTGACAAAAACAGAAATGGCGATAACCGTATAAGTGAATTCCTTCAGGAAAGGAGTGTTCTCGTTCATCAGATGTGCCAGTTCCGAGGTTTTAATAATTGTATAGCCTTTGTAATCTCTTTTTAAGGTTTCATAAACCTGCTGGATGGATTGGGGGTCCTTGCACTTGATAAAAACCATGGAAACCTTGTCCGCCGAACCCATACGAGTTTGCAGAGTGTTCAGAGGTACGAAAACCCGCACGGCCGCCATACCGCTCTGGCATATGCCGACTACCTTGAAGCCCTGGTCCTGGTTGAGTATATGGATGGTATCTCCCAGTTTCAGATTGTTGTTCCTGGCAAAAAGATCGTCCACGATGGCATCATTTTCTCCGGAAAATTTCTCTCCGGAAAGGATTCGCAGTTTCCCCGCAAACTGGTCATAGCTCTCCCAGTCGATACCGAAAGTGATACCGAATCGTTTCATGCTGAAATACACCAGAACCGGAGTTACGTTGGTGATTCCCGGGGTGTCCTTGAGACGGGCGGTGATTTTCGCCGGCAGCGTGTTCGTACTGAAGGCAAAGAACATGGAGGCTCCGGACGGCTGAAAAATGATATCGGCTCCGATATTCTGCGTACGATTGGCCGCATCGCTCAGAAGTCCGTGGGAAAGGCCGGTGAGTACCAATATCAGGATAACTGCCATCGCCACTGCACTCATGGAAACGATGGTCCGCGTAGGACGTTTCAACAGGTTGGCGACTAAAAGTTGACGCATGTTATTTTTTATCGGAGGAGGGACCGGAGGAGGAGTATAGGTCCACCACTTCCGCTCCAGGAGGCTGGTTTAATTGAAATGCTTTTTCCTGTAGCTGAGGATTGATTTTCACTTTGTTCAGTTGGAAAGTCATGCTGTAATGTTCCGGAAATCGCTGCAGATCAATCTTGAAAGGAACACTGATACCGTCGACGTCCTGATAATTGTCATAAAGGATTTCCGCTTGCACTTTCCCTTCAGGTCCGTAAAGACGTTCTTTGACAATATGGAGATCGTACCTCTCTATCCATATTTTCCGTAGCAATTGTAACGTATTTTCCGGATTATCCGTCGTATCAATAATTCCGACAACATAATAGCGGCTGGTGGTATCTCCTTCTTCTTCCAGGAAAACCCTGCTGTTTGCGGAATTCAGCGGATCGATAAACAACAGCGCAGGGAAGAGATGATGGGGACGCAGATTCAGCAGAGGGTTGCCGTTGGCTCGGTCATATTTCTTTTTATCCAGAGTGATCGTTCCCATATCGGACGGGCCGATGAAGTATTTGTTTTGAATGGGAATCCACATTCGTATTTCACTCCCATTCGAGATCAGATCGGCCAGGGAGGACTTGGTGACCGGATTTTGCAGAGTCACACGCATGAGATGCGGTTTTTGAGCCAGGATGTAACCAGGCACACCCAGATAGCGTTCGACCTTTCCGGATTCCTCGTCCCCTCCGATAAAATAAGCCTTCATGGAGGAAACCTGAAGAGACTGAACTTGAGAAGCTTTTTTCTGCAGCAGTTCCAGGATTTCAAGGCGGCTGAGAATTTTGGCTTTCTGTATCCGTGCTGGAATCTTAAGTATCTTGGTGGTCTTTAAACAGGCGGACGAAATCGGCAGCAGGCACAGGCAGAAGGTGAGAAAGCAGTATGTCGGCAAACGCTTAGGCAGAAAGCGGAAAAAATGCTTCATGAGTCGGTACCCAATGATAACTTCGAAAAAAATATATTATAGCAATGGAAATTCGATGTTGATTCACAAAACAAACGGCTTCTTATGTACTTCAAAAAGAAGAGGGACTTTATCATGTATACATTCTGCTTGTCAAGCATGGTGCCTCGAATTATTTCCTTTATTATCATATAGATATAGGTGGCTTTCTTGGCTGGGCTTTCATTGGGAAATACTGTGGGATCATACTGAGGTCCGTTCCACCCCGATCAGAGATGGAGAGAGGACAAGGATGATCGGTAAGATGATTGTCTTGTTCTGGTGTTGCGAATGAGATATAATACCGGACCAAATAGATAAACTATTCCACATGTTGTTCTGTTCGTATAGTAATTGGTCAATTCTAGGAACAAATGGAGACATTTCGTGTCGGATCAAAGTGAATTTATACCTACGAAGATACATGAATATTTAAAACGCAGAGTGCTTGGGCAGGCTGAGGCTTTGGAATACATCTCTGTCGCACTGTACAAACATATTCACCATCAGCGGGCAGGAAATCTCCTCTTGATCGGAAACAGCGGCAGCGGCAAAACGACCATCATGAATACCATCAAGAGTTTTTACGAGGCCCATGAAAAGCTGAAAGAATTTCGCATCATGGTCATCATGAATGCCAACATGCTGGGAGGAGAGGACGAGTCGGATGTGCAATGCCTGCGTCTTTTCAAGGCGATCGAAAATAAAGTCAGAACCTTACTGGGTGAGGATTTGACCCCGGAATTGCTGCAGACCTATATGGAAAGGGCAACCATCTGCCTGGATGAAGTGGATAAGGTATCTTCCCGCATTGCCGGGAAAGTCAATGTCGCCGGGCTGGCCATTCAGCAGGCGTTATTGACCATCATGGAAGGCGAAACCGTTCATTACGAAACTATCATGAAGGTGGATGGAGAGTCCCGCCTGATAAAAATACCCATCGACACGCATGGGTTGCTATTCATCTGCGGTGGCGCGTTCGAGGAATTATACGACCAGGTTTACGCCATGGTGATCAGCAAGGAGGATAAGCGTCAGTTGAAACCCCAGATGGTTGTGGGTCTTGAAGGGAAAATCACCTTCGAATCCAAATTCTCTCTGAGCGAGTTTCTGCAATTTGAAGATCTCTTTCGTTACGGCATGGTACCGCAGTTCATATCCCGTTTTAATGCCGCAGTCGTATTGAATAATCTGAGCCGATCGGATTTAAAACAGATCATGCTCACCGCCTACGACTCCCCATACCGGATTTCCTGTGAATATTTTCAAACCATGGGCATCCAACTGGAGCTGACCGAAGAGGCTCTGGATCTCATCGCCGAACATGCCGCCGAGAATTCCCGTATCGGAGCTCGGGCTTTGCGCGAAGTTTTCAGTCATATTATCACCCGCTATGAGTTCGATCCTTTCGGTTCGAACGTTCTTCAGGAAAAAAAGGACAGCCAGGGGTGGTTACTGCGTGTAGATAAAAAAATGGTAAGCGCTGTGCTGTAAAAGACACTATGCGTCCATGACACAAGTGGTTCAATCGATGTCAGAAGGAGTAGGCCGATATGGAAGCTCTCACTTTAGCGCGATGGCAATTTGCCATAACCACCGTATATCACTTCTTTTTTGTTCCGCTGACTCTTGGGCTTTCGATCTTCGTCGCCTATTTTCATACGCGATACTATAAAAAGAAAGATGCTCATACTCTGGCCATCACCCAATTCTGGGGAAAGCTGTTCCTCATCAACTTTGCTATGGGAGTGGTGACCGGTATCGTTCAGGAATTCCAATTCGGTATGAACTGGTCCGATTATTCCCGGTTTGTCGGCGATATTTTCGGAGTTCCCCTGGCCATCGAAGCACTCCTGGCATTTTTTCTGGAATCGGTGTTCCTGGGTGTCTGGATTTTCGGCTGGGGAAGGATACCGGAAAAGATACATCTGGTTTCCATATGGATGGTTGCCATAGGTTCCAACCTTTCCGCATTATGGATTTTAATCGCCAATTCCTTCATGCAACAGCCAGTGGGTTACACACTACGGAACGGCCGGGCGGAACTGACCGATTTTTTCGCTCTGGTATCCAATCCTCATGTCTGGCTTCAGTTCCCCCATGTCTTCTGTGCCGGATTAGCTACTGCCGGATTTTTTGTTTTAGGAATCAGTGCCTATCATCTGAGGCCAAAGAAAGATCATCCGCTCTTTCTTCCCTCTTTTCGAGCCGGTATAGCTTTCGCTTCGATCGGTATTCTCGGTGTCTTGCTGGTGGGGCACCATCAGGCGCAACATATGATCCGGACGCAGCCCATGAAAATGGCGGCCGCGGAAGCTCTGTGGCAAACCGAGAACCCCGCCTCCTTTTCGTTGTTCTCTATGCTGGACGAAAAAAACCGCAGGGATGTTTGGTCCCTGAGGGTTCCCTATGGTTTGAGCCTTCTGGCGCATAACCGGCTGGAAGGGGAAGTGAAGGGGATCCGGAATCTACAGGATGAATATACGCAAAAATATGGTCCGCACGATTATGTTCCTCCGGTGAGCATCAGTTATTGGACATTCCGTATCATGGTTGCTACCGGTTTTCTGATGTTGCTGCTTCTCTTGCCGGGCTGGATGATACTGCGAAGAGCGTCGGGAACACTTCCGGATTTCTATCTGAAAGTTTGTATGGGGGCGTTAATCCTTCCCTATATCGCCAACGCCTCCGGGTGGATTTTCACGGAGATGGCGCGCCAGCCCTGGATTGTGTTCGGTCTGCAATTCACGGAGGATGCCGTTTCTCCTACGGTTTCTGCTGCCATGGTAGGATTTACGCTGATCGGCTTTACCCTCCTGTATGGATCGCTGATGGCGGTGACCCTGTTCCTCATGAAAAAAGCGGCGCTACGTGACACTCTTGCCGCCGGCCAGGAAGGAGTTCTGGGAACGTCCTTGCTGGACAACCATTAATGCCGAATCAATCTCGGAAACGGAGCCCGTATGGATCTCAATACAATTTGGTTCATTCTGATTGGCGTACTATTTTCCGGATTCTATATTCTGGAAGGTTTCGATTATGGAGTGGGAATGCTGGCACTCTTTATCGGCAGGGACGAGAAAGAGCATCGGGTCCTGATAAGGACCATCGCACCCTTCTGGGGAGGAAATGAAGTGTGGATTTTAACGGCGGGCGGAGCGATATTTGCCGCATTTCCACACTGGTACGCCACCCTGTTCAGCGGCTTCTATCTTGCCCTCGCCTTGCTCCTGCTGGCATTGATACTGCGGGGAATCGCCCTAGACTATATCGGTAAACATCGGGGCGATCTTTGGCATCGGATCTGGATACGGATCCTATGCATCGGAAGTATGATCCCTTCCTTGCTCTGGGGAGTTGCCCTCGGCAATCTGTTGCGGGGAACGCCAATCGATCAAAATCGGAACTATGTCGGAGGATTTCTTGATCTTCTGAACCCCTACACCCTGACGGCAGGTCTTCTCACGCTTGGTATATTTCTTTTGCAGGGGGCCTGTTATTTAGGTTTGAAAACGGAGGGAGAATTGCAACGAAGGGCCAAAAAGATGGCCGGTCGCCTCCCGATCCTTGTCCTTTGTATCTCTATCCTTTCCCTTTGGATGGCTTATCCGGGGATGGACCGCTACCTGAACCTCCTCCTTTGCGTGTTGCTGGGATTGGAAATCGTTTTACAGCGTAAGATCGGTCTCCAATTTGCCGTCAATTGTCTTGTGGCCCTGTCGCTGGTAGTGAAGGTTTTTCTTCCGCTTTTTCCGCGGGTGATGGTGTCCAGTCTGAATCCGGAATGGAGCCTTACCATATACAACTCCTCATCCAGCCCCTATACACTCCAGGTTATGACGGTTGTTGCCGTCCTGTTTGTCCCCATCGTACTTCTGTATCAAAGCTGGACCTACTGGCTATTTATCAAAAGAGTCACCGATAAAAACCCTGTGGAGTATTAGACCACTCATCCATCATTCTCAAGAAAAGAGTGTTTTGACAAATCTGGCACATATCCGCATCGATGCCCTGTGTTAGGAGTATCCCGACAGGAATGGGAGATACTGTCCCCCCATCTGAGCGAAGAGAAATGGCCGCTGACGTTCAGCACTCTTTTTGCCTGGTTGGGATCCCTGGCGTTCCTGGGCCAGGCCTATTTTCTTAGCCAAACATTAGGCCTTCTGGTAACAGCCGACATCACCAGCCAGCCACCAGGCGAACTGCTCACCGGATTTTTAGCCTTTCTTTTATTGAAAATGTTCTGTTCCTGGATGGAGGAAACCTTATCGATTCGGGCAATCACCAATATACGGACCGGCATCCGTAAAAGAATCTTGGAAAAATTGGCGCAACAACAGCCTCCCTTCTTTCAGGATCAACGAAGCGGAGAACTGATCCACTTGGTAACCGCCGCAATGGATGCCTTGGATCTTTATCTGAGTCAATATCTGCAGCGAATCCTTCTGGCCCTGCTCATTCCCATTTCTTATCTGCTAATCATGGCCGGTGTGGATTTTCTGAGTGCCTTTTTGCTTTTTTTGACGGCGCCTTTGTTGCCCCTCTTTCAATACATGATAGGACGATCGTCGGAAAAAATGGGGATCCGGCAATGGAACGCCATGGCACGGCTCAATGCCCGATTTTTTGACATGTTGCAGGGCCTGTGCACCTGGAAAGTCTTTCAGGATGTGAAAAAAGGGGAGAAGATCATACGGAACCTCAGTGAGGACTACCGCAGGCGGACGATGCATATACTGCGTGTAGCCTTTCTTTCTACTTGCGTTACCGAATTACTGGCCACCATGAGTATAGCGATCGTGGCCGTCGCTATAGGACTTCGCCTGTTGCATGGTCAGATGCATCTGGCGCCGGGATTTTTTATTCTGCTCGTCACGCCTGCTTTTTTCTCCCCCTTGCGTCATCTGGGTTCCGGTTTTCATTCGGCTGTCCTCGGCAGGGAACTCTTGCTGAGAATGAGGGAAATACTGCTCCTGACCGATCAGGAAGGCGATGGCTCCGGCAGGCACGATGGCATTCCGCCTCCCGAAGAAATTCGGTTGCAGGATGTTTCTTTTCATTATCCATCGGGAAAACCTGTCGTGGAAAGACTCTGCCTGCTTCTGCAAAGAGAGCGAACCTATGTGGTTTGCGGCCCAAGCGGTTGTGGGAAAACGACTCTGTTGCATCTCCTGCTTGGATTTCTACAACCTACGCAGGGGGAAATCCTTCTCGATTCGGTTTCTCTTACTCATGTCGCTGCTGCGGAATGGATCCGGCACATTTCCTATCTGCCTCAACGCCCATACATTTTTTATGGATCGGTTTTAGATAACCTTCGACTGGCGAATCCCGATGCCGGGATGGATGAGATGCAAAAGGGCCTGGAAATGGCCGGACTCCAGGAATGGATCCGAGAATTGCCCCAGGGTATTCATACCATGCTGGGCGAACGAGGATTCCGCTTAAGCGGGGGAGAGATGCAGAGGATGGCACTGGCACGGATTTTTCTTAAGAAGGCGTCGATCGTGCTTCTGGATGAACCGTCGGAAGGGCTGGACCCTGAACTCGAGGAACAGCTGAGAGAGAGAATAGAGACGTTTCGTGGCAACCGGATTCTTGTCTGGGTCACTCATCGAAGGGAAGTGGCACCGATGGCTGACCAGGTACTTTTTTTTCAGAGTGATGGCTCTGTGGCTCAAGGACCCCATTTCGAGTTGCTGGAAAAGAACAAGGAATATCGATGCTTTTATGGGGAAGCAGGTGGTCAGGGCAATGAACATCGATCGTAGACTATGGGATCTGGGAAAGGGATGTTATCACTGGTTTGGCTTTACCGCTGTCTTAGCCATTGCCTCCGTCGCAGGAAGTATAGGGCTTTTCGGCTTGGCGGCCATGCTCATGGTCCAGGCGGCCCTTCATCCTCCCTTTTCCGAGCTGCAACTGATGATTGTCGGAATCCGGTTCTTCGGTATTTCGCGCAGCGTTCTACGCTATCTGGATCGCTATTTTTCTCATGATGCCACCTTCCGGCTCCTGGAAAAGCTACGGGGCAAATTCTATCTGGCGATCGAACCAATCTTTCCGGAACATTTCCACAGATATCGGCGGGGAGATTTGCTGCAGCGAATGGTGCAGGATATTGAAACTTTACAGATATTCTTCATGCAAACCCGTACGGTAAAAGTAGTGGCCCTATTTACCGGAGCGATGCTCTTTCTGCTGGCCTCACTATGTTTCAACGCAACCGCCCTGATTTTTGCATGTGGATTCATAGTCTGTGCCATCGTTTTACCCCATGTGGCACAGGTCATTTATGAACGCAGGCAGAAACGTATCTTAAGGAGATCCCGGCTTTTCTCCGACGCTTTCTGCGATTTTACCCTGGGTCATACGGAAATAATTCTATACGGGCAAAAAGCGGAAAGGATGGCACAATTGCTTCGACTGGACCGGAGCCTCTCCAGGGATCGGCGAAATCTTGCCGTTGCCATGGGTGGAATATCCTCTTTTTCTCAGACCTTCTATTTTTTATCCGCCTATGTCTTTCTTTATCTGGTATTGGCCGGTCATGGTGACCCGACCATGCTACCGACGATACCGGCTGCCTTGGTTCTGGCTTTTCTGGCTGCGGAAGAGGCGCTGAATCCTTTGCTACCTTCCTCCTTACGCAGAGAGGATTGCAAAGAAGCCGGCCGGAGATTGGTGGAAATCCTGGATGCGAAACCGACCATCTCGCCGCAATACCAGGAATTACCAACGACAGGTGGCTACGGTTTGGATTGTATCGACATAACTTTTTCCTATCCCGAGCAGACGATACCGACGCTGAATCGAATTAGTTTTCGGATTCCGGAAAACGGCAAAATCGCCATCGTCGGTCCCAGCGGATCGGGAAAAAGCAGTATTTTTTCCCTTCTATTACGTTTTTATGAATTCCAGGAAGGGAAGATGACTATCGGCGGTGCGGATGTTCAGAAATTTTCCGTGGAAAGCGTACGTTCCAAATTTGCATGGTCTTCCCAAACACCTGATTTTTTTCACGGGACGATCCTCGAGAATTTGATGGTACATGAGGAGAATGACGAGAAATTATCCTGGGCCGCCGAACTGATGCAAACGAAGAATTGGATTGAAAGTTTGCCCGACCGGTATGATACCTGCATCGGTGAATATGGTGCCAAGCTGAGTGCGGGACAAAGAAAGAGAATCGATCTCATGCGGTCTTTACTCAAAAATGCACCGATTCTGCTATGGGACGAACCTTTACAACATCTGGATCCAGGAAACGCCGAAAGGATTTGGGAGGGAATCACCAACCGGATCTCCGGAAAAACCATGCTGGTTATATCGCATCGTCTGTTGAATATGGAAAGATTCGATCAGATACTGGTCTTGCGCCGAGGAAATCTGGTACAGACAGGCCGGCATCAGGAATTGATCGAACAGGATGGACTCTACCGTATGATGTGGCTTCAACAACAAAAATCCTGTCTCCGATAGGATTGTAAAGATATTGGAAAAATAAGGAATGACTAAGTATTCGTTATGCGATAGAATCAAGATGAAAATGAACCTATTTAACCATGGCCGGGAGGAAGAAACATGGAAAAAACCACCAGGAAAACAACTTCTGCATGGAGTGCTATTTGTATCTTATGTGTCTTCAGTGTATTGACCCTTGTGGTCTGGGCGGCCATGAACGATCAAACCCTTTTCACCCAGAGATATCCCGGGTCGAAACTGGCCGGTTGTTCCCTTTGCCACACCACGGCTCCGGCGCTGAATTCCTATGGGAGAGATTATAAGGAGGCAGGAAGGAACGCGGCTGCCCTAGGAACCATTGAAAGTAAAGACTCCGATGGGGACGGTTACACCAATCTGCAGGAGATCACGGCGGGCACCAAACCCTATGATGCGACCGACAAACCAACACCTGTTTATACCTCAGCTCTGGAGTTTGCCCATTTTGCCGCCGGTGGCATATGGCGGACTTTCATCATTGTCAACAATAATTCTTCCGCCGAAATATCCGGTATCGCTGAATTCATCGGCACAGACGGGAATCCCATCCTCGTCGATGTGGATGGAACGGCCAAAAGCTCTCATTCCTTCACCCTTGTCAAGGACGGCTTTTTAAAGCTTATGATCACCAGCAGTGCCGGAGATAAAGCAGGCCGATGCAAAGTAAGTGCTACCGGGCCCGTCGGTGGGATGCTCGTCTACCAGGCTATGTCCGGTAACTCTGCCATTTCGCAAGCCACTGTGCTGCCTTCGAACCGGATGAAGAAATTCAGAATGCCGATGCCCCAGCTGGGTACGGATACGATCATCGGTCTGGCGCTTGCCAACGTCACCGACAATATCAACCATGTAACTCTCAAGTATTACAAGCCGGATGGAACACTGGCCGAAGGGACCGCCACCGTCGATATGGCACCGAGGTCCCAGCAGGCAAAAGTGATGTTTCAGTTCATCTCTTCGATTCCCAGCACACAGGAAGGGGTCCTGGAAGTTACCTCGACCGAGGATCTGGCATCTGTAGGCTTATTATTCATCAACAATTGGGCCGTCTTTGCCTCTGTTCCTATCGTCGCGGTGCCATAATCCCGATAGATAGCGCGTTTTCGAACAGGTGATAAAAAATGGGTCTCGAACCAGACCATTGGTGTTCGAGACCCATGCAGGAAATTCGGATCGATTTCGACGGTGAGTGTTCAGCGAAAGATGCCGTCGACAAAGGCTTCCGGAGAAAAATCTACCAGATCGTCGATTTTTTCCCCGATGCCGGCATACAAGATGGGAATTTTAAATTCCTGAACGATGGAAAAAACGACTCCTCCCTTGGCGGTACCATCCAACTTGGTAACGATCAATCCGCTGACGCCGGCAGCCTTGCTGAATTCCTTGGCTTGGATCAATCCGTTCTGACCGGTTGTGGCATCCAGAATCAGAAGCACTTCATGGGGTGCTCCGGGGACCTGGCGCTCGGCGATCCGTTTCATTTTTTCCAACTCCTGCATCAGATTGTGTTTGGTATGCAGACGTCCGGCCGTGTCCACGAGAACGATGTCGGTTTGTCGCGACACACCCGCCTGCAAGGCGTCGAAAATGACCGAAGAGGGATTCCCTCCGACCGTCTGGCGCACCAGCATGGCCCCGGAGCGTTCCGCCCAAACGGCCAGCTGTTCCACCGCTGCGGCGCGGAAGGTATCGGCGGCGCAGATCAGCACAGATTTTCGCTTCGACATATAACGGTGGGCCAGTTTGCCGACCGTGGTGGTTTTGCCGGTCCCGTTTACGCCAACCAGCATGACAACCCAAGGTTTAGCCGGGGATAACTCCTCCACTTCCGCCTGTCGTCCGGCATAAGGTTGGCATAGTATCGTCAGCAATTCCTGGCGAATCGCTTCCCGCAATTCCTCGGGGTCATTCAATAGCTTGCGATCGACGGAATGCTTCACTTTCTCAATGATCTGTCCGGCGATTGTGATCCCAATATCAGCCCCGATCAGGACTGCCTCCAGCTCATCGAGCATCTCCGGGCTGATTTCTTTCTTCCCTTTAATGACCTCTTCCATTTTTTGCAGAAGATTGTCTCTCGTGCCTTGGATGGCTGTCTTCAGCCTCTGGAAAAACCCCTTCTTCTCTTTTATTTCTGTCATTCCTTTTCTCCCGTTATCGTTGTCCACCCTTCCGAAATAAAGCCGGCGCCGTGTAGATCCATTTTTCCATAGTACGACCAAAGCCGGTTCAATAGGGAGGTTAAAAGCAGGCTTTGATCGAAATATTTTCCATAAGTCAGGTAAAGAGATGTGGCCCGATCTGCAATTTCCGGTGGGAAAACGTTCTGATTTACATTCATGCCCATGCCTACCACGGCATAGCAAATCGATTCCCCCTGAGAAGCGGACTCGACGAGGATGCCCCCTAATTTTTTTCCGGCCAGTAGAATATCGTTTGGTGGTTTGATCGTCAGGGAAAGAAGCGGCAGACCGTACATCGAGATCATGTCAGCCAAGGCGTCATAAACGGCCAAGGCGGAGAACCTGACAAACTGCAGACCTTGAGAGACGGGCCACATAGGACGAAAAAGGATGGAGCAGTAGATGCCTCCGGTATCGTCCGAATGCCATGTGTGATCCTGACAGCCACGTCCTTGAGTTTGTCTGTAAGCCAGATACACATGGCCGGCTGACGCCCCAGATTCCGCATCGCGCTTGGCTTCGGAGTTGGTGGAATCGATTTGATAAAAATGTTTCAGACAAAAGTGGCCGTCTTTGTCTGCCGGAAATATGTCCTTCCACCCCTTACGAACCTCCCATTCGTTGTAAGAAGATGGAATCATCATTCCATTCCTATTATTTAGGGCGGTGTCTTTTATCGTTTTTCCTACCGGAATTCGATTCGTCAAATTCGTAAACCTTGGATCAGTTCGCCCAGAGTGATCAGGCGTTCCTTTAACACGTCTCGCCGCCGTTGATTTTCTTCTACTACCTCCCGAGGAGCACGATCCAGAAAATCCTGACTTTCCAGTTTGTAGGCAATCTTTTCCAGATCCTGTCGGAGCTTGACCTCCTCTTTCTCCAAACGGAGGAGCTCTTCTTCTACATTGCGGACTCCTTCCAACAGGAGCGCCAGCTGCAGGGAACCGACGACGGTTTTTGCAGCCGCCAGATGCGGGGCGAAGGAATCGACCGGCTCCATATGATCCAAGCGACAAAGAGTTCGAATGCTTTCCGAGTGGTTCTGAAGTATTTTGCTTTGTGACGCGGAGGCTCCGGAATATTGCAGGGACATCCTGCGTCCGGGTTCTATATTGAGTTCCGAACGTAAATTGCGGATTTTACCGACCATATCCATCAGCAGGGAAATTTCCTCCTCTGCGTTCCCATCCTCCAATTCTTTTTGAAATTGGGGGAAGGATGCGATCATAATACTGTCTCCACGGTGAGGCAACCGTTGCCAAATCTCCTCTGTGATAAACGGCATGAAGGGGTGCAGCAATCGCAGAGCCTGATCTAGGCAATAGGTCAGGGTGATGCGGGAATAATGTCCTGAATCCGAGTCCGAGGAAAGAGACGGCTTAATCAATTCCAGGTACCAGTCGCAAAGCTCGTTCCAGATAAACCGGTAAATGAGCCGTGTCCCTTCATCGAATCGGAAGTTTTCCAGCGCATCCTGCATCTCGCAAGTGGCCCGATTCAAACGGTGGAGAATCCATCGGTCGGGTAGAGAGAATCGTTCGCGCTGATGGGTCAGAAGCAGCAGAAGATCTTGGGTTTCAACCGGTTCCTGATTTTGCGAAAGATTCATCAGGGCAAAACGGGCGGCATTCCAGATTTTATTGGCAAAGGCACTGTAGCCTTTCATACGGTCGGTGGAGAAGGGAATATCCGTGCCGGGGACGGAGAGCGCCGCCAGGGTAAATCGTACGGCATCCGCTCCATATTGATCGATGATATCCAAGGGATTAATGATATTCCCCTTGGTTTTGCTCATTTTTTGCTTGCGTTCATCGCGAACAATCCCGTTCAAAAAAACCTTTCGAAATGGTACATCGCCGATGAACTTCATCCCCATCATGATCATTCTGGCTACCCAGAAGAAAATGATATCAGGGCCGGTGATCAGCAAATCCGTAGGATAAAAAAGTCTCAGATCGGCGGAGTCCTCATCAGGCCATCCCAGTGTAGAAAAGGGCCAAAGAGCCGAGCTGAACCAGGTATCGAGAACGTCGCTTTCCTGTTGCAGATGTGAGGATTGGCAGTGTTCGCATTGGGTCGGGTCCGTTCGCGATACCGTAATCTGATGGCAGTCCTGACAAAACCAGGCAGGGATGCGGTGGCCCCACCAGAGCTGGCGGGAAATACACCAGTCGTGGATGTTATGCATCCATTCGAAATAAATTTTACTGAAATTTTCCGGAAGAAATGTGACTTTTCCTTCTTCCACAACGCGTATGGCCTCTTCTGCCAGCGGTTTGATGCGGACGAACCATTGGGTGGAAAGTCTGGGTTCCACCATGGTGTGACACCGTTGACAGTGCCCGACATTGTGTACATGCTCTTCGATCTTTTCCAGCAGACCCAGTTTTTTCAGCTCTTCGAGGATGTGTTTGCGGCAGACAAAGCGATCCATGCCGGCATAAGCCCCAGCCTCCGCACTCATATGACCGTCCGCTGTCATCACATTGATTTCCGGCAAATGATGCCGGTGACCAACCTGGAAATCATTGGGATCATGCGCCGGGGTAATTTTGACTGCGCCGGTACCAAATTCCATGCTGACAAAAGTATCGCGAACAATCGGCAGGATTCTTCCAACGATCGGCAGACGGACCGATGCCGTTTCGGATAGGTGACGGAAGCGGGCATCTTCCGGATGAACCGCGACGGCGGTATCTCCAAGCATGGTCTCCGGCCTGGTAGTCGCGACGATAATGCTTCCCTGAGAATCCGTCAGAGGATAGCGCACGTAATATAGATGCCCATTGGTTTGTTTGTAATCCACTTCCAGATCGGAGATGGCCGTGCCACAACGAGGACACCAGTTAACGATGTATTCATCGCGATAGATCAGGTTTTCCTGATATAAGCGGACAAAAACTTCCCGTACGGCGCGGGAAAGACCTTCATCCAGCGTAAAACGTTCCCGGCTCCAGTCACAGGAAGTACCGAGCAGGCGCATCTGCCTGGTGATCGTATTACCACTTTCCGCTTTCCACTCCCAAACTGTTTTCTCAAAGGCCGCTCTTCCCATGTCTTGCCGTTTCAGGCCTTTTTCCATCAACTGCTTTTCCACTACATTTTGTGTCGCGATACCGGCATGATCGGTTCCCGGGAGCCATAAAACATTCCAGCCGAGCATTCGTTTCCAGCGTACCAGTACATCATGGAGCGTATGCTGTAACGCATGTCCCATATGTAGAGAACCGGTCACATTGGGAGGAGGGATGACGATGCTGAACCGGGGTTTTTGTTTCTGCGTCCCGGCAAGAAAATAACCGGATTGTTCCCATTGCCGATACCATTTATCTTCAAAGGATGAAGGATTATATGCCCGTTCCATGGGTGATGATGACATGATGGTTTCTCTCTTTATGGATATATACAGAAATGCTAATAAAAAATCGGTATGTCAGCAGCGTTCAGGCAGGGTAAAATTCGCCCCAGGTACATCAGCGAAGGCGATTCCCGTCAGCAGGAGGACCGTTTCGTATAGCCGGTTGTTCAATGTAACAGTTCGGGTCGTTTATAGGCCTCTTCCTTCAGGATGATAGTAGCCAGATCAGGGATAATTTCCCATGCTATCTCCCGCAGAACACGATCGGATAGCCGAGATACGACCCTCTGAGCTATACGGTCTATGTCTTCCTCGGAGAGTTGGCAGGCGGCAGAGAAAGGAACTGCCGGCGGCGGTTCTTCCGCAATGGCGGCGAGGGTATCAGGAACTGCCCGGACCGGTAAGGGTTCTTCTCGCTCTTCCGCCATCGGGGCAGCAGCGCTGGTATGCTCTTCGGTTGGAGGAAGGATTTCTTCCCCCTCGATTTTGGTTGCCGGAACTGCTTCATCGGCCGGCCGGCCGACCTCGTTCGAGGGCAGCAATTCTTTAGTAAATTTCCATGCCGGGAGTTCCAGCAGAAGCTCTTGTGTGGGGATGATTTCCGGTTTCGAGTGCACGAAGGAGATGGGATCGATATCCAGGATGTTCGGATTATCGGTTGCAAGAGAAAGTTCCCCGGCAGATGTCGCCGCTTGAGAGTCTGCAGCCGGTTGCATGGATGAAGTCATAGAATCTTCTTTTGCGTATGTGGGCGATATGGTAACCCCTTCCGGCAGATCCAAGTCATCCATATCGATCAATTCTATGATATCGTCGGGTTTGTCTTCCATGGTTTTCTCCCTCATGGACTTGACCGTATCCTTTTGCAGAAGTTTTTTTACGGTTTCTAGCAGTTGATTGGAATCGAGTGGTTTTACCAGCACTCCATCGGCCCTGACCCTGTCAGCTTCTTCGTCATTGAAGGGCTCAAAAGAACCTACCAGCAACAAAACCGGGACTGGCTTGATTTGTTTATGATTTTTGATGAAGTTACATACATTAAAGCCGTTCTGGCCGGGCATATAGATGTCGGCAAGAACGATATCCGGTTTTTCCTTTTCAAATAAGCTAAGGGCACGGTCACCATCCCTGGCACAAATAATCTCGATATCTTCCCCTTCAAAATTGAGTCGGATCATCCTCTCAATTGTGGGGCTGTCATCCGCGAGCAGCAACTTTTTCATGTGTCAACCTGTGTAAATGGAATACTCTCTGGGATAAGAGAATCAAAATTCTGAGTAACGGCGCTCCAGCCTGCTCCATTCTATTCCGTCGTTCCTACAGTCATTATCGTCCGGAAGGCTTTTTATTCTTTTCTTCCTTTTTTTCATTCGTTTTAGAATTACCATCCTGTTTTCTGGGATCACGAACGGTCGTATTGTCTTGTGTCTGGCCGTCGGCAGTCTTGCTGATGGTCGTACTTATAATGATATCCTTTTCGTCCGTACCGGTTTCGGCAGCCTTGATGTCGGCCGGTGTTTTCTGAGCGGCAGCCAGGGCTTCCCGCCTTTCTTTATCCTGCTTGAGAATATTTTGCGCCCGTTCATAGGGGTCGCCCTGACTGGAAAGACCCATCGCCGCCATAAAGTCTTTCAAGGGCTGCAAAGGGGAAAATCCCGTGTCGGGGTTGATTTGTTCATGCTGGGCGGCCAATGCCTGGTTTATTTCAGGTATAGGTCGATTTAAGGCAGTGAGACGGTTTTTGGCATCCTGAAGATAGGAACTCTTGGGGAATTCCGAGACGAGTTTATTATAGTAGGATACGGCATCTTCCGTCTTCTCGGTCTGTTCCAGAGCTTCACCCAGTTTATAGTAGACCTCATCGATACTGGCAAAATCGGGGAAATTATCGGCGACTTGCTTATATCTCCCGGCGGAGGCTTTGTAAAATTTGCGGTCGTGGTAGAACTGGGCGATTTTATACACCGTCTGGGCCTCGTTCTGCTGGACGTCCTTGAGATAAAGTTTGGCAATGGGCGTCAGTTCGTGGTCCGGATACTTTTCGATAAATTTCTTCAGCTCCGCTTCGGCTTTCTGCGAATGGGTGGAATCCCGCTCCGGTTCCAGCATCAATCTCATATTCAGGGCGGCAATTTTGAACTGAGCTTCCGATGCCAGTTCGGAAGTGGGATAGAAAAGCTGGAAATCGCGATATTGAGTTTCGGCCTGCATCAAGGATTCTGTCCCGCCCTCTTTATAGTATGTGTTGGCCACTTCGTAGAAGGCACGAGGTGTATAGTCGCTGTCCGGGTAGGTGTTAATCAGCAGATTCAGAGTGAGCCGGGCTTTGATATATTGACTTTTTTCCAGATTTTTAACGGCATTTTCATAAAGCGTTTTATCCGGTGGTACCGCCTTATTCTGCAGTTGGGCCGTCTTTTTTCCGCAACCCGAAAAACATATTCCCACTAAAAATAAAAGAATAGTCAGGGTTGCCCTTTTATTTGTCACCATATCATTCATCACCTTTGCTCATCGAACACTATCTTACCTATAACAGGGAAAATTCCTCTCCCTGCATTTTTCCCGCCAAGAAGAACCTTCAAACCTGATTCATGGCGTTCCTGAATTCTATCATGGATTTAACGACACCGGATGGATCTGGGTTTCGAAAAATCATCGATCCGGCCACCAGAATGTCCGTTCCGGCATGAACAATATCCTGATAGTTGGTCAAATCGACTCCGCCGTCTATTTCGATCAGTGCTTGCGAGCCGTTCTCCCGGAGATAGCGTTTAAGCCGGGAAATTTTATTCAGCGAGGATGGGATAAACGCCTGTCCTCCAAAACCGGGATTTACCGTCATTAAAAGGACAAAATCAATGTCGGGAAGGATTTCTTCCAGCAGTGCGATCGGGGTGCTCGGATTTAAAACAATCCCTGCCTTGGCTCCCTGGTCCTGGATGAGATGTATCAGACGATGCGCGTGCGGTTCCACTTCTATGTGAAATGAAATCATGTCAGCCCCGGCTTTGATGAAAGAAGAGGCATAAAGCCCGGGATCCTGGATCATAAGATGAACATCGAAGGGCAATCGCGTGCATGGACGTATGGACTCGACGACTGGTAGTCCCATGGATATATTGGGCACATAATGTCCATCCATTACGTCGATGTGTATATAATCGGCACCGGCTTCCTCCACGATCCGGAGAGAATCGGCAAGGTGACCGAAATCGGCGGCAAGTATCGAAGGAGCAATATGGAACATAGATTCAGCTACTAACCTCCAAGGAAATAGGATCTGTAATGCCAAGTCTGCTGCCCGATGACGGTTGTTGACCGACGATGATCCCCTTCCGTTTTTCCGAGCCGGAAACATAGCGTATGTTCTTTATGGAAAATCCACGACGATCGAAGAGATGCAGGACGGAGTTAACATCTCTGCCCAGCAAATCGGGCATGAGGTAGAACAAATCTTCCGGTCCCTCGTTGAAAAGAATATCAACTGTTTCCGATAAATCATTTCCGGAAGGATAGGCAGCGGTATTTCTGATAATTTCTGAGGAGTTTTCAATGCCGAGATGAGTACGGCATACTGTACCGAGTCGATATCCGGACTGTGTCAGTTGCATTTCCGCCATCCGCAGTGAGGATCCGATAACCGTCGGCAACGGAACAGGCTCTTTTTCCCGGCTTAGTATAACCCGGATAGTTTGTCCGGATTTCAGAGGTGTACCTTCCGAAGGATATTGGGAAAGAACCGTTTTAGGCGCGATGCCGGTAATCGTTTTTACATTTTCGATCTCCACCCGAAAACCGAGGGATAGGGCACGGGAAGATGCTTCACCGTATCTTAGGCCGATAAGAGAGGGAAGGGTGGCAATCTCCCTGCGGGAGGCATAACGCATGGAAAGGAATCCGCTCAGTGTGGCGGCAGCTATGAGCCCCAGGCCAAGAATCAGTCGCAGTAAAAATTTTTTCCAGAAGATACTCACGCTATGCCTTCCTCGATACGTTACAAATGTAACGCAGGTACTCTTCAAGTACAATGCTTAAGAGATACGTCGCAAAAGAGCGGCAAAAAACCCATCTTCTTCATAATGAAATGGATAACTGCTGAAAAAACCGTCTTCATTCAGCCATTTTTTCTCCTGAAGAGGCAACGAAATCCTTTCTTTTTGAAAGTCATCATTCTTTTTTAAGAACTGAAATACTACGGCCTCGTTCTCTTCCGGTTCTGTTGAGCAGGTGGAATAGAGCAGATACCCTCCGGGTCTGACTCTCTGAGAAGTAGAAGTGAGGATCTGCAACTGCCGTTCCTGAAAATTCGATAAATCTGCCGGCTTGATTCGCCATCGTATCTCCGGATTTCGGCATAACGTACCCAAACCGGAACAAGGGGCATCCACAAGCGCGGAGGAGAAGGAACATCCTTGTCGGAGCGGGAGGGGAATGCTGCTGTCGGCACAAACAGCGTATATCGCTGCACCACTGAAATGACCGATCAAGGATTGCATGACTTTTAAACGGTGCGGATGCAGATCGACCGCTAAAACACTCCCATCGGGCCCAATTCTACGGGCAAGGATTTGTGTTTTTCCTCCGGGTGCGGCGCAGGCATCCAGGACAGAATCCTTTTCGGTAACAGGCAGCAGGTAAGGAACGCATTGGGAAGTTCGGGCCAGAAAGGTGATATGAGGAAAGAAAGCGGAAAAATTTTTCGTCTTTTCCTTGGGATGGGACAGGTCACTAAGGCTATAGGCTCCGTCGGGAAAGTCCAGCCTTTGAATTTCGCCCTGCAAAATGGCGCAATCCAGCTGTGCCCTGATATCCGGACTATCATGAACAATACAAAAATCTCTTCTTGGAGAATGATTGTTTTTCTCCAGGATCTGAAGCGTAAGAGAAAGACCGTACCTTTGCATCCACCGGGAAACGAGCCATTCGGGATGGGAGTACCGAACGGATATGGATTTTGTATCCTCTGGGAGCCATTGATTGGCATAATCGTTCCATGAGGGAATTTCCCTGGAGATCTTGCGTAGTATGGCGTTCACTAAGCCGGATGGTTTATGGCCCAGGATGGTTCGACATAGATTCACGCTCTCGGAAACGGCGGCAAAAGCAGGAGAGCGATCCATAAAGAGAAGCTGATAGGTGCCGATTCGTAAAATTCGACGAACGGCCGGATGTAGCTTTTTGTTTTTTCCATCCAGAAATCGTTGGATGACCCAATCCAAGGTAGACTGACGGCGAAGAACGCCCAGAAACAGCTCGTGTGCAAAACTGCGTTCCAATGCAGGCAAAACGGAATACTGTCTGGAAGCCAGGAGATGGGAGGAATAGGCAAGATCCTCTTCGATCCTTCGCAGGGCGTAATATGTAAAGCTGCGGGCAGATGAGACGCCTTTATAGCGGGTAGCATTCAGCGGTGGACTTTTGTCCGGCTTGGTTCCGGAAAAATTACTGGAACAGTTCACCGGATCGAATCCTGAATCCATTGATAAAATCTGTCCCGGATATATGCTTCCGTCCTGACAGACTCAACTCCAGAACTTCCAGGGATGTTCCTTCTCCGCAGCTGATTACGAGGTGTTTATTCATCTCCACGCAAACCGTTCCTGCCGGAAGGGGGGCCTTTTGGCAGGGATACACCGCAGCCCGCCATATCTTGATTTCTTCATTGCGAAAAAAGCAAAAGCAAATGGGCCAAGGATGAAAGGCGCGAATTTTATTCAAGATCAGTGCTGCCGGGATATTCCAGTCGATTTTTCCCTCCTCTTTGCATATCTTGGGGGCTTTGGTGGCCTGAGATTCTGTCTGAGGCAGGGGCGAAATCGTTCCTTCCCGCAATCCGGTCAGCGTTTCGAGGAGAAGATCTCCACCCAACAGAGCCAGGCGTTGATGGAGATCACCCGCCGTTTCCTGGTCCTCGATGGAGATGCTTTTCTGCATCAGGATGGGTCCGGTGTCAAGTCCGGCATCCATCTGCATGATGGTTACACCAGTCTCTTTATCCCCGCATAAAATTGCATATTGGATGGGTGCTGCACCGCGATGGCGTGGTAGCAGGGAGGCATGTACATTTATGGCCCCGAATGGCTTCATGTTCAGGAGCCAGGAAGGCAGGATCTGTCCATAAGAGGCAACGACAATCACATCGGCGGGGACGGATTCCAGCTTTTTCTGTATATCCTCACCGCGGATTTTTAAAGGCTGATAGACCGGGACATCATTTTTCAGAGCCCATTCCTTTACCGGGGAAGCTTTCAATCTCTGGCCCCGGTCACGAGGCCGATCTTCCTGCGTGACCACTTCCACGACGGTAAAATTGGGATGTTGATGCAGTGCCTCCAGGGATGGTACGGCGAACTCGGATGTGCCGAAAAAGAGAACCTTCATATGCAGTTACATGGCTGAGGCCATGCGTCTCTTTAGCTTTCTTTTAGCCAGGCTACGCTTCAGGGGTGACAGTCTATCGATAAATAAAATCCCATTCAAATGATCGATTTCATGACAGAAGCATCGCGCCAATAAATCCTCTGCCTCCATCTCCCAATAGTTGCCATCGAGATCTTGTGCCCGGAGGACGATCCGCTTCGGACAGGAAACCGATTCATAGACATCCGGTACACTGAGGCAGCCCTCCTCTCCGTATTGTTCCCCTTGTTTTTCCAGGATCTCCGGATTGACGGCCACATAAAGATGACCGTCCTTCCCTCCGGCTGCCAGATCGACGACAATGATCCGCAGGTGAACCCCTATTTGGGGTGCAGCCAGGCCGATGCCGGGAGCGGCATACATCGTTTCCTTCATGTCCTGGGCCAGTTTTTTCAGCTCATTGTCGAACTGGGTTACTTCCCGGCTGATCTTTTTCAATTCCGGGTCTGGATAATGCAAAATGGCTCTTAACATATTGGCAATTATAACTCTTTCATCCCAGAAAGATAATTTTGAAAATTACCCTGGGTTTCCGGCAGAGAATCTCCGCCAAATTTCTCCAGCAATGCGTCGGCCAGAACAAAAGCCAGCATGCTCTCACCGATAACGCCTGCAGCCGGAACCACACATACATCCGAGCGCTGATAGGTGGCTTTGTGCCTCTTTTTTGTACGGACATCCACGCTGGGAAGAGGGTTCCGCAATGAGGATATCGGTTTTAAATATCCTCGGACTTGAAGCGGCATACCATTGGTTATTCCACCTTCCAGCCCGCCGGCATGATTGGTTGACCGGTAATAACTCCGTTTTTTAGAACTATAGCGGATAGGATCATGTGCTTCCGAACCCGGGGAAGAACTGGCCATGACTCCCTCACCGATTTCTACCGCCTTTACGGAGGGTATGGACATAAATGCCTGCGCGATTCGTCCGTCCAGTCTTCGATCCCATTGAGTGTGGGTACCTAATCCAGGCGGTACGTGAAATGCGATGACTTCAAAAACTCCACCAAGAGTGTCTCCATTAGCCTGTGCCTGGTCGATGTGTAGCATCATCTTTTTCTCAGCAACACCATCCAGACATCGCAGAGGAGAACTATCCATTCTCAGAATCCGTTGACAGTCCCGATCGGTGAAGGAGTAGGAGGCCGCTTCAATCTTGCCGATACGGATCGTGTGACTTGCCAGCCGGATGGAGAAAGACTCCAGCAGACATTTCAATAATCCTCCGACGGCAACGCGTGCTGTCGTTTCCCGGGCACTGGCTCTTTCCAGGATGTTTCGCAGATCGGTATGACCGTATTTCTGATGACCCGGAAGGTCGGCATGACCGGGCCTGGGATAAAAAACCGATTTGCTGGAAATGAAGCCTTTCACCGGTTCAGAACACATCTCTTGCTGCCAGTTGAGCCAGTCCCGATTCTCAATCTGCAGAGTAATCGGACTGCCAAGACTATATCCATGCCTTACCCCGCTCGTTATAACGGCATGGTCCTTTTCGATCTTCATACGATCGCCCCTGCCATACCCATGCTGTCGGCGATGCAGGTCCGATTCGATACGGCGGGTGTCGATACATATACCGGCCGGCAATCCTTCCACGATTGCCGTCAAGGAAGGGCCATGAGATTCTCCACTTGTTATAATTCGAATCATGTAATCACCTTTTGGCCAGAATGGTACCCGATAGCGTGTACGATGAAAAGTAGTCGCTCGATATTCTCAGAGGGATAGGGGCGAAATAAGGGAAGTACTCGATTCCGACTCCAGGATTATCCGATAGCAGCTTGACATGACCGGTCGTTGGGAATATGATTCACTATCGATCATGGGTTATATTTTTGAAGTACTCAAAGAGATACAGCTGTTCACCCTGCTCTCCCTGCGATCCATCCGGAATGTCTTTCAAAAACCTAGGTACATACGAGACACCTTTCTGCAAATGGATTCCATCGGCCTGGGATCCATTACGATCGTTTCTCTGACAGGTCTCTTTACCGGGGCCGTTCTGGCGCTGCAAAGTTCAAAAACATTAAAATCTTTCGGAGCTGTAAATCTGACCGGACAGCTGGTAGCGCTTTCCCTTGTCCGTGAACTGGGTCCGGTATTAACAGCCCTGATGATCGCGGGAAGAGTGGGTTCCGGAATCGCAGCCGAACTGGGATCCATGGCAGCCACCGAGCAGATCAACGCCATGCGTGCTCTGAGTACAGATCCGACCAAGAAACTGGTAACTCCGCGCCTTCTTGCTACCTTGATCATGTTGCCCTTGCTCACTCTGGTATGTAATTTCCTCGGCCTGGTTGGGGGATGGCTGGTTTCTCTCTATAAACTGCGCATCAGCTCCAGCCTGTACTGGCTCAGTGCGTTCAACGCCTTGTCTTATACGGATCTCGTCCAGAGCATGGTAAAGCCGCTCTTTTTTGCATTTCTTATCGCCATGATCGGCAGCCACTACGGGTTACGTACTACGGGCGGTACCCAGGGTGTTGGCCGTTCGACAAATCAGGCCATGGTTCTTTCCTCCATACTGGTAATCGTTGCCGATTTCTTCCTGAACACGATTATCATTGAACTTTCAAGATAATTGGTCATTTCCGTGATCCGTTTTCAAGCCGTTCATAAATCCTACGGGAATAATCCAGTTCTGAGGGGAATTGACTTCCATCTTGTCCGAGGCGAAACGAAAATCATTTTAGGAGGCAGCGGATCAGGCAAATCCACCATTCTGAAATTGATTTTAGGCTTGGAGATGCCGGATTCGGGAAGAATCGTTGTGGATGGAACGGATATTACCGATCTTTCCGAAATCGAACTGCTTTCTATCCGCAGTAAAATGGGTATGATTTTTCAGGAAGGAGCCCTTTTCGATTCCCTGAATGTCGGCGAGAACGTTGCTTACCGCCTGAGAGAGAAAGGGGGGCTTTCCGAGTCGCAGATCTGGTCACAGGTCGAGCAATTACTGGGTTTTGTGGATATGGACAACACGGCAGACAAGATGCCTTCCGAACTCTCGGGGGGGATGAGAAAGCGGGCGGCCATTGCCAGGGCGCTGGCCGGGAATCCGAAAATCATCCTATACGATGAAGCTACTGCGGGGCTGGACCCTATCACCTCCAGGGTCATTTGTGAACTCATGATCAAATTACGCGATTTAGAGGGGGTAAGTTCCATTTTTGTAACTCATCATCTGGAAGCCGCCTTTTTGCTTGCCGATGAATATGCCCAAAGACAACCGGATGGGACGATCAAGTTTCATAAGAAGGATCCCGGAGTTCAAGAGGGAAATGCAAATTTTTTGGTCATGGAAGAGGGTCAAATCATAGCTGAAGGTTCAGAAAAGGAACTTCGGCAAAACCGGAATCCATATGTCAGGGATCTGTTGGATTGACGAAATAGGAGATCTTTATGAGAGGGCCGAAATCGAAATTCGTCGAGATACGAGTAGGGCTGTTTGTCTCCGCCTGTATTGGCATCTTTGTTCTTGCCATTATTTATATCAGTTCCGGATCGACAATTTTCGGACCTACCTTTCAGGCCGTCACCTACCTTCCCACCGTAGGGGGGCTGAAGGCTGGTGCACCGGTCCAGCTGGCCGGTGTGGAGGTAGGAAATGTCGTTCGGGTGGATATTCTGGCACCGGAATTAGAGCCCAAAAATTCGACCAACACCCAAATATACGCTCAATTGCAGCAGGCCAGGGACGAAATTGCCGAGAGGAAAAATAAAATTCCTGAGCTGGAAAAAGCGATGAAACCCCTAGCGGAAAAACGACAAAGACTGATAGAAAACAAAAGGGAAAATACCGCGGAATTTAAGGACCTGGAAAATAAAATGGACGAACTGCGATTGTCCATTGAAACCCATAATAACAAGATCGGCGATCTGACCTCTCGTATCGAAACCCTGCTGCAGACGATTCAAAACGTTCAGGTCATCATGAAGATCGAACATACCTATAAAAACTGGTTGAGAAAAGATTCCTCGGTCGGGGTCGGATCGATCGGATTGCTCGGCGATAAATACATCGACATCTCCCTGGGGCGATCCGAGTTTCCACCGGAGATAAACGATAAAAATATGGTTGTTATCACCGGGAAAAAAGAGACGGATTTTAGAGAAATCATTACCGGTATAGATGATTTGGTCGGTAACTTTGGGGTCTTATCACAAAGATTCAGAAATCTTACCAACAAGATGGAAGAAGGAACGGTTGCACAGTTTATCGGCGATCGAAGTTTTTACGATAATCTTAACTCCACAATCAAAGAGGCGGAACATACGCTGAAGGCCTCCACAGAATTATTACAGGAGGTCAAAGCGGGAAAGGGTACCGTCGGACGTCTGATTTCCGAGGATCGCTTGTACAAGGATATCAATGCCACTACGGCCAGGGCCAACGATATCCTTGAGAAGATCAATACGGCACAAGGAGTCCTTGGGAAATTGATCAACGATGACACACTCTATAAAAAAGCGGATTCCATGATCGAATCGGCCGATGTGATCGCCGCCAGGATAAAGAACGGGCAGGGAACGCTGGGAAAGTTAAGCCAGGACGAGGCTCTGTACGAGCAAACGCGTGTAACCATGCAAAAATTGTCCGGCATCATCGATGATCTGGAAAAGGGACAAGGAACCATGGGGAAGCTGATCAAGGACAAGACGCTCTATGAGAACCTAAATCAGACCTCCGCGGAACTGGTAAAACTTCTCTATGATTTTCGACAAGACCCAAAGAAATATCTCACTATACGTTTTCGACTTTTTTAATAGGCGAAAAGCGTGATCTTTATAAGAAAAGTATTATTGTGGCAGGTGATAATGTGTCTCATGGAAAGGCTACATAATAAAACTCATTAATTATTTCCAACTAAACTGCCATAAATAAAACGTTTATATTGACAATGTACCATCCTTTTGCTAGATTCATTATATGAAGCAAAAGGTTCTTAGAGGCAATTGGTTCGACGGACGAGGATGCCGAATCTCCGGAACCATTGTATGGGCGGTGATTGCGCTGGTACTGCAAGCTATGATGCCGCTCCATGGCGCCCCTAAAACCTGGGACAAAGAAGGGGCTGCTTCCTGTTTCAGGCAAGCATGGAATCGTCAGCAGAAACTGGTTACCAAGACTACTTCCAATCCCACCAAACAGGAGTATCAAAGGATCATTCGTCTCTATGAACAAGTGTGGCTTCGAGATCCGCATTTTTCCCATAGCGACGATGCTATGTTCTATGTAGCGCAATTATGGAAGATCATGGGGGATAC
>CAZTVS010000002.1:0-70445 GCA_964617125.1 uncultured Acidobacteriota bacterium
GAAAAATGTTGCCGGCGGGATGCCGGCGATCACCGGATTTTTCTTAGATGGCTGAGGGGGAGGAAGACAGCAACCGGTGAATCCTGTCCAACAGGGTGGAGGGCGAGAAGGGTTTTTGCAGAAAGATCTGCCCGGGTTTCAGCCACTGACTCTGATCTAAAATATTTTCCGTATACCCGGACATGAAAACCACCTTCAATTCCGGTTGTATCGACAGAAGACGATCGGAGAGATCCGCGCCGCTCATCCCCGGCATGATCAGATCGGTCAACAGTAGATCAATCCTTCCACTCTGTTCCTGAAACAACCGGATTGCCTCCTGGCCATTGGCCGCCTCCAGGACCTCATAACCATGTGTGCGGAGGACCAGTCCGGCCAGGTCCCGAACCATCTTGTCATCTTCGGTTAAAAGGACCACTCCGGTTGTCTGCTGGCCCGGACCCTTCACCTCTGGAACCTCCTCTTCCGCATATTTTTCGCAGACGGGCAGGTAGATCTTGAAAACCGTTCCGGACCCCGTTTCACTGAAAACCCAAATATATCCACCGCTCTGCTTGACGATTCCGTAGACCGTGGAAAGTCCCAGACCGGTGCCCTTGGTTCCTTTCGTCGAGAAGAAGGGCTCGAAGATGTGGGCAAGAATATCGGATGGAATTCCGACGCCGGTATCGCTGACCGCCAGCAAGACGTACTCCCCCGGTTTCATGGGCCAGGGGGAGTGCTCTCTCGGCTCGTTCATCTCTACCATACTGGTTTCTATGGAAAGGACACCACCCTTCGGCATGGCATCCCGCGCATTGACCGTGAGGTTCATCAGGACCTGTTCAATCTGAGATCGATCGGCCTTGATGTTCTTTAAAGAATCCCCAAGACGGAGTTTGAGCTCGATGTTTTCTTCTATCAATCGCCGGATCATCTTCGAATTTTCCTGAATGAGTCCGTTGATATTGAAGACATGGGGATCCAATACCTGTTTTCTGCTGAAGGCCAACAGCTGGCGGGTCAAAGAACCGGCCCTTTTTCCGGCTTCATGAATCTCCTGCAGCAGCTCTCGATTGGGTCCGACAGGAGATGAATCCTTCAACAGAAGTTCCGTGTATCCATTGATCACCGTCAACAGGTTATTGAAATCGTGGGCCACTCCACCCGCCAGTCTGCCGACGGATTCCATTTTTTGCGACTGGGCCAACTGTTCCTGCAGATGCCGCTGTTCGGTGACATCCCGGAATACGGACAGAGCGGCAACGAAACGCCCTTCAGCGTCCAACTGGGGAACGGCGGTAATTTCCAGCCGCCTTTTTTTTCCGTCGGAACGATGAATGACCACTTCATAAGCGGAAGATTGACCCTGGGCCCTGATTCCTGTCTGGGCCACGATTCGCTGCGCATCCTCGGGCGAAACAAATTCAAGCAAGTTGCGTCCTATCATGGTTCCCGGTGCCATCCCCCAGATATTTTCCGCAGCCCGGTTGGCAAAAAGGAAGGTCTCCTGAGGATCGACCAATGCCAGCCCTTCCCCGATATTCTCCACAACGGAACGATATCGGGCTTCCGAGGTCCGCAACGCCTCTGCCACCTGTTGCCGTTCCTTGATCTCCTGATGAAGGGATTGATTGGAAGCGATGGCAGCCGCGGTGCGCTCCCGGACCCGTCTTTCCAATTCTTCATTCGCCTTCGCCAGGGCCTTTTCCACCTTGATACGCTCTTCCACTTCCTGCCGCAACCCCACATTGGTACGGGCGGCTTGACGGGCATGCCATATACTGTTTCCCATCATAAAGAGCATCAGAAGGAGGAGCAGGCCCAGTGCGGGTCGAAACCAGACACGGGATTGGAGAGGGACCGGCAGGACCTGAAAGGACAACTCCGCCGGCTGAAGACTTCTGATTCCATTGGCATCCCGTATCTGAGCCTGGAACCGGTGCGATCCGTGAGCCAGGTCCCGGACCGATAAGCGGATCTCCGTTGCATTTTCGTATTCACTCCATGGCATGTCATCATACCGCCAGGAAACTTGAAATGCATGGTCGGCACCGGAGGGTTCGAAATATTTCAGGGCACGCACCCGGATGTTCAGAGAGCCGTCATGAGCTATGCTGGAAGCAGAGGCAGAGATGTCTGCCCGGGGAGGAATTACCGAAGGTCGATAACGATAGACACCCTCCGCCGTCCCAATCCAATAATCTCCGGCCTTCGATTTGAGAATGCCTTTGATGATGCTTCTCGTATCCGGAAGATTCACTCGACTCATACGATTCAGCGGCTGACCGGGAAAATGGATATGAAAACCTCCTCTCACGGCGATGTCAACCTCTCCATCGCCTCCGGCGAAGAAAACCCCGGTAAAAGAAGAGAAAAATTCCTCCCATTGCCCGTTGCGGAGAGTGGCCACCCCTGCCCGGCCCTGCAGATTACCGTTAAAAAAGAAGATGGTAAGATCGGGAGTAACTACATGTTGATAAAAGCCCCGGTTTTGCAGCGATTCGACTGGTGTCCATTGATTCTCCCGTCCCGGAGAGAAATGAAAGAGGCCGTTCGGACTGTAGTGCCATAATCCTTGTCTATCGGCGGCCAGATACTCCGAAGGGGTATGAACGGGAAGGTCCGGAAGCGCAGACGGTTGGATCGTACCATCCCGGCCACGTAGGATCAGGTCTCCGCTTCTCCCTTTTTTGATCAGACCCACCCATATGCCTTCGTGAGGATCGGCGGTAATTTTCACGACATCCGAGTCGTACTTCTGCAGCGGGGACACTTTCCAATCCTTACTGTCAAAGCATGATAGGGTCCATTCCCGATTGGAAGATTGGCCCAAAACCCAAAAAAGATTCCGGGCATCATAAAGAGCCTTGTAAACCCATCGAATTCCGATTTGACTCTCAGGGATCTGCCGCGGCGGTCCATCCGCAGGGCAATAGAACAATTTTTCTTCCCGAACCTGCCAGTAGGCACCATCGATTCCCGCAAAAAGAGTCCCTGCAAGTTGAGGATACGATTCCATTTTCTTTCCTGTCCAGCGCCCTCCCGACGTGGAATCGGCAAAGAGGATCTGCCCTTCTGTCCCTTCCATCTGCGGAGGGGAAACCTGGGGGAAAAACGCCCAATCGCCGCTTTGGTATCTCCAGCGACAGAGCGTGTTGGTACCGACAACCCATAGGGATCGATCGGGGGCCTGCCGCATCCTTTCAACAACAGAATCGTAAGGAAGCGGATAAGCTGCCGACAAGGGTACAAGTTTTTTATCTTGCCAGCGGTAGAATTGAATATCCGTGCGGTCTTTCGACGGATTGACGGAAATCAGCTCCCGATCGCGAGTGGAACACATGATCGTGCTCTCCGACGATACCTGTCGCCAGACATCCCCCTGCAGGAGCCAAAAACCCGAAAGGCAATCTGCCAACAGGTTTCCATCGGGAAGCTCTTCGATCAGCTGCACGCTCTCCTGGCGGGTTAATCCGGGACCTTGCCCGGAAATCCATATATCCCCCTGTTTTCGCGCAATCCCCTTGGCGGTTGCGACCCACTGTCTTCCCCTCGAATCCCGCAGGTAAGACAGGACGTAGTCTGACGGCAAACCATCCTTCAGCCCATAGGAATTCCATTTTCCCTCATGGAAACAACTCACCCCTCCGGTAAAGTCCGGATTCGGCCAACGGTCGCAACAAAACCAGAGGGTCCCGTCCGGATCTTCATAGATACGGCGCACGGAGCTGCCGATCAGTCCGGATTCGGATCCGAAGGTCGTATAACGACCGGAACGGGGATCGAAAACCCCGGCCCCTTTGTCCGTTCCTACCCAGAGATCGCCCCTTCGGGTAACCAGAACACTGCGGACGAAGCTGCTGGGAAGCCCGGAAGAGGTGGTAAACCGGGTCCATTGGAAGCCGTCGTAACGGCACAGACCGTCGGTGCTGGCCAGCCAGAGGGTACCGTCTTGTTCGAAATCCAAATCGGCGATCAGGCTGTCGACAAGGCCGGCATCTTCCAGAAACGAATCGATCTGCCAGGGTTGATTATAGACCTCGGAAACTTCCGGACCCGGGGCAGAAGAGAAAAGAATAGATATAAAAAACAACCAAACGCCGATGGCAAAGGACCGGTTTCGAGGCATCTGTATTCTTCTTAGATCTTTGATGGGCTAAGGATTCGCAGGAAAACAGTGTGGTGGCGGTCACCGGTTACATTCTTATTCCTCGGTATCGTGAAAATTGCGAAAGTGCCGATAAAGACCCTGCCGGAATTGCAGAGCCTCGCGATAAGCCCGGTGCAGAGAACCAATGTCCTTGAGGGCGATGACCATATCTACCTGATAAAGAAAGGCAGCGTTGCCATCCAGGGTCTTCAAACCGTCAGCAGCCAGGATGAAAAAGGACCTGCGCCGATCTTTGGGAATAATCTGCGTCAGAGGCAGCATTTCCGGCAACGGCGGCATGGACATCTGCGCCGGGATGAACAGAACAAGTTGCGGATACTCCACATAGTACTGTTCTCGAGCTTCCTGCGCGCCGGCATAGCGCTGTACGGTAAATCCAAGCGCTCTCATCTCTTCATTCAGGCCGGGAACGTCGCCCCCTACGATAAAGGCTGTGGAACGGTGCAGGATGTCCACTTCCGGGGCGGAAGCGAAAATACTGTCCTGACTGGGAATTCGCGGTACTTCACCCTGAAAGGTCTGACGGTTGAAGGAGAGCATCGTCTTGCATTGCGGACAGGGAAATTTGACCTCCTTCATCGGCAACTTGGTTTCATCCAGATGCAACGGCTTACCGCAGGCATGGCAAACGATCTTGATCACATTTCCCTTTCTTCGGAATCACCTGATTCCGATTGCGGTATCGGATAAGCGCAACGCCAGGTTGGTCGGATTGGTGGCATAGAGCAAAGCGGTCTCTTTGGAAATGATCTTCTGATTCCAGATTTTTTCCAATTCATCGTCGAAGGTCTGCATACCATCGTCGCTGCCGTCCCGCATGGCATCATTCAAAGAACGTCCGGCCGCTTCCCCCTTGATCACGTATTCCCGGGTACGCATACTGGATTTGAGAATCTCGCATACGGCGATCCGACCGCCTCCATTTTTGGGCAACAGGCGCTGCGAGATGATATAGCGGAAGGATTGAGCGAAACGGGTTCGCACCTGCTGTTCCTGGTCTTTGGGAAAGACGCCGACGATCCGGTCGATCGTCTTGGGGGCATCGATCGTATGGAGTGTGGACAACACCAGATGACCCGTCTCCGCCGCTTCCATGGCAATCTCCATGGTCTCCACATCCCGCATCTCGCCGATGAGGATCACTTTGGGCGCCTGGCGCAAGGCCGCCCGCAGAGCCAGGGCAAAACTCTTCGTATCGGCACCCACCTCCCGCTGGTTGACGGTCGATTTGATATGCCGGTGCATATACTCCACCGGATCCTCAATGGTAACGATATGATAGGCGTATTCCATGTTGATTTTATGGATGATGGCCGCCAGGGTCGATGACTTTCCCGAGCCGGTCGGCCCGGTGACCAACACCACACCGTTTTTCAGCCGGGCAACGTTATTGATCTCCGCAGGCAGGCCCAGCTGTTCGATCGTCGGTATCCCTTCGGGAATCACCCGTAAAACCACGGCGTAGGTGTTCCGTTGGGAAAAAATGTTGACGCGAAACCGGGTTTTTCCGGGGATGGAATAGGATAAATCCGCCGATCCTGTCGTCAGCAGGGTCCGTGTCAGATCACGATCTCCCTTCAACATATGCAGGGCAATCGTTTCCGTCTGGAAAGGGGAGAGCGCTGTAAGGCCAGGGATGTTCACGGGAATCAGCTGACCGTCGATCTCCACCTGAGGAGGTCTGCCCACGGAAAAGTTGAGATCGGAAACCCGATCCGACATTTTCAGCAGCAGCTCGAGAATCGTGTCCAGATTAAAATTTTTCATACCTCATCCATGGCTCGACACCCTGCAAGCTCGTGTAAACAGAGTCTAAAGGAAGAGATCGCAAAAGTCAAAAGAATCCGAAATATGCCGGCCGTAGGACGGAGGTATTCTTTGGACAGGGCATGCCATGTCCTCTGACAACGACTGATACAATTTTCTATGACAGGCGAGATCATCATCTTTGCATGAGGTCGAAAAAAGTCGATTTTCCGTTATTGCGTGTTTATTCCGTATGGATCAGAAAGATGTTACCGGCGGGACGCCGGCGCTCCCAGGACTTTTTACGATTTCTTCATCTTTTCAGGTCCGAATGGACTTTTTCCGTACCGTATTGTTAAATGAGATCCGCCACGATGGAATGGAGAGTATGGAACCAAGAGGATAACCATGGATAACTGGACGGAAGAACGCCTCGAAAAGATTCGGAATCTTGACCTCCGTATCTTTTCCATTCTCAGCGAAACTACGGAGGGAGACAAGATCAGTCTGCTGCGTCTGCAGAATGTAATACGAGGCCAAGTGAAAGGATATGCCTACCTGGAAGTCGGCTCGCACCTGGGTGGAGCGCTGGTACCCCATCTGATCGATCCCCGATGCCGGCAGGTATACTCCATCGACAAGCGCCCTCTACAACAACCAGACGAACGGGGCCGGGATTTCTATTATAGGGAAAACAGCACGGAGCGAATGCTGGAAGGTTTGCGGAAAGAGTTACGCCCGGAATGCATGTCCAAGCTGATCACATTCGACAGGGATGCCTCTGACGTCTGCCCACAGGACGTACCTGCACCGGCGGATCTGGTTTTCATCGATGCCGAGCACACCAATACGGCCATTTTTCGTGATTTCTTAAGTGTCTTCCGGTTCTGCGGCCCATGCGCGCTGGTTGCCCTGCACGATGCCAATCTAATCGGGGACGGGATTCAGAATATAGAAGAATATCTGCGTTTCCAAAAGATCCCGTTTTCTACCCTGGTTCTCCCGGAAAACGTGGCGGTAATCGCTCTGGGTGATGTAAAGGAAGAAGCCATCGCGGCCCTTACCCCCTTCGCCCTCGATAAAGAGTCATACTTTCGCCGGGCCAAACAAAAGCTCTGGGAGGAAATCGCCGCCAATACCCTCTATTTCAAACCCGAATCGCAATGAGTCAGGCAGGATGAAGTCGCAATAACTATGATGAAGCCGCAAAAAAGCAGGAGGTTTGTAGTTCCGCGTTTACGCGGCATCCCGTGGATCCATGAAAGCCTGTATTTACGCGGTACCGCCTAAAGGCGGAACTACAAACACGATCCGTTTTTCTATCATGATTGATTTTTTTGCGGCTTCGTCAACTATTATTTTCAGGCGTTTCTTAGATGGCTAAAAATAATTTGTAGGGGCACGGCGCGCCGTGCCCTGGCGACTGTAGGATGGGGGCCGTTTTTGGGCACGGCACGCCGTGCCCCTACAATAGCTGATGCAATTTTCTATGGCATGATTTTTTTGCGACGTCGTCAGGGAAGATGAATCCGCAAAAAATGCCGGCGCTCCCGACACTCAGGGGAAGCGGCCATCGAGATGCCGCCGCAGGTTCTTCAATCCCAGATAGAGCCTTGATTTCACAGTGCTCAGGGGACAGGAGAGGATATCGGCGATCTCCTGGAACTTCAGATCTTCGTATTCTTTCAACAGGATGACCACCCGCTGATCCTCGGGAAGATCTCCGACGGCGTGCCGCACCTCCGATTCCATCTGTTTCCGGGCCAGTATCTGTTCCGGATCGGCAGGCAGAGAAGCCGTCGATTGCCGCATCTCCTGTTCGATATGGTCCGTCTGTTCCGGTGCATCCAGATATACCTTTTGTTTTCCGGCCGAGGAACGGGCCCGCATGCGGCAGGCATTCAGGGCAATGGTATAGAGCCAGGAGGAAAAACGGTCGCGATCCCGCAAACCGGATAGACGTTGATAGGCGGTGGTGAACACCTCCTGGCAAAGGTCCCTGGCGTCTTCCCGGTCACCGCAATAGCGCAGGACGAAGTTGTATATGCGCTTTTCCCATCGGCGCACCAATTGATTGAAAGCCTCCGGATGGCCGGCAAGAAACTGTGAAACCAGTCGGCTATCGTCGGAAATATCATGCATCGTATCGTGTCTTATTCCACGCGATAGTTGGGGGCTTCCTTGGTAATCATGACATCATGGACATGACTTTCGTGCAGACCGGCGGAGGTGATCCGTACAAAGCGGGAATTCTTGCGCAAATCCTCCAGAGTCCTGGCCCCCAGGTAACCCATGCCGGCATGAAGCCCTCCGACCATCTGGGGTATCATTTGGGAGATCGGCCCCTTGTAAGGCACCCGGCCTTCGATCCCTTCCGGAACCAGCTTACCGTTAAAAGCGGGAGAATCCTGTCCGTAGCGATCACGACTTCCCCGTTTCATCGCTTCCAGAGAGCCCATGCCCCGATAGGATTTATAGCTCCGATTCTGATATAAAATCATCTCGCCTGGGCTCTCCTCGGTACCTGCCAAAAGATTCCCGAGCATGACCGAATCGGCACCGGCCGCTAGGGCTTTGGTGATATCTCCGGAGAATTTTACCCCGCCGTCGGCTATCAAGGGGATTCCTGCAGGACGTGCAACGGAGGCACATTCCATGATGGCGCTGATCTGCGGCACTCCGACGCCGGTCACGACCCGGGTCGTGCATATGGAACCCGGCCCGATCCCCACCTTGATGGCATCGGCTCCGGCAGCAATGAGATCGCCGGCCGCTTCGGCGGTGGCGATATTTCCGGCTATGATGCTGATCTCTTGCGGGAACTTGCCGCGGAGAAGACGGGTGGCCGCCAGTACTCGGGAAGAGTGACCATGAGCGGTATCGACGACCAAGACATCCACACCGGCATGCACCAGGGCCTCGGCCCGTTCGGCAAAATCGCCGGTGGCCCCTACCGCCGCTCCCACCCGCAGACGACCCAGCCGGTCTTTACAGGCATTGGGGTAGGTGGAGGCTTTCTGTATGTCCTTTACGGTGATGAGTCCCTTCAGTTGCCCCTCGGCATCCACCACCGGCAGCTTCTCGATGCGATGCCGATGCAGGATGATCTTCGCTTCATCCAGTGTGGTCCCGACCGGGGCCGTGATCAGTCCTTCCTTGGTCATCAGCTCCGACACCAATCGGTTCTGACGGCTTTCAAAACGGAGGTCGCGATGGCTGAGAATGCCTACCAGCAGGCCGTTGACCGTCACCGGCAGTCCCGATATATGGTAGCGGGCCATCAGATCCAACGCTTCCGAAATCTTCGCCTCCGGGGAGACGGTCACCGGATCTGCGATCATCCCGCTTTCCGAACGCTTGACACGGGCCACTTCCTCCGCCTGTTCGGCGATGGCCATATTTTTATGAATGATTCCCATCCCGCCATGCTGCGCCATGGCGATCGCCAGCCGGTGTTCCGTAACCGTGTCCATGGCGGCACTGACCAGAGGTATATTCATGGGAATATTCCGCGCCAGATGGGTCGACACATCGGCTTCTCCGGGAAGCACCTCGGATTTGGCCGGCATCAGCAGCACATCATCATAGGTCAAGGCGTCTGGTATATGCATATTCTTCTCTCTCGACAATGATCATCCTTGTTTGGATACAGAATCCCCCACAGAGGATCAATTACCCATTCCGTGACACTTTTTGAATTTTTTTCCGCTTCCACAGGGGCAGGGATCATTGCGTCCGACTTTACTGGCATCACGCCTTTGGGTAACGCTTTCCGCTGTCTGTGATCCCTGGAAAACCATCTGTTGTTCCCGACGTCGTTCCCGTTCCATACGCTGAACCCGCTCTTCATCGGTAATCGGTTGCAACCAGTGCAGGAAACGGATCGTTTCCGTCTCGATCCGATCCATCATGTCTTCGAACATGTTATAGCTTTCCCGCTTGTACTCGACCAGAGGTTCCCGCTGGGCATAACCCCGAAGACCGATCCCCTCCTTCAGGTGGTCCATTCCCAGCAGATGGTCTTTCCATTGGCTGTCGACAATCTGCAGCATGATGATGCGTTCATGAAAACGCATGACCTCGGAACCGATCTGCATTTCCTTCTCTCGGTAACGTTTCTGGATCCTCTCCAGCAGGGTATCGGCCAGCTGCCTGTAGTTGAGATGTTTCGGATCGATCCCCTCGCCCCGGTAGTCGAGGGCAAATTGTTCCTGCACCGCAATTTGCAGATGCTCCAAATCCCACTGATCCGGATGAGTATCTTTGGCCGCGTACTTGTCCATCAGATCCATCAGCAGATCTTCGCTCAATTCCTGGATGCGTTCGTCCATATCGTCCCCTTCCAGAAGCCGCCGACGCATGGCATAAACCGCTTCCCGCTGTTTATTCATAACGTCGTCGTATTCCAGAAGGTGTTTCCGTATATCGAAGTTACGGGCTTCCACCTGCTTTTGCGCCCTTTCGATCTGTCGGGTGATCAGCTTGCTCTCGATGGGTACATCTTCTTCCATTCCCAGGGTTTGCATGATGCTGGAGATGCGGTCGCTGGCGAAGATGCGCATGAGATCGTCCTCCAGCGAGAGGTAGAAACGGGAAGATCCCGGATCCCCCTGACGACCGGCACGACCGCGAAGCTGATTGTCGATACGTCGGGCTTCATGGCGTTCGGTACCCAGGATATGCAATCCGCCGGCACGCACCACCTCTTCCCTCTCTTTTTCAACCTGCTGCTGCATCTTCTCCCAGATGGCCTGATACTGATCGGCAGGGACCTGTTCCAGCGGCAGGCCTTTGGCGCGAAAAGATTCCTTGGTCAGGAAGTCGGGGTTACCACCCAACAGAATATCGGTTCCGCGGCCGGCCATATTGGTGGCAATGGTTACCGCCCCTTTACGTCCTGCCTGAGCCACGATCTCCGCTTCCTGCTCGTGATACTTGGCATTCAGCACTACATGGGGTACTCCGACTTTCCGCAGCATCTTACTCAGACGCTCCGATTTCTCAATAGATACAGTACCCACCAGGACCGGTTGGCCCTTTTCATGCAGCCCTTGGATCTCCCGGCAAACCGCCCGATATTTTTCCTCTTCGGTACGGTAGATGACATCCGGATATTCTGTACGGATCATCTTCTTATGAGTCGGTATGGGACAGACATCCAGTTTATAGGTCTTATAAAATTCCTCGGCTTCCGTTTCCGCCGTTCCGGTCATGCCCGATAACTTTTCATACATGCGGAAATAGTTTTGGAAGGTGATGGTCGCCAGGGTCTGGTTTTCCCGCTCGATTTTAACGTTTTCCTTTGCTTCCAGGGCCTGGTGCAGACCATCGCTGTAGCGCCGTCCGGGCATCAGTCGCCCGGTAAACTCGTCGACGATGATGACCTGTCCCTCTTTTACCATGTAATCGACATCGCGCTTGAAAATGGTATGGGCCTTCAATGCCTGGTTGATGTGATGCAGGTACTCCATGTTGGACGGTTCGTACAGGTTGCCCATGCCCAGGTATTTTTCCGATTTCTCAATCCCCTCTTCCGTCAGGCTTACCGTCCGGTGTTTTTCGTCGACCTGATAATCGACCTCTTTCTGCAGGCGCGGGATAATCTTGTCTATACGATAATATTTGTCGGTCGATTCTTCCGCCGGCCCGGAGATGATCAGCGGGGTCCTGGCTTCGTCGATAAGGATGGAGTCGACCTCATCGACGATGGCGTAATGATGCTTGCGCTGCACGCACTGTACCATCTCGAACTTCATGTTGTCGCGCAGATAATCGAATCCGAACTCGTTGTTGGTTCCGTAGGTAATGTCGCATCCGTAGGCCTCACGGCGGGCCTCGTCACTCATATCGTGCTGGATACACCCTACCGAAAGACCGAGAAAGCGATAGATTTTTCCCATCCACTCGGTATCGCGGCGGGCCAGGTAATCGTTCACCGTGACCACATGAACGCCTTTTCCGCTCAGGGAATTCAGATAAGCCGGCAAGGTGGCCACCAGGGTTTTGCCTTCACCGGTTTTCATTTCGCTGATCTTCCCCTGATGCAGCACCATTCCGCCGATCAGCTGCATGTCGAAATGCCGCATACGCACCGTACGCCGGCCCGCTTCCCGGACCAGGGCAAAGGTCTCCGGAATCAGCTCGTCCAGAGATTCTCCTTTTTCATGGCGGGAACGGAAGTCCGCGGTTTTGGCCTGTAGTTGAGAATCGGAAAGCGATTGCATGGAGCTTTCCAGGGAATTGATCTTATCGACCACTACCCGGAGAGTTTTTATCTCTCTTTCGCTTTGCGTGCCGAAGATTTTGGTTATAATTTTGTTGATCACGATTGTATTAGGGAGATGTACTTTTGAAATTCAATGACTGAATGCTTGCAGCGATGGCTTCTACCAATACACTGATGGAATTACATCGACAGCGATAACAGCGCGTCCTTATCTATAAGAATAAACCTCTGATTATATCAAATCAGCACGTCCTTCCATGGCAATACCCTCGCAAGAATTTGTCCGTCCCTCTCACTATTTCCACCATTAACCCTTCAACTCCCCTTTATCCATATGCTTAAAACCATTGTCCATCTGATATCGGAAAATAAAACCCTCACCCGTTTCCTCTCCCGTCACGGTATGAAATCCGGATTTGCCCGGCGCTTTGTCTCCGGAGAGGAGCTCAGCGACGCGGTTCGCACCGTAAGGCAGCTGAATGCCAGAGGTATTACCTGTAGTTTGAACTTTTTAGGAGAACATGTCACCGACCGCCGTATGGCCGCTTCCGTGGCTGAATCGTACATCGGTATTCTCGAAGAAATACGAAAAAGCGGATTGGACAGCAACCTGTCCATCAAACCCTCTCAACTCGGACTGGATATCGATTATGACTTTTGCCTGGACAATCTCCGGCAGGTCATCCGGCAAGCGAGCCTTTCGCAACAGTTCATTCGCATCGATATGGAGGGTTCTCCCTATACGGAACGTACCCTGACCTTACACCGTACGATACGACAGGAATATGAACATGTAGGAACGGTCATCCAGTCGATGCTCCTCCGCAGTGAAAAGGATATTCGCGATCTGAACGCGCAGAAGTCGCGTGTGCGCCTGGTCAAAGGGGCCTACAAGGAACCGCCCAACGTCGCTTTCCAGAAAAAGAGCGAGGTGGATGAGGCATACCGCAGGCTTACCGATCTGCTTCTCTCGGAGGGTGTTTACCCGGCTTTGGCGACTCAGGACCCGGTCATGGTCGATCATGCCAGGCAGTATGCGGAAAAGCACGGGATCGCCAAGGAAAACTTCGAATTTCAGATGATCCTGGGGGTACGCCGCGACCTGCAGGATTCTTTGGTGAAAGAAGGATTTCGAGTACGCGTGTATGTCCCCTTCGGGAAAGAATGGCTGCCTTATTTCATGCGTCGTTTAGCGGAAAGACCTGCCAATATCCTCTTCATACTGAAGAACCTGTTACTTGAGCGGTAATCCCACCGGAAAACAAAAGAGGTCCAACAGCCCGGCGGCATAATCTCCGGGGGTTCCGCTGCTCTGAACCCCCAGAGGGTGCCGCACCGGGGTGCGGCGGTCCTATCTACCGCCGATAAGTTAAATGGTGCCGCACCGGGGTGCGACGGTCCCGGCTATCGCCGACAGGTTAAAAGGAGAAGCGGGCCTGCAGAGTCAGGATATCGATCTTGTTGAACACGTCTCCGCCGAGATTGCCGCGAAAGGTGTTGTTGCTTGTGGCCGCAGTCGTTCCGGCTGGAATGGCCTTAAGATCCATGATCGAATCCTGGACGTAGATATGGGTATAAGCGAAATCGACACTCCAGGATTTGGAAAAGGCATAGCTCGCACCGGCGGAAATCCAGGTACGATCGGCATCGGGTATGCGGGGGGTACGGTACTCAGAGGTAACCGCCGATTGATCCTTGGCCAGGCCGGTTCGGAGCGTCCAGGCACCGGCAGGCTTCCAGGTCAGGCCGGCGGACCAGAACCAGGTATCCTTCCAATTTTCTTCCGTTACCGAATCGGCCTGACCAGTGTCGAATTGGACCCGCAGTTCCTTGAAGGTGGACCAGCCGGTGCGGGCCACCTCCATCTGGGCGGATACTTTCGGCGTCAGATCGACATGCAAGCCAAAGGAAGTCATGCCCGGCAGGCGGAGTTCGGCCGTTCCGCCGCCGTTCTTGAAGGCGGTGGACAGGATGGCCGGAACCCCCGTGTAGGTAATGTCCCCGTCCAACGTTGTATTCATGGCCGAGTGCCTTGCCAGACCTAGGCGTATGTTTTTGGTCGGTTGGACCGTAAATCCCAGTTTGTACCCAAAATCCGTTTTATTGCCCTCCAGGTTTGCCTGTCCGTCCAGGCTGCCGGGTGTTATGCCTGCCTTGGCGGAATTGGGGATCTGGGGACTGGCCAGGATGATCGTGGCAAAGTCGACCGCATTGCTCAGTTCGGCGCTGGACCGTCGTCCGACCACCGAGGCACCGACCGAAAGATAGGAGTTGACCCGGTATGCCGCATTTCCGGCTACATCGACGACATTCAGAGAAGACTTCAACGCATGATAACGGCCGATATAATCGGATTGGTATTCCGTGCCCATCCCGAAAGGAACGTTTAACGACAGGCCAAGCTTCAGATCGTTGCTGACGCTCCAGAGGGCATAGGCAGAGGGGAGAGGCACATTCTTCGCCGCATCCGGATGATAGGCCGGTCCCGATATGCTCCCAAAGGAGGATAAAAAGCGGGTGGCCACTCCATTTTTCGATTCCGAAAAGGGTTGAACCAGGCTGAAACCGGCAGAGATCTGTTTGCCGCTGAAAAGAGTCATGGTGGCCGGATTGAAAAACATGCTGCTGATATCGGAACCGCCGGCACTGACGCCGGCAAAGGCATTTCCCTGGGCGCTGGGACTTTGTTCCCGCAGCTGAAAGCCGGACGCCCATGCATGAAAGACGGACATTCCGGCAACGATACCCAGGGCTAACAGCATGACACTTGGAAGCTTGTACGAATTCGTCATGGCAGCGAAACTCCTTGATTCGAAAGATCCCGATCGGGAAATCGCGATCCGCCGAGGAAAAAGACTCATGGAACCCACTTTTCAACCACAGCCCGGATACAAACGGAAATTCCGCTCATGGAACCGCAGAGAAAGGCTTGCTGATAATAGAGAGTAATTATAATGGTCGGTAACCGTTCACGCAAGCAGATTCTCCTCGACAGCTTAAGGATGCCCCAATGTTGCCGGCAGGATGCCGGCGCTCCCGGCTCTTTTACGTCATCGTCCGAAAACCCGATTTCACCATTTCTTCACTTCTCTGTAACCGGATCGACATACCGATCCGGTAATATACTCCGCGAATCTGGATGACGAATGATTCGGTTAACGGTACGAAACGGCAATCTGCCGGAAAACAGTCCTGATTTTTCCAGATCTTTATCTCTTTTTATGAGGATCCGGTTCATGAAAAAAAATAATTCCTTTCACTTGACAATAAAATCGAAAGTTTCATACAATCCCCCTCATGAATTCTTGGGGAAACAGATCCCTTATCATTAAAAATAGGCCGCATATGGTGGCCGGTTGCTCCCTCGGATCGACCGATAGGGGCGACACTCTTTTCCAAACACATTTTCATTTACCCTCCAAAATCAAAAGGGAAAGAAGCACTATGAACAAAAAAATTCTACTTCTTGCATTGGCAATGGTTCTTGCCTTTTATCCTGTTGCCTATGCGCAGTTTGAATCCGCCTCTGTGTTGGGAACGGTGCGAGACCCAACCGGAGCCGTGATCCCCGGAGCTACGATAACGATACGCAACGTAGAAACCGGGATTACGACCACAGCGGTAACCGACGATGCCGGCAACTACATTATCCTGAATGTCCGCAACGGCACCTATACGGTACGTGCGGAAATGCCGGGCTTCTCGGCGGCCGTCGCCGAAAACGTGAAAGTAACGGTCAACGCCCGCCAGCGCGTCGACTTGGCCATGACGGTGGGCAACATCAGCGAGAGCGTTGTGGTCACCGGAGCCGCCAAACTGGTGGAGACCGATTCCAGCGACCGCGGAACGGTCATTGCAAGAGAACAGATCGTCAACCTGCCGCTGAACGGGCGCGCCTATGCCGATCTGGCCCTGCTCTCGCCGGGTGTCCGCAAATCGGCCATTTCCACTTCCCGTGACGCCTCCTTTAACGTTCACGGGTTGCGCAGCTCCCTGAACAATTTCACCCTGGACGGCGTGGACAACAACTCTTACGGCACCTCCAATCAGGGATTTTCCAACCAGGTGGTCCAGGTTTCACCGGATGCGGTGGCCGAATTCAAGGTACAGACCAATAACTATTCCGCCGAATTCGGACGGGCCGGGGGAGCGGTGATCAACGCCTCGCTACGTGCCGGTACCAACCAGCTGCGCGGCTCGGTATGGGAGTTTCACCGCAACACAGTGCTCAATGCCGTGGGTTTCTTTAAACCCACCGCCGGTATCAAACCGGTGTTGATCCGCAACCAGTTCGGATTCGCCCTGGGCGGCCCCATCGTAAAGGACAAAGCCTTTTTCTTTATCGACTATGAGGGCTTCCGGCAGATCCAGCGCAGCATCCGTTTCGCCAGTATCCCGACCATGGCTCAGCGTAGCGGCGTCCTGGGAAAGAACATACGTAACCCTCTGACCGGAGAGACCTACACCGGAGGAGTACCGGAAAACCTGATCACTCCTTTCGCCCAAAAGGTACTTTCGCAACTGCCGGCACCCACCCGCTCCGGAATCGCCAATAATTACGATTCGCTTCCGGCACAAAAAGACTACAACGACAAGTTCAACATCAAGCTGGACTACCAATTTTCATCCAAGGTTAGTACTTTCGCCCGCATCAGCCACCGCAAGATGAACAATTACGAACCGGCCACCATCCCCGGACCTGCCGGAGGAGACGCCAACGGCTATGTCGGTACACTGAACCAACAGCTGGCCACAGGCCTCACCTATACCATGTCACCGGAGAAACTGCTCGAATTTCGTCTGGGAGTTTCCAAAACCGAAGCCGGGAAAAACGGCATCAACCAGGGAGGAGCGGGCATGCAGGAACTGTACGGCATTTCCGGGACACCCACCGATTCCCGCTTTGCCGGAGGCCTGCTCAAGCAGTCGATCAGCGGTTGGACTGCTTTTGGACGCCAGGAATCGAATCCGCAGTTTCAGAATCCCACTGTCTGGAATCCACGGGTCAATTTTTCCTGGATCAAGGGGCGCATGAGCTGGAAGGCAGGCTATGAATACCAGGCCATCGCCACCGACATCGACGACGTCAATCCGAAATATGGTCGCGACACCTATGGAGGCCAGTTTACCAGGCCATCGGGAGCCTCCTCTGATTCCGCCACCTACAATTTGGCCGACTTTCTTCTGGGCCTGCGCAGTAACTATGCCGTCGTCAATTCGTTCATTTTCCAGCTGCGGCAACGCATGCACTTCTTCTTCGTGCAAAACGACTGGAAGGTGAACAGCAAGCTGACCATGAACATGGGTTTGCGCTATGAACTCGGCACGCCACAATGGGAGAAGAGCAACTACCTGACCAACTTCGATCCGTCAACCCAGACGCTGCTTGCCGCCAAGGACGGCTCGATCTATGATCGGTCCCTGGTCAATCCCGATCGTAACAACTTCGCTCCGCGTATCGGACTGGCCTATACTCCGACGTCACGTACGGTCATCCGGGCCGGTTATGGAGTGAGCTATGTGCACTTCAACCGTCTCGGCGGCGAAAATCTGCTCTCCTTCAACGGGCCCCATGTCGTTGAGGTGAACATCGACCAGCTGACATCCCAGCCGTTGTGTGTCGGCAATGCCGATCCGACCACCTGTTTCCGGACCACCCAGATGGGCTATCCGACGGGATACAACATTCCCTCCCGGTTCGATCCCCTGAAGGCCCGGGTCAACTACATACCCTCGAATACCCGGACCGGCTATGTACAGAGCTGGCATCTGACCACCCAATGGGAGCTGATCCCCAACCTGCTGCTGGACGTAGGTTATATCGGCAACAAGAGCACCAAACTGGTCATCCTGGGAGATTACAACCAGGCGAGACCGAACAATGTCGGCGAAAGCCTCTCCTTGCAGGCTAGAAGGCCACTGTCCAAATACCAATTCATCCAGGCGGCCTTCCCCGGAGGGTTCGCCAATTACCACGCTATGCAGATCAAGCTGGAACGCCGATTCACCGGTGGCTTCTACGCCCTGAATGCCTTCACATGGTCGAAAGGGATCGACAATGCCTCGGGACACCTGGAATTCCAGAACGGAGACAACAGCCGGGTGAACATGCTCGATATGAGCTACAACAGGGGGCTCTCGGGCTATGATCAACCTTTCAATAACACCACCAGTTTTGTCTACGATATTCCCTTCGGTCGAGGACGTACTTATGGATCGGGGATTCATTCAGTCCTGGATGCCGTAGCCGGAGGCTGGCGTCTGACTGGCATCAATACCATGACCAGTGGAGTGCCGATCAATCTGAACTACAGTCCGACATCCCTGCAGTCGGTCAGCGGTGCGCCCACGTACCGTCCGAATATTTCAGGAGAAATGTATTCCAGCGAAAAATCACCGACCAATTACTTCAACAAAACCAACATCACCGTACCCACGGATGTGAGCAAACCATTCGGCAACGCCGGACGCAATACCGGCCGAAGTCACGGTTTCTACCAGCTTGATATGGGATTGCATAAGGATTTCCGGCTGTTCCGGGAGGAAAACCGGCTCGAATTCCGGGCTGAATTTTTCAACCTGCTGAACAAGTCCAACTTCCAATCGGCCAACGGCAACCGCAGTTCCAGCTCCTTCGGGACGATCAGTTCTACCTATCCGGCCCGGCAGATTCAGTTCGGCCTGAAACTTTACTTCTGATGTCATTTCGCTAGCCGTCCGTTCTTTTCAGACGGGCGGCTACGCAACCCGTACCTCCTCCAGCCGGTCCCGGAGCCACGCTTCCGGGACCGGCTTTTTTTTTCGAATTTTGCAATTCCGGATTACTTACTACAAAATCCAGAAGGAGAAAGATTTCACCGACGAGGCACTATGAAACATCCCAGCTGGAAGCGATTCTTTTTTCTGTTTTCCTTGCCGCTGCTGCTTCTGGCGGTTGCCTTCCCTTATGGGTGCAACCGGGACAGATCCTTTCCGGACGGTAGGGGCACCAAAAAACTCAAGGTACTGGACGATATCGCCGACAAACGTGTCGGGGTTTATCTGGGTACGGTTCACGATGCCTTTGTAGCCAATACCTACCCCCGGGCAACCATCTTTCGATACAGCAGCACGGCCGATATACTGCTGTCGATTCGTAACGACAAGATCGATGTCGCCCTGCTGGACGCCATCAGTGCCCGTGTGCTGCTCAAGAAAAACACCGATCTCGGTATTCTGACCGAAGATGCTTTAACGCAACCGTTGGGAGTAGGCTTCCACAAAGGAAATCCCCAGCTGAGGGACCAATTCAACCGTTTTCTGGCCGGGCTGCGCTCCGATGGCACCTACACCCGGATGGTACAGCGCTGGTGTACGGGCGATGCCGAACAGGCAGTCATGCCGGAGATCGAACTGCCCGAGCAAGGAGAACCGATCCGCCTGGCGGTGGCAATCGCCGATCTGCCCTATGTCGCGGTAATCAACAATCGCTACGCCGGTTTGGACATAGAACTGGCGCAAAGATTCGCCGCGGCGACAGGTCGTCCCCTCAGGATTGCCACCATGGAATTCAGCGCACTGATCGCTGCCCTGGCCTCGGGCAAAGCCGATATGATTGCCGACGGCATCTCCATCACAGAAGAACGCAGCCGTCAGATAGACTTTTCCGACAGCTATCTCGAATTCCGCACGGCAGTGGTAGCCAGAAAAGAAAATCTTGCTGTCGCCGTCGACACCACCGCCACCGGATTCGCTTCTTCCGATGGCAAGACACCGGAGGACCGCAAAGGATTTCTGGCGAGCCTCGCCGATAGTTTTTACAGCAATATCATTCTCGAAGACCGCTATCTGCTCATCCTGGACGGACTGAAGACCACACTGATCCTGTCCTTTCTGTCTGCCGTGCTGGGAACACTGCTGGGAGCTATGATCTGTTCCATGCGCCTGGCCGAAAACGGGATGATTCGCTCCGCCGCCAAAGTCTATATCTCGCTTCTTCAGGGCACCCCGGTCCTGGTCTTCCTGATGATCCTCTTTTACGTGGTCTTTGCCGGGATCGACTGGGATCCGATCTGGGTGGCAGTGCTGGCTTTTGGGATGAATTTTGCCGCCTACGTCTCGGAAATGTTCCGCACCGGCATCGAAAGCATCGACCGCGGACAGAGGGAAGCGGCAATAGCCACCGGCTTCACCCGGACAGAAACCTTCCTCTATATCATTCTGCCTCAGGCCATCCGGCTCATTTTGCCTGTTTACAAAGGCGAGCTGATCTCTCTGATCAAGATGACTTCCATCGTAGGATATATCGCCGTACAGGATTTGACCAAGGCCAGCGACATCATCCGCAGCCGAACCTTTGACGCCTTTTTCCCTCTGATCATGGTGGCGGTCCTGTATTTCGCCCTGGCGGGATTGTTCGTGCTGGGACTCAACTATATCGATCGAAAAACCAGCCCTCAGCGGCTACGGTAGAAGAAGACGGAAGACAGGAATCAGGAGCCAGTAGCTAGTAGCCAGAATAAATGCTGTAGACCTGAAGAATTCAAACTTGATTTTGCATTCTGAATTCTGATTTCTGGATTCTGGATTCTTTTAAGGAAGTCCCCATCCTATGGTCGCCAGGGCACGGCACGCCGTGCCCCTACTCCATATTTTTCGGAATGAGTGTAGGAATGGTTGAATATGGGGCTTTTACGACGATTGCGTTTATAACAGGATTTTCTGTTGTGCTGGGTCGAAACGGGCCGCCTTCCCTGCCCGGGAGGCCATCATTCCCATGATCAGGGCTGTCTGGGTGTAATAGGCCAGTTCCGCGGTGCTCTTGGTATTCGGCTGCTTGGCGCGACAACATTCCAGGAAGTGTTCCCAATAGCCGACCATCTCCTCGTCGTGTTCAATGGCGAATTTCTGGGGTTTGGCCTTGGACCCTTCCGCCGGAAAGAAAACTATTTCCTTGCCCGCTATAGTCAAGGAGCCTTCCCAGCCGCGAATCACCGGGATGCGCTGGCCGGCACCGCGACTGCCGGTGGCCGGATAATTGTTCCCCTGGGTGCCCATTACGGCGACGGTGACCTTCTCCGGATAATCGATGAGCATCTGGAAGCTGTCGGGGATCTCGCGCTCCTGGTAACGCAGTTTACCTCCGACGGCTACCACCAGAGACGGCATCTTCACCCCAAGGATATACAGGACAGGCGTCAGCGAGTGAGGATAGAGATCGGTGACCGGACCGCCGGCATAATCCTCATACATACGCCAGCGGAAAAACCGGCTTACATCAAAGGGCCGCTTCTCGGAATCGCCCAGGAAAGCTTCCCAGTTCAGATCCGGTCCGGGTTTCGCGTTGGCATCGTCGATCGGCATGCCACGTTCGCCCCAATCCCCTACCCGGAAATAGCCGCATTCCGCGTGAATCGGCTGCCCGATCAGCCCGTCCTGAACCAGTTTTTTCATCTGATGCCAGGCGCTATCGGACATGCCTTGCGTCCCCAGCTGAAAGACGCGTCCCGTCTTTTTCACCTCTTCGTCCAGTCTCTTGATCAGATCGAACTGCCGCCAGTGGGTAACCGGTTTTTCACAGTAGACATCCTTGCCGGCCTTCAGGGCATCGATGGCCTGATAGCCGTGGATGTGGTCCGGGGTGGCGATGCAGGCGATATCCACATTCGGATCGTGCAGCAGCTCTCGATGATCCATATACCCTTTGGCTTTCGTATACTCTGCGGCCTTCTGCATACGGGGGCGATAGACGTCGCATACCGCGGTCACCTCCACCTGGCGGTCGTTGTCCTTCAGCCATTGAATCGATTTGATATGGGAGTTGCTCCTCCCGCCGCATCCTATAATTCCGACACCGATGCGGTCATTGGCCCCCAGAACCCGCCCGGTGGCGGCAATCGCCGGAAAAGCTGTGACGGTCGCGGCCCCAGCTGAAGTCGCGCTTAAAAAGGAACGTCGGTTCATTTCGGACGACTGTTTCGGTTTCGAGGATTTATCTCTCATTGTCACCTCTCCATGATGATTCTATTTCTTTTGCCACACTGGGGGGGCAACCGCAAGAGTTGCCCCTACCGGAGCCGCCTCCAGGATGATTCTACATCTTCTGCCGCACTGGGGTGCGGCGCTCCCGGTCCTTTGGTTTCATTCTCCCTGGCGGATCCGTGGTGTCAGGTAGGAGAAGCTGCGCTCCGCCTGCTCCACCGTTCCGCACTCCACGGAAAAAACAATGTCCCTGGGAGCCCGGCGACAGATCTCGATCACCCGGTCCCAATCCGTCACACCATCCCCGCAGGCACAGCCGACGGGTGTACCGGTCACCTTGCCCCTCTCCGCTTCGGATTGAGCCACGGAGATATCTTTGGCGTGCAAGTGCACCAGGCGGCCGGCGACATGTTCCAGCCAGGCGAGCGGATCCTGTCCGGCCAGGAAACTGTTGCCGGTATCGAAATTGATCCCGATGGAAGGAGAGGAGACCAGATGACAGATGCGATCCAGGCCTTCTGGAGTCTTGCTGTACTGCTGGTGCGGCTCCAGGCCGATCAGGATTCCGCGAGGTTCGGCCACCAGCGCTGCCTCCTGCAGTACATAGCGCATAAGCACATGATCCTCTTCAGCGGTAGTCCAGGTCCTTTTAGGCCCTTCGTCGGTGTTGACCACCGGCGCCCCGCATTCGAAGGCAAAGCGTATGGCCTGTTTCAGGTATTCGGTGCTGATCTCCGGTTTGCACAGGGGACAGTGTCCGGAAAGGCCCGAAAGCCGCACACCTGCCCGATCGCATGCCCGTCGGATACGATAGGGATCGTCCAGCATGGAAACACTGTGGAAATATCCGGCTTCGCTGAGCAGTTCACGCCCGAGATGCACCATCGGTTCGACATATTCATAACCGATGGCAGCGGCTTTCTCCACTCCCCATTCGAAGGATTTATCCTCGTGCCGCACAAACTCCAGATTGATGCCGATACCGATTTTTCCCATGGGCATGTCCCTCCGTCGGGTGTGACCCTTTTTCGTCGGATTCTATGGTTCTTGCTGACTTCGTCTTGCCCATCATCATGACACTATTTCCACTTCCATGTCCAGACGAAATTATCGTATATGGGACTCTACACGGTCCTGTTCACCGGCTGAGATCGGCAAATTCGTACAAGAGACCGACACGGAGGGCTACCAGCCTTTTCTCCCGACTGTAAGGTCTGTGCTATTCTCGGAAGGATACGTAACCTTATGCCCGGGGGTGGCGCAACTCCCACACGGCGCGGCTCACCAGGTAGGCACCCAAACCGACAATCACCAACGGCCACCAGTCGCGCAGCCAATCCAGGGAAATATCGAACAGGGTACGAGCCAGTCCGATCGCACCGATCAGGATCAGCAGAACCCCGCTGGCCAGGTTTCCTTCCCTGGATGCATTTTTATATACCTCGGGATTTTCATAAGATTCCGTACGGTACATCATGCGGTTGACAAAAACGGCACGACGATAAGCGTCCACCAGGTTGAACATCCAGAAGAAACCCAGAAACATTCCCAGGAATGGGAAGATGGCCGTATGGTCCAGGGCATCCACGTGTAAAATGCCGATCAAAGAGGCCACTACCGTGAAGTTGACAAATCCCTGACGGTAATAACCGAGATAAACCTGACCCAGGCCGGGCATAAAGGAGAGAACCGTAGCTAAAAATGGTGATTTACAGCAGAGATCTGCGGTAAACGCCGCGGATGGCCGTATTGTGGATGGCTCCGAAACCGGTTGGGGAGGTATCGCGCCAAACATCGGTTGTGCTTCCGTATAACTATTCATGAGTTTTCTCCTCTCGTCGTTGCATAACGGCAATCCGTGTATTGCCGCACCTACCGGTCAAACACGGGGATCGTTGTACCGTCTTATTTCATGTCCTACAGACGGTACAACGAAGGGAGAGAGGAAAAAGTTCAGCACCTCCGGGAAAAATTCGGGGCCGGCACTCTCTTGGAAGGATCTTTCATCATCCCCCTGTTCGCCGTGAGGATGCGATAAAAAGCCTGCGGGGTCCGCCTCATTTTCGTTCACCGGTGCCGGACGATGGTGAAGGCAAGAATTTCTGGAGGACGGCGGAAGAGACCCACCAGATGTCATCACTGCGTGTAAAGAAGAGGAACTTCCCGTCAGGGGAGAGGATCGGGCAGTTTTCGTTGGCCGCGGTATTGATCTCCGGGCCCAGGTTCTTCGGCTCCGTCCAGGTGCCGTCGCTATTGCGAAAGCTCAGGTGGAGATCTCCCTGCCCGCTTCCACCGGGACGGTTGGAGGAGAAAACGAGGTATTCCTCGTCAGGGGCAATCAGAGCATCTCCTTCCATAGAGGTGCTGTTGATCGCATCGCCCAGGTTCTCCACTGTCCGGTATACCCCCTTGTCGAGTCTGGACCGATAGAGGTCCCGGTCGCCTCTCCCATCGGAACGAACCGACTGGAAATAGAGTGTCCCTTCCCGGGTTATGGAAGGATAAAACTCATCCGCTCCGGAATTGACCGGACTCCCCAGGTTGACCGGATCGGACCATTCCGTGCCTTTCCGCTGCGACACCCAGATATCGTAGTTATCCTGTGCATGGCCCTTCTCGTCCGGCGGACGATTGGAGCAAAAAAAGAGGCGGCTGCCGTCGGGAGACAGGAAGAGATCGACATCGCTCCAGGTACCGGAAAAGGAGGCCGTCCTGGGTTGCGTCCACCGCTCCTTTTCCTCTTTCATGACCATGATTTTCCAGGGTCCGGCAGGAGTTTTGACGGTGAAATAGAACTCCTTTCCGTCCGGGGTAAACACGGAGTTCAGTTCCTTCTTTTCCGTGGAAACGATGCCGTCGGCAAACACCAGCGGTATGGAAGCGGGTTTTTTCTGCGCCAGATATTCCCCCTTCCATTTCGGCATCTCCCATGGGTCGCCTTTGGCACCTGCCAGGAGCAGGAGCCGGGCAACCTGCGGATACTGCTCCCGCAGTGCAATTTGCAGAGCGGTATTCTTGTGACCATTCTTTTTATTGAGGGGAACACCGGCGGCAATCAACTGGCTGACGATTTCCTTATGTCCATTCAGTGCAGCCAGGTGAAGGGCCGTTGAATCCTCAGGGTCCTTGTCTTTTGCGGAGGCCCCTTTCGCCAGCAGGAAACGGACAATTTCCGCCCCTCCCTGCGTCGCGGCCAGCAGCAGGGGTGTGTTGCCCTGTCCATCGATGCGTTCCAAACTGGCGCCCTTTGCCAACAGCATTTCCACGCACCGTGTGCATCCGCCTTTGACGGCCAGATGGAGCGGGGTATAGCGCAGAACGTTGTTTTGCGCATCCGCATCCGCCCCCTTCTGTAAGAGCTGCTCGACCCATAAATCCAAGCCCATGTAACAAGCCAGGTGGAGCGCGGCCATTCCTTCCTTGTCGAGCCGGTTTACGTCCGCACCCTGCGAAAGCAGGTAGCTGAATACCTCTCTATGCCTGGATAAAACCGCCTGGATGAGCGGGGTACGACCAAAGTCGTCGCCTACGTTGAGCCAATCCGGATGCTTTTCCAGCAGATCGCGAATGCTGTCCATATCCCCTCTCTGGACCGCATGATGTATCTCCCCGGACCATAACGGAGATATCTTCAGTAGTACCAGGAAAATCAACGCAAGCGATAGAATAGACGATCTCTTCATGCTTCACCCCGTTCATCCGCTCGTTTCCATCAGACTAACACCGCCAGACTTATACCATGAGAGAACCACCGTTTTCCAAATCTCGATACCACATCCCTACGGTTTCCAAAAAAGTCCTGGTTTTGTTTCTACATTCATTCTAAAAAATATCAGGGGCACGGCACGCCGTGCCCTGGCCACCGCAGGATGAGGGCTTCCTTTGGGCACGGCACGCCGTGCCCCTACAACAGCTGACACTATTTTCTATCGTGTGCTTTATTGCGACTTGATCTTCTCTATGGGGCCGAAAGTGCGGTGGAAGCGGTTTGACCGACCGCAGCCTGAGTGAGCAGCAAACGTTTGCCGCCTTCCGACATGTCATACAGATAGAGCAGAGTGGTTCCTTCGAAGACCCAATCGAACGAGGCTTCAAATCTTTCCTCCGAGATGATCCCGGAAACCACTTTCTCCTCATTGTCCATCGGACCCTTGACCCACATCTGCAGGGGTTTTCGACCCGGATTGCCCACCTGAAAATGTACCGAGCAGCGGCCGGTCTCCGGGAAAATGGTACAAACGGAGGGCGAGATGACGAAGGTCTCGTTGTCCGGCGGCAACAGGCCGGTCACCGTTGCCCGGGCCAATTCCCTGCGACTTTCGCCGACGACATCATACAAGATAAAAGTGTAAGTACCGACTCCAATCCATGGAATTTCCGCAGGGCTTTCCGGCACTTTTTCCGCATTCGTAATGCCGGTCAGGGACACCTCCTGTCCTCTCGGATCCTGAACCCAAATCTGTACCGGAAGCCGGGCCGGATTGAATGCCTGTACACGGACAGAACAGAGTCCGGCTATGGTTTTACACGTCGGGGGATCGACCGTGATAGCCGGAACCGGAGCCGGAATACCGGTAACGGTCATTGTGGCCATGATTTCTCCGGAATCGACATCCACCATGGAAAACTTCGTCTTCCCCTCCCGTATCCACAGATAATCGGAATCGAGCTGTTTCTCCTCGGTAATACCGGTAATGGCGTTCTTCTCCTTGTCGGGGCCCTCGGCCCAGATCTGGACTCGCACCCCGTCGGGGTTCTGCATCTCCCAGCGAGTGGAGCAGAGCTGTGTATCCATGGCCACCTGACAGCTGATCGGACTCGCCTTGATCAACGGTCCGGCCAATCCGTGAGTCACCGTCGTGGCCAACAACTTCTTTTCCCCCATCGTCATATCGTACAGGTAGAAGGTGGCAGGTTCGACCGTGATCCAATCGGCGGAGATCTGATAGCTGGAAAGACTCAGAGTTCCGGTGAATTGCTGTTCGGCACGGCCTCCGGTACTAACCCAGATCTGTGTCGGCAGCTGATTCGGATTTAAGACCTGCAAATCGGTGATGCAGGTCGACTTTTCCGCAGCGATCCGGCAGGGCGAAGGGGTGGCCTGGATGGAAGCTGTTTCGGAAACGCTCACCCAGATCGGATTGGTGTAACAGGCATGTTTGAATTTCCATGCGGCGGGATTCGAGGTGTCATAGAGGACCAGATACAGGCGATAGGCATAACTACCCGGTTTCAAGCTTTGCGACTCCTCCCATTCCAGAGTGCCTTCCAGATTTGCCCCGGAAAGAACCTTGTCTTCTTCCTTGCATTGACTCCCATCCGGATTGATACGGACCATATTCCATATACTGATTGTCTTGGAATCGGTGAACTCGGGAGTCGATTTCCATTCCACCAGGAATTTCGGACGCTCTCCGGGCACAAGGATCGTATGGTCCCCGATAATAATATCTTTCCCGGGGTTGATGGTCTCCGGAGGATACCGCCTGATCTGTTGATCGTTGTCCCGGTCCATGCCGAAAATCATGACCGGACCATCCGTCACGACCGAGCGCCCGTTGCGCAGTGCCTGCAGAAAACTGGGAGAATCTTTGCCCACAGGCGAATAAACGAGAGTTCGTACCTTACCCAAGGCATTATCGCTCCATGCCAGCTGTACGACACCCTGCTCGGAATAATTCAGATCGCCATAGGCATCCGAGCCGGCGGAGATGAAGATTTTCCTGACCGGTTTCAGGTTTTTCCCGATCAGTTCCGACCATCTGTTTAAAGCCTGCTGGTGTTCGACCGGCCAATTGACATCGAAGAGCTCTCCGAAGTTGCCGTCCTTATCGAAGGGGTTGACATTTTGATTATCTTTGACGGATGTTGATGGAGTTTTGCGGGCATGTCTGCCGCTCCAAACCTGAAGACCGGAGAACTGACGGTGAGAAAGAGCGACTTGGTAGTTTTTCGTGCTCCAGGGAACGATGCTGCCGACGATGGAGGAAAGTTCTTCCCTGGCAGGATACGCTGCATAAGCAAAGGCAAAGGGCTGAGAGGTCATCTCCTGCAGCCGATTCGAAAGACTGAAAAGAGGACGCAGACCTTCGTTCACTGTTCCCGGAATGAATTTTGTATGGTTGTAACTCAAGAGAGCGATCTTCTGGATCTGGTCGGATTGGGCGGATTTGCTCTGAGTGGAAATTTCCTCTCCGACGATAAAAGGCAAACCGTTGAGGCTGTTGTTCAATCCCTGAGACCTTCCCTGCAATTCCATCCAGGCGGAACCGGCGATCGATACCTCCGGGTCGGACAGGTCCCAGGAGCCGAACCGGTATCCGGTGGCCAGAGCCCCGGTATAATTGCTCGCCAGATCGGTTATCATGATCCAGTCCAGTCCCATCTTATCCAGGGCATTTTTCATCGAGACCAGGGTTCCGCCAAACCGGTAAGGATTGTTGGTGTACTCCGAATGAACTTGAGCGTCTCCATAATACCAGCCGCCCCCATTGGGACGAGGCAGGGGAGCATCGCCGACATGGACTCGCAGCTGTTTGCGGTAAGGATAGGTGTCACGAAAAGTACCGGTCGAGGATTCGATCAGGCCCGACAACATCACCGTCGTGCGCAGGAACATATTCTGACCGGCGGAAAAAGAAAACTCCTTCGCCGTCATCCACAAAGTCTCTTCCCAAGTGTCGATGGTGGTGTTGGCAATGCTTCGATTCAGGGGGAGACGGATCTCCTTTTGCTTGCACCCCAAGGCGACACTTCCCTCTACGTAGGGTTGTCGATAGACGCAAACCTCGACATAATCGAGTTGCTCATTCCTTACCCCCTCTTCGGTCAGATCCCGAACGAAAAAGCTGACCGGAATCCGGGTTTCCGTGTCTTCCACGCGCCATGGTGCATCGCTGTTGACGTCTGTCCCAGTTCGCTGTATAAACTCCGGGATCATACCGGCTTGCTTGTGCCCGACAACCTTGTCTCCCGCCGAGGCTTGCAAACAGAGGAAAAGAAGAACGGCGGCGAACGCCGTGAAGGCATAGATATCTATTTTTTTAATGGACATGTTGTCTCCTGACCGCATGGCTGTGACCGCCAAAGGGTTTGAAAACCGTTGATCTGCAGTAAAACCATATCACTTCACGGAAGGGAAGCCGAACCTTGAATCCGCGAGATTCCATTGCATACGATAACAGTAATACATTTCTTCATTTATATCACTCTATCTATGCCAATGTAAAGAAGAATATCGATACTTACAATACCAATGAATGAAATGGAAATATCAACCCTTTCTCAATGGAATCATGATTTTCCATTGGACACTTCTCTAAGCGCCGGACCGTGGTCTAACGGAAGGTGTCGGAGAGAGCCAAACGGTCGAAAACAATATACTGAACCTCCAAAAGGGCGGAAGGTTTGCCGCCATGTATCTGCAATTGCCAGCGGGAAATATCCTTTTCTTTCTGATATTTTTTCAGATCGGCGAGGGGAATCAGCAGGATGTTCCAATCTTTTCCGGGGGAAAGTGTATATTGGTCGCTGATTTGCTGTTTGGAGAAATCGGACTGATCGGAGTAATGCCAGCCGACAGTCAGGGACAACTGCCGGTCCGTGCGATATCGAAGTACCAGATTTTTATAAAATCGAACAGGAGCGGTAAAAAGGGGGCTGTTCAAGATGACTGTATCTTCCACTTCCAGACGGGTCCGATAGTTGCGGCCCTCCAGGGCTTTGGCTTCAAACACGGGCGCCATCTTCTTGTTCAGAAACTGCCAGCGGGACATTTCAGGCTGGGAAGACCATTCCAGAAATTCCATCTTTTTCAGGAACATGTCCTGGGCGGTGGTTCCCGCGTTCGCTATCTTTCCGCCAGAAAGCAAAACCTGCCCGATACCGAGCGCTGTCTCCAGGGTGGACTGACCTACCGACCTGCTGTCGGATCCACCTTGCAGGCAGTCTTTGGAATCCGGAAGACTCTGGGTTTCGGTAAAAAACGGATTATAGCTGTAACTGGTGCTGTATTGCGGGATCTCTACATGAACACCCAAGGCATATACCGGATTGATAAACCATTCCCCCGGGCGAACATCGCCGTCATCCCGCTGGTCCCATCCCCAGGGCGGCTTGGCGGCACAACCTCCGATCGGTCCGTTAAAGGCAGAGCCCAGGCGAACGACCTGACGTCCGGAAATCTCATAAGACGAACTGCAGCAATAGGTTTTTTCAGAACCGATCTGCAGACGACGTGACCATAAATGTTCTTCGATCGGTAGAAGATCGTAGGACACATCCGTATCTCCGATCTCCATAGGTTCTTCCGCCTTGCGTCCGGTAAAACGATAGATAAACCCCGGGAATTTTTCCGCGGTTCCGGAGTACTTTCCCTTCAGATTGAAGACGCCATGCCCTTCCGATTCGATGAACACCACAGGATGCCAGCCGTTGTTGCTCCCGCCATCCTCCCATTCCATTGGGCCGTCTATTTTTCCCTGTTTCGCCACAACACCCGACCCGGGACCGGAAACATATTTGTAAAACCGGTCATGCGCCAGGGTTTCCATATAAACCGGCCGGGGATTCTCTCCGGCATCTTTGGGAACGACCAGGACCATACCCTCCATGTCGTTCTCGTGTTCGATTTTAGGGGCATAGGCTTCCAGAATCCGAGTCGTGAAATCACGAATATGGAAAAAAGCGTAGTAGATGAAAAAGTGGCGATCCGCTTCGACCACGGCATAATAGACATACCCCGGGGACGGATAGAGATAAGCATTAGCCCAATTGTCGGCGCCGTTCCAGTTTCCATCGAAATCGAACCGGGTCACCTGGTCCAATTTGACGGAATGGGCCTCCTGATAGAGTACGGGTGCATACTGCTCGGCAATTTTCCGATCATCGCGGTCTCCGCCAAACACAATGCTTAGAGGTAGAGCCAACAGAAAGATACATCGTCGAAAAAAAGGGTGTCGGATCATCCTGCAGACCTCCTTTTCAGACCTCCCGGCAGCACATAAAAAAACTATTAGGGAAGCAAACAACCGTCATGGAAAGGACCAGGGTTGTATCTCTTCCCCGGTCCCTTCCACAGTCATGCCATAAGGATTAGATGTCGCAATCAGCGTTTCGGTCGAAACTTGGCCTGCAGCAGGGCGATACGATCTTCCATGCTCATATCAGCAGGGAAAGAGGGTGTTGGGGAGGACGAAGATTCCGTAGACATGACCAGGTTGGGTCGTCTCTCCACGTCACGGTGTCGCTGCGGGGATTGCTGGGACCGAGCATGGTTTCTGCGTCCTTCGGATCGATGGGAGTTCACCGGAGAACCCGGGTGAGAATGCGGACGTCCGGCTTGTCTTCCATGATTCCGATCCCGGTCACCCTCGACAGCGAACGGGCGTTCGGAACGCTCTCCCTCAGGTCTGGGGCCTTTATGAGGATGATTCCGAGGATTGAGATTCCGTCTTTGCACAACCTCTCCGCTTTCCGGCTTGGCCTGCTGGGGCTTGGGAGGCCGGTTCGGCCGCTGCGGCTTCTTCTCCGGTTTGGGCAGTTCAGGCATCAATGCCCGGATGGACAGAGAGATTCTTTTCAGAGTCTTGTCCACTCCAACCACCTTTACCTTGACCACATCTCCTACCTTGATGATTTGGCAGGGATCTTTAATGAACCGGTTGGAAAGCTGACTGATATGAACCAGACCGTCATGATGAACTCCGATATCGACGAAGGCACCGAAATTGGCCACGTTGCTGACGGTACCCTCCAGAACCATGCCCTCCTGGAGATCGTCGACCGTACGCACATCCTCCCGGAAATGGGCCGCTACGAATTGTTCCCGCGGATCGCGTCCCGGCTTAAGAAGCTCTTCCCGTATATCTTCCAAGGTATAGGAACCGAGGTCCTCGCTTTCGAATTCCTTGAGATCGAGTTTGTTCAGCAGTTCGTTGTTTCCGACCAGATCATTCAGGTTGACACCGAAATGTGTCGCCATCTTTTCCACAACCGGATATCTTTCCGGATGTACAGCCGTACGGTCCAGAGGGTTCTCCCCATCGGGTATCCGCAGGAAACCGGCCGCCTGTTCGAAGGTTTTCGGACCCAATCCGTTGATTTCACGCAAGGTTTCACGAAAACGAAAAGGTCCGTTCTTGTCCCGGAAATCGATAATATTTTTAGCCTGACGCGAATTGAGACCGGCCACATACCGCAGAAGAGAACGGGAACAGGTGTTGATGTTCACACCTACATGGTTCACGCAGGATACAACGGTCTGGGCCAGACTATCGCGCAGATGTTTCTGATCCACATCGTGCTGGTATTGCCCCACTCCGATCGATTTGGGTTCTACCTTAACCAATTCCGCCAGAGGATCCTGCAACCGTCGGGCAATGGAAATCGAGCTGCGGATGGTCGGATCCAGGTCCGGAAATTCATCCCGAGCGGTTTGGGAAGTGGAATAAACCGACGCCCCTGCCTCGTTTACGCTGACGGCGACCACCTTGTCCAGCTGACCGTCACTGAGAACTTTATGAACAAAGGTTTCCGTTTCCCTCGATCCGGTTCCGTTGCCGAAAGCTATCGCCTGAATATTGAAGCGTTGAATCAGCGCCAGCAGGACCGCCGTGGCACCTTCCACATCGTTCTTCGGCTCATGGGGATAGATTACCGCGCTTTCCAGAAATTTCCCGGTTTCATCGACCACGCTCAGCTTGCAGCCGGTACGCATCCCTGGGTCTACTCCGATCACGATCATCTTCCCCGCCGGCGGCTGCAACAACAGGTTGGACAGGTTCTGCTGGAAAACACGGATGGCCTCCACGTCCGCCCGATCCTTGAGTTGTTCGAATACCTCGTTATGTATGGAAGGCGCCAATAACCGGTGATAGCTGTCTCGGATTGCACGCTCCAGATAAGGGGCGAAGGGCGAGGTACGGTCCTTGAGAAAACGCTCGGTCAGGTCGGCAATGGGCTTCTCCTCCGCCATTTCAATGCCATAACTGAGAACGCCTTCCTTGGCCCCCCGCATCACCGCCAACAAACGATGCGAAGGAATTTTAGCCACCGTATCACGAAATTTATAGTACATATCATACTTCGTGGCCGGAGGATTTTCCGCCTGCACCGGATGCGAGACTACCATTCCCTCTTCATGGATCCGATCACGATAGGTTTTTCGGACAGCGGCATCTTCCGCTATCCATTCGGCGATGATGTGCAGGGCGCCCTCGATGGCTTCCTCTACATCGGCTACGCCTTTGATCATCTCTTCCGGCTGTTCCGGTTTGATGAACGTAGCGGCATACTCCTCGATACTTGCCTCACCCGATTCCTGCTTCCACAAGAATTGCGCCAGCGGCTCCAACCCCTTCTCCATGGCGACCGATGCCTTTGTCTGCCGTTTCGGTTTATAGGGAAGATAGCGGTCTTCCAATTCGCTTTTCGACCAGCAATTCCGGATTTCGTCGCGCAGCTCCTCGGTCAGCTTACCCTGTTCTTCGATGGACCGCAGGATGACCTCCTTGCGCTCCTCCAAGCCCTGATAATACTGCAGGCGTTCCTGCAATCCGATGATCTTGAGTTCATCCATGTTCCCGGTCATTTCCTTACGGTAGCGTGCGATGAAAGGGACCGTAGCTCCTTCGAGGAAAAGAGACAAGGTGTTCAGAACGAATTTCTCCTGCGCTCCGGTGTCGGCGCAAATCCTTTGAACGATGGCGGGGTTAGAACTGATATCCAAGCTTGGACACTCCTTGATAGAATTGTTGTAACTTACACATATCGACCGGTCGATTACGTCGCCACAACCGGCCGGCAGACAGATTAGGGAATATCGGGCCTACCATTTCGATAAAGCGGGCGGTTGATTGTTTCTCATCTTCCGAGAGGGTCTCAACGTGAGGGTACAGGCCTGATACGCTGATCCAACTGGGACAGAAAATTTTTTTTAAAACCCTCCGGAAGGGGCGAAATCCCGGTGGCGGTATCCGGAGAAGGGATCACCCTCATCTCTTGTGGATTCCATTGGAAGTCCCTCCCCAAAGGATCTTTCGGTGTTTCCTTCAACCAACCTCTCCGTATTAAGTCAAGCCAAGATTCGGGAAAACGACCCTCCTGTCGGTGGAAAAGATCTACCATCCATTCCAGGGTCCATAGATCCCGATGAAACCGTAAATTCGTCAAATTACGTAAAGCGTTTTGTCGCATCTTCTCATTGGGGGCATCGTCCACTTGACGCCGCAAGAGAGTTTCCGCCGTTTCCATATCCCCTTGCTTGCCCAATGTATTTCGAGCCAGGGCTTCGATTTCCGGTGGGGCTTTCGGATGCCGGCTGGCACGAAAAAACCATTCCGCCGCTTGATTGTAATCTTTCTGTTGCCAAAAATAAATGAACCCCTTATCAAAAAGCAGGTTCCAGGCATCGGGATTTTGCGCTATTCCCTCGTCGATCAATTTGAGTGCGGCTGGAATATCTCCTGCACCCACCGGTCTGGGCTCGGATAAAAAAATGGCCCCAAACCGGTACACCAGGATCATCTGAGGATCCAGCACGGTCACTATTTTCAGTAGAGGCTGCAAAAGGTCGTATCTTACGTCCTTTTGCAGGCGGTCTTTTCCTCCGTAATACTGAATCGTCCGCAGCCAGTAGAAATCCGCTACCAGGCTGGAATAGGGCATACACAACCGCCGGATAACGGCCGGGTCGGAAACATACAACGCCTCTTCATCCGGCTTCCGCCCGGCGGATACAGTATCGATCCGCAGCTGACATTGCCATACTCCCCAGGCAGCCAGAACGATCAGAAAACAGACCCAAACACGTTTCATTTAAAATCACGTCGTTCAAAAATTCCCGCGGCCACGACAACCAGGATCACGGCGTAGAGAAATCCATAGCTGGCGGCGGCCAAAACCGCCATGGCGTCCGGAGACTCCATATAACCGGCCTGCTGGATCACCAGACGGCCGGCGGCAATTTTGAAATTGCTGAAATTGGGCAGGAGATAATATAGCACACGGCAGGTATATTCCATAGCAGGTGACTGGGAAATGCGTGCCAGATCCACCAGATCGCTGTTGAAATGTCCAGCCAGCCATATACAAAGGGTAAAGACGGCGGAGAGGACCGGAGTGGTAAAGCTGGAGAAGAAGAGTGCGATGGCGGTGACCAGCACCAGTTCCATGAAGATCAGAACGATTGCAGGAAGGATATTCAGATACCCCCAATACCAGCCGGAACTGAGATAGACCAGAGCAGCAAAGATTCCCAGAGCCATGAAAGCGACATTGACGCCCAGGGTCATCAGCAAACCTAAAAATTTCCCCAGAAGAAATTGCCGGCGGGTAACCGGCTTGGAGACAATGTTATAGATCGTCCGCCGATCGATCTCCTTGTACACCAGGCCGATACCGATGAAGACGGCGATGAGGACGCCCACCAGGGAAATACTCGTCAGACCGAGGTCGACGATGATCTTCATCTCGTAACCGATGGATATCTGACCCAGAAGCAGAGAGCAAATGATGAGCAATAACGCGAAAAGGACCAGATTGTACAGAACCTTGTCCCTGACGTTTTCTCGAAATGTATTGCCGGCTATAAGAAAGATGGTCATGCAGTTACTTGGGACTCAAGGGAAAATCATGGGGTTGCCGATCGTGGGGCCGATTTTTTTGGCGGCAGATTCCCCTCGATACGGTGGAAAAATATCTCTTCCAGAGAGGGTCGTACCGGCTGAATGGCCAAAATTCGTGCCCCGGCACGTTCCATGGTTTCTATGATTCTCGTCAAACCGGCATCTCTGTGTACCAGAAAGCGCAGACGATCCCCGATATAATTGACCTCCTGCACCAGGTCGGCGATGGAAGGAAGATCTTCCCGACGAAATCCGCCCACCACCACCTCCAGGATCTGGCTTTCGTGTTCCAGGGCTTCCTGCAGCTTTCCGCTTTCCAGCAGGACTCCTTTGTGGATGATGGCATAACGCTTGCACAGGGATTCCATGTCGGGAAGGATATGGGAGGAAAAAAAGATGGTCACTCCCTGTCGATTCAACTCCAATACCAGATCCCGAAGTTCCCGGCGGCCGATCGGATCCAGGCCCGAAAAGGGTTCATCCAGAAACAGGATCCTGGGATGATTGATGATGGCCTGTGCCAGGCCGATACGCTGTAACATCCCTTTGGAGAATTTGCGTAGCTGGATTTTCCTGGCGGCAGACAGTCCGACGGTCTCCAGCGATTCCCGGACGCGAACACTCAGCTCTTTCCGTGGAACTCCGGCCAGCCGTCCCAGATAAAAAAGAAGTTCTTCCGCCGTCAGATAATCGTAAAAATAGGGTTGCTCCGGAAGGTAACCCACACGGGAGAAAATGGAGGGATGCCCGATAGACTGTCCAAAGATAAAGGCTTTCCCCGAACTGGGATGGATGATACGCATCAACAGCTTCAAGGTCGTGGTTTTTCCGGCACCGTTGGGTCCAAGAAAGCCGAAAATTTCCCCTTCTTCCACCTGGAGGGTCAATCCTTCCAGGGCCTTGACTTTGCGCTGCTTCCAAAAGCCGGTCCGATAGACTTTGGCAAGATTTACCGTTTCGATCACTGGAGCCATATGGAAAAATTCCTGGAGGTGAATTTTAACATGTCGCCTGCGGAAACCCAATTCCCGATCCATATTCCGAAGCCTCAGGCATACCGAACGGTTTTGCTGTAAAATAATAGCGAGTACGCTGTTTATTGCAATTTCTTTCACCGATCATACAGGAGCAGCATGATTGCGATCATTGGAATTATCATCGTAATCGGCGCGGTCGCCGGAGGTTTTGGCCTGGCCAAAGGCAACTTCGCCGTACTTCTCCAACCCGCCGAATTCATCACCATCGTCGGTGCCGCAGTGGGTTCCGTACTGGTATCGACACCGGGCAACGTACTCTCACTGATGTCCAAGCAGCTGACGGCCGTCTTCACCGGGAAAACGGTCAGCAAAGAAAACTACCTGGAACTGCTCAAAGTGCTGTTCGAGGTCTTCCAAGCCGGAAGGAAGGGCGGTTTGATGTCTCTGGAATCACACGCGGAGGAACCGGAGAAAAGCGAGATCTTTAAAAAATATCCTCATTTTCTATCCAATCATCACGCCGTCTCCTTTTTGGCCGATTCCCTCAAGATCATGATCAGCGGCGGTTTGCCTCCCATGGAGCTGGAAGCCCTGATGGATGGCGACATTGAAGCCCATCACGAGGAGGTTTTAAAACCCTCCGCCGCCGTCAATAAAGTGGGGGATGCACTCCCCGGACTGGGAATCGTGGCCGCCGTTCTGGGAATCATCATCACCATGGGATCCATCGGCGGATCGGCAGCAGAAGTCGGCCACCATGTCGCAGCGGCCCTGGTAGGCACTTTCCTGGGAGTTCTGCTGGCCTATGGTTTCGTCGGTCCCATCGCTTCCAACATGGAAAATGGAGCTCAGGGGGAGGGTCGATACATCATATGCATGAAGACCGCTTTGGTCGCCTACGCCAAAGGGGCTTCGCCGCTGATCGCCATCGAATTCGGGCGCCGCAGCATTCTGCAGGCCTTTCGTCCCACCTGGAACGAAATGGAAACTTCGGTGAAGGGTAAGCCGGGTGGAGCCTGATTCCGAACGGGATCTTGCTTACAGGCCATGGCTAGATTTTATACATTGACAGACCGGCGATCAGGAAGAGCAGCCATATGAATCCCAACGTACAACAACCGATTCGTATCGTCAAAAAGGTCAAAGGGCATGGCGGACACCATGGCGGGGCCTGGAAGGTCGCCTACGCCGATTTCGTCACCGCCATGATGGCTCTTTTTATCGTTCTGTGGATTCTGGGGCAGAGCGACCAGATGAAACAGAGCATCTCTCGTTATTTCCAGAAGCCCGGGGTGTGGAAAGAAGGAGGATACGGCATACTTCCGGGTGAACGCACACAACCGCTGGAGCGGGAGGTGCCGATCGAAGCCCTTTCCAGCAGCGCCAAGGCCGAACGATACGCCCTGATTCAGAAACGCAAACTGGAAGAGCAGTTCCTGCAGGAGCGGGCCCAGAATCTGAGAAAAAAAATTGCTACAGCCCCCAAACTGAAGGACCTGGCAAATCAAATACGTATCCAAATGACCGGAGACGGCCTGCGCATCGATCTGCCGGACAAGCAGAACAATGAATTTTTCCAGGTAGGGAGCGCAGCCCCGAAGCAGGCGACCGTAGAACTTATCGGTATGATTGCCCGGGAACTGGCGGCACTTCCCAACCCGCTGGCCATCGAAGGACACTCCGACAGCCGTCCCTTTTCTCCCGGGGCCGCCTACGGTAATTGGGAACTGTCAGCCGATCGGGCCAATGCCGCCCGTCGCATTATGGAAAAGGCTGGATTTCCTCAGGAAAAAATCGAAGCGGTCAGGGGCTATGCCGATCGCCAATTGTTGATCCCCGATAATCCCATGGACACCCGTAATCGCCGGGTCAGCTTCCTGATGCGTTACACCATCGCGGTCCCCGAAGAAAAAATGGAAGGGGAGAATACCGCCAAACCTGCTCAGGAAGGGGAAGCCAAACCGGGTCCGCCGCCCGAACAACAAGAACCATCCCAAGCGGAAAAGCCCGAATCCTGAAACACGAGTAGCTATCGACATGAACGAAACTGCCAAAGAACCCTACTATGTACTGGTGATGGATGATGACGAGGTCATCGTCGAACTGGTAACCCGGCTGCTGGGACAATTTGAAAATTGCCACACGGTAACGGCCTATAGCATTCAGGAAGCGGAGAGTAAGCTCCATCAATGGAACTTCCAGCTGGCACTTCTCGACTGGAATCTGCCGGATGGAGAAGGTCTGGAAATCTGTCGCCGGCTGAAGACCATGAATCCGCTGAATTCTCCCATGGTTGTTATGATCACCGGGTACAGCGATCTGGCCAGAAAAGTACATGCCCTGGAAGTGGGCGCGGACGATTTCCTCTCCAAACCGATCGAATTTGCCGAATTCCGCGCCAAAATCCGATCTTATCTCCGAATCAAAGACCTACAGAACACGGTCAACGAAGAGCGGAAAAAATTGGAGGAAATCAATGCCGAGCTGGAGAGAGAGATCATCGAATTGACCCGCCTCCTTACCCAGATCATGGAACACCGTCTTCCGAACGTTTCCTCCCGGGTACACGTCATTGCCGAGATTTCCCGCTGGATCGCCGAGCACCTCTCCTTGAGCTCCGAAGAGATCAGGGATGTGGAGATGGCCGGATTGTTGCACGAAGTGGGGAAATTGGCCCTTCCCGACCCCATCCTCAAGGATCCCACCGGCCAGGAGGAAGAAAGCCGCTTTGTCCAATACCGGCAGTATCCCACCCTGGGGGAATTGAGTCTTTCGCAGGTTACCCGGTTGAAAAATACGGCATTGATTGTACGTCACCAGTTGGAAAATTTTGATGGTACAGGGATTCCGGATCACCTGCAGTGCACGGAAATACCTCTGGGATCCAGAATCTTGCGTGTAGCCGTCGATTATGTCAACCGTTGCTGTGACCGCGACCTTTCCGGAGCGGATGGTCTCGACGGGTTTTCCGGGACCCTCTACGATCCGCAAGTTCTGCAGCAGCTCCACTTATATATCCAGATTCAAGGACTACTCCATCCGGAACAGATCTACCGTATCAGTCTGCTGCAAATACAACCGGGGATGGTTCTGGCTCAGGATGTGGTCACCATCAGCGGAATCAAACTGGTAGTGCAGAACACCCGGCTGGATGAGCGTATGATCCGGCACTTGCAATTTTTCCACGAAACGGATCCGATCGTCGACGGCAGTGTTTACGTATTGAACCCCGCCGCCGAAGCGAACTGACAGGGATTTGCCTGAGAGTTCCGCCTGCAGCCGGCATCCCAGAGAAGATGGCTATCTGTATTTATGCTGTGCCCTACCGGGGTATGGCGGTCCCGGAAGATGCTACGGCGCAGGTTCTTCTGCCATGCCCGTAGGGAGAAGGATGTGGATGAAGGCACCCTTGTCCCAGTTGCCGGCCTCGATCGTCCCCTGGTGCTTTTCCACCACATCGCTGCAAATCATCAGACCCAACCCGATCCGCTTATCGCTCTCCTGCTCCACATCGAAGGGAGAGAATGCCTTGTCCGGAAAGGAAAAACGTTGGCCGTCGTCTCTCAGCTCCAGAAAAACGGCATTTTCCCGTCGGCGGGATTGCAGCCAGATGTTACCGTCCTTCTTCCCGTCACGAATCACATGCAAGGAATTATCCAACAGCAGCGTAAGAACTTTCAGCAGCTTGTCCGAATCGACATAGGCGGACGGCTGGCAAGGATCCAGATCCAGATGAACGGTAATTCCCTCTATTTTTCCGTCCGCAATACGTTTCCCCAGGGCCTCGCGGACCAGGCCGTTGATGTCCGTTTTTTGCAGCAGCAGATTGTCGCGAATAGAAATCTGTATCAGACTGCTCAGGACCCTGCGACAGCGGTCCGCCTGATTGAGGATTTCCTCCACCAGGGCGATGGACACGGGAGTCCCTGATTCCATCTTCCGTTTCAGCAATTCGGCGCATCCGATCACCGCGGCCAGAGGATTGTTCAGTTCGTGGGCGGTCCGGGAGATCAGAAAGCCGATGGGAATTTCTTTACTCATTCCTTTTAGGTGTTGGGGAAGGTTGTCTATCAGGGATAGGCAACCTGAGTCACGGAGAAGTCGAAGGTGCCGGAGGTCCCTTCATTGCCGCTCCCTACGGGATTTTCCACCTTCACCGCAGCCGTAGCAGGACTGGCAACAAGGCTGGCCGGCAGGGAAACGGTGAGCACTTGAGGTATGGTGTCCAGACTTCTTGCCGTAACTGTCAGCTCGGTCGCATTCCAGTACACCTTGGAACCGGCGTGGAACCTCAGACCGGAAACGAAGAAGGAAGAGGCAGCCGAACCGGCTTTGATCGTCTGCGGATTCAGGGCAAAGAGGACCGGACCGAAAGCAGCGGGAGCCCTCAGATTGGACACGTTCAGGGTGCTGAAGACCGCCATGGCCGGCCGGTCATAGCGTAAGGCAGTGATGGCGAGGCTGCCTGATGTAAGGCGCAGCTCCAGACGCCCGGAAGGGGCATTGCTGATCAATTCAAAGGCAAACTTGGCCAGGTGCCCTTTGGGTGCAATGGCTGGAATGGGAACGCTTCCCAGAAGAACTCCACCCGTACTATATAAGGAGACAGTCCCATTTGCGGCCGTCGTTTCCGGATTGGCTATGGCAAAACCGGTAAAGGACCCGTCTTCGTCCAGATAGATGTCAGCCGCAGTCAGGGCTTCGCAGGCCGGAACACTCGCCTCTACCTGAAGGACACCACCCTGGAAATATTGAAAAATGGCGTTGCCGTTGATGTTGACGGCAGGATTGGTCGACACTTGCGCCCAGCCTTGTATCGTCGCAGCGGGAGTTCCCGAGGTTTGTATCTTCAGGGAACCGCGGGCCGGCAGATTATAGGTAAAGGTATTGGCGGTTGTGCTCCCGATCGTGAGACTTAGAGGCTGACCGGAATCGCCATAAAATACAATCTGTACCGTGGTGGCCACACTCCCCGGATTGGTCAGCAAGAAAGTGGTTTTGTATCCTCCTCCATCTGCGATATGGGCGAAGTTCATCTTACCGGCAGCAAAGCCATTCATCGATATCAGAGCCAGGAAAAACACCGGCAATAAAACCGGTTTCAGGATTTTCTTAAACATAGACTGTAACTCCCGCAAAAGATTGAAGGACACTCAGGATTCCCAAATCGGAAAGATCTAATGATACATTAAAATCCGAATAAGAAAAAAGCACCGGCCTACGAAATATTTCCGCAGGACCGGTGCTTTGAGATCGATCTTCCCCTGCCGCAAACGCTTCCGTCCGGAGGGAGACGTCGTTACAGCTACCGCATGGTTCGCTTTACCGCAGCCTGGGTGGGCAGACTGCAACTGGCACAACCCAGATTGATGATCTGGCCGAACAGGTTATAGGCCCGCGTGTCCGAACAGATCATGGGTAAGGTTGTCCCGGAGGGAAGTCCGGTGGTGACCCGGAAGGTCAGATAAACCAGGATCCCGTCTCCGATGACACTCTGGTTCTGGCCCGAAACCAGGAAGCGCAGGCGTCCCGGATATTGCAGACCGACCCCTACCTCCTTGAAAGAACTGACGGCAGCCGGACCCGTCGTTGCCCCGATGTAGGTCATCAACGCAGGATCATAGCTTAAATCGCCCTGGAGGGAAACTGGACCGGTCCCATAGACCACGGTAGTCAGACTGACCGGAACCACGACGTCAGCACCAGGCGCAGCCCGAGGACAGCTGATGTTCAGCATCAGGTCGGATGCCGGTAAGGTGGTCGTCGTACTCGTCGGTACATAGGCAGTGGTGGTCGTCAACCAGGAACTCGTGGTCGTCATCCAGGTAGAGGTTGTCGGCGTAGAGGTGGAAGGAGAGTAGGATACTCCCGTCACGACGGCAGAAGACAACAGGATGCGGCTGGTACCGCTGACATCATACAGATTGAAGGTGTAGTTGCCGACGGAAATCCAGGGGGCCGAGATCCCGAAATAGGTGGTTGTGAAAACACCGGTCACCGGGCTTTCCTGGAAATCCGGACTGCGCGACCATACCTGGACCAAACGGTTCCCCGGATTGTAAACCTGCAGCGAAACGCTGCAGACGGTTTGTCCTGCCGGTATTTCGCACCAGGAAGGTGTTGCCACGATATAGGGTGCACCGGGATTAGGATTCGTCGTGGTCGGGTAATACGATGTGGTAGTTGGGACCGTGGTGGTCACAACGGTAGTGATCGTAGTGCTGCCGGGAATTTCGTAGAGAAGCGAGCGCAAGGCGGCATCTACCTGAATCTGAGAGATGGTCAAGGAGCATTTGTCATCGGTCACCGGATATCCTGTCGTATCCAGAGTGGAGGCGATCTGATCGATGGTCGCCGTCGGACGCGCCGCCCTCAGGATGGCCCAGGCGCCGGCAACTTGCGGAGAGGCCATGGAAGTTCCCAGAAAATAACTGAAACCAACCCCGGGAACCGAGGAGAGAATCACTTCTCCCGGAGCCATCAGAGAAGGGGTTGCTTTGCCGGAAGTCGACGTGGCACAGTTGGAATAATCGGAAACGGCATCCCGGGTGCTTCCCATGCTGCCGTCACCGGTGGAACCGACGCTGATCACGTTGGACAGACAGGCAGGATCACTCAGGCCATCCTCGGATCCGTTGTTTCCGGCGGCGACGATCGTAGCCACACCGATTTCGCGTAACTTCTCCACAGCATCCTTGGTCGCCTGCGTATCGATATCCTGATTGTCGCAATAGGGTTGATACACGGCCGAGGAGCCGCCACTGAAGTTGACCGCAGCAATTCTGAGGCCACTAGTCTGCTGCAAGGTATAGACCCGTTCGAGACCGGCTACCACATCGGAAGAATAGAAAAGGGCACAGGGAGCCTGACGGTCCCGGCATATGGCATCGCTGTTGAATTTGGATGCGGCCTGAATGGCGATGATGCTGGCATCCTTGGCAACGCCGGAGAAGGATCTCCCTTTTCCGGCGGCGATACCGGCCACATGGGTCCCATGTTCGCAATCCTGTATCGTTGTGCTGCAGTGCAGTCCGGCATCGGTACCGACGAAGGCCCCCACTCCACCGGGACAAAGACTGGTAGAGCTGTATGGAGCATACGTCGTCGAAAAACAGGCTTCCGAGACCACTTTTCCGCGCAGGAAAGGATGGTTTTTATCCACACCGGTATCGATGATGGCAATTGTCTGTCCGGCTCCCGTCCCTCCCATGCTCCAGGCCTTGGAAACGCCGATTTGCGCAGCACTCTCGGAAAGACTGGGATAAAAAATCTTGTCCCTTCCGATCGCCGCCACCTGCTTGGAAGAAGCCAAAGCAGTCAATCCCGTGGCATCCACTTCCAGAGACATATAGGGGATGAACTGGAATTTCTTGACTTCTTTATAGTTCTTTAAAGAATTCAGCACCGAGTCTTGAGCAACTGCAAGGGCGGTCTTGGGTGCATTGATGGCCTCAAGGGTTGCCTCGGTGCTGCGGGCAACGCTAGCCTTGAGAGCGACCATAACACGAACCGTCCCTTCCGCTTGGACTCTGGCCATCAGTTCCGGATACTCACTACGGCCCGGCATGAATGTCAGGTCTTCCTGATTCCCGGAAGCGGCCCAAAGGGGTAACGAGGAAACGAAAAGATAGACCAGGCAGAGCAACGCCGTCCATTTCGTTTTCCCCGCATTCTGGGAAAAACTACCTTTCATAACTTCCTTCCTTTCCATTCCATGAACACAAAATATTCGACATCCGGGGAGGATGTCCATATCGCTGGCCCAAACTTTCAGAAGCTTCCTTCCCTTGCTTCCTACGTCGACATCGTATTGGCCTCCAGCTAGAGCGCGGGGATTTCTCCCCTGATCCATGCATTTATATATTACACTACTAGATTGACAATAACATACCATAAATAAATAATTTTTTACATATCCTTTTTTTATAGGTAACCCGTCACATTTTTTCAACCTTTTTTCTGCATTCAGGAGATCTTCACGATCGTAGCCGGAAAAAAAATGGCGGTACCACCTCTGAAAGCCTCTCCCAGAGGGGAATACCGCCAGAAACCGGTGGTCCCGGATTCGGATACTATTTTATTTCATGACGACCGGCACCCAGCGGGGGTCCGGTAAAAACTTAAAGAATTGGAGTAACCGTTGCCCGACGGATCCAGATGCGGCCATGATCTCCCTGTATCATAACGGGACCTGGTTCTGCCTCATTGGCATCCAGAGCGCCGCCGGTTATCCCCTCCAGCACGACATTGTCGTGAACTTTCACGCCGTTGAGTGACACAGTAACCCGATTTCCGACTACCACAGCTTCCATGGACTGCCATTCTCCGGCAGGTTTGCTGGCGTTGGTATTGGGAGGCACCCGGCTATAAACGGCCATGTGTCCATGTTTGTTGACAGGGCTTCCGGCATCATCCAGGACCTGCAGTTCATAGCGGCCCCGCAGATAGATACCGCTGTTGCTTTTAGCCCCCAGTTTGTATTCCACCTGTATCTTGAAATTCAGGAATTTTTGATGAGAGATGAGATTATTGGCACTCGGTACATTCTCTGCAATTCCGTCAACCACCGTCCAGCCGGATGGTCGGGCAGGATATTGCAAAGACCACCCCGTCAGACTTTTCCCGTCGAAAAGCTCGACCGGTGGACCGTATTTATGAGCACCGTTGGCGTTGTAGCTTTTCCATTGGGGAGGACGAACTCCCACCCAGGAAATCTTTTCTTTCCCGGTATCCAGAACGCCCATCAGCTTTTTCCCCTTCACCACCGCCCGGTGGACCTGCTTGGGTTTTTCCGGATTTTTTGGGTCGGCCCCATAGGCAAAAACAAGTTCGTTTTTCTGCAACGAGATCTCAGGTAAGGGGAATACGCTGCCGCCGCGATTGAGAAAGTCACCAGCGAGCTTTCCCCCTTCCATTTTCACTTCGAGCCAATACACGTAGACGCCTTTTTCCGTCTGGGCCATAATGTCCCATTTGCCCAAAAAGGACTTGGTATTTTGCGCCGACAACACACAGGTCCCGAAGAGCAGCAACAACAGGACCGCCGCACCGGCGAGTTTCCTTCTTTTCATAAAAACGACTCCTTTCTATTTTTAGGTTAAAATACATCTTCCCGGTTTTCGAAGTAAAGACATTATCATCATTATTACCTCCAGTCATCAAGAAAGAGAAGGAGCTCCTATCGTGCCGGAAAACGATTTTCAACAAGATGCCAAACTGCTATACCGACGGCTGGACGCTCTCTTTAGTAATCTCCCTCCCGATTCGTCTCAAAGGCAATTATTACGGGTCTTTCTGGACGATCTTTATACCACCTTCCGGGACGATCTGCGGTTGGAAGCGGTTTTTCTTTACCAGGAGAGGCGGACCCGTTTCAGCCTGGTCGACTACATAGGTTGTATCGAATCGCTCCCCAGTAAATTGCTTCATCCTAAAAGTCTTCCGGTGAAGCTGGTGTTCGAGCATCTCGTATATATCTTCCCCGATCCCAATCGCAAAGAATCCCCGACGCAAAACCAATCCTTTCCTTTTCAGGCTTCCGCCGGTATGGCGCTGGGAGAAACCCCGGACCGTTTTCTGATCTTCTTTGTTCTGAATTCGGGCTGGAACCGGGAAGAACTCGATTTTCTGCTCAACACGGTCCGTGCCGCTCTAGGATCCCGTCTGGTGGAAAGCCGGCTCCGCGGTACTTTCCGGGAGGCGGCGGAAATTCAAAAAAGCCTGTTGCCCTCGCGCGCCCCCAACTTCCCCGGATACGATATCGCCAGTCTGAGCATACCGGCGGAAGAGGTGGGTGGCGACTTCTTCGACTATTACTCCCTGGACACGCAGATCCTCGGGTTTTCCATCGGAGATGCCAGCGGACACGGATTGCCGGCCGCTTTGCTGGTTCGGGACCTGGTGATCGGTCTGCGCATGGGCCTGGAAAAGGAATTCAAGGTCACTCATGTCTTCAATAAACTGAATCGTGTCATCCATCGCAGCCGTTTATCGAGCCGTTTTGTTTCCCTCTTTTATGTAGAGATGGAGGACAACGGCAATTTGATGTACGTCAATGCCGGACACCAACCGCCCCTTCTCTTCAGCCAGAGTACCGTCCAGGAATTGACCATCGGCGGCACAGTCATCGGACCCCTGGCCGAGGCCCGCTTCCGCAGAGGTTTTGCCTGCATGAAAAAGGGCGATTTCCTCGTGGCCTTCACCGATGGAATCATCGAGAGGAGAAATCCGGCAGGAGAGCTCTTCGGCGTCGAGCGATTGAAGGAGATGATTCAGAAGGACAAGACGAGTTCCGCTTCCGTTCTCATCGATCGCATCGTCGGCGTGGTTCGTGATTTTGGCGGCGGAATCCCATGGGAAGACGATGCCACCATCAGCATCTTGAAATACAACGGATAGGGGCGAAGCGTTTTCGCCCCCATCCGTCGGCAATCGGAAAACACAGGTTAAAGCTGTAAATCCGCCTTAGCTTTATTCAACAGATTATCTAGCCCGTCGAGGGTGTTCTTGTTTCGCGGCTTATAGATCTGTTCCAGATACTCCCGGGCCTTGGCAGCCGTAGCTTTGCCCAGTACAACCGTTTTGGCGAAGGAAGCCATGGCGTTGTCCAGGTCCTGCAGGCGCCATTGACTCATACCCATGAGGAAGTAGGCATAGTCGTTCTGCGGATAGATTTTCACCGCCTCTGTGCCATTCTGCACCGCACCGGCATAATCCTTCTTCTGGTAAGCGGAGGTCATCTTGGCCGCATAAGCAGCCACCTTTTTCGGTTTCCAATGATCGTCCGTCCAGCCTGCGGGAGGATTGTTGGGGAAGGTCTGCAGCATCAGGTTATAGTACTCTACCGATTTGTCTATGTTTTTCTGCGTGTAATAGTATTCGCCCAGCCAGGCAATCAGCCCGATCCCCTTTTCCGGTCCGAGTGTTTCGATCGCCTTAGGGGCATATTCGGCGGCCTTGGCGGAATTGTTGGTCGATATGTAGCATTCGGCCAATATCGCCGCTACCTGCCCATCCGGTTTGGAGGCGTATATCTGTTCCCCTAAGGTGATGGCCTCGGCAAAGTTTTTCGCCTGGTATGCTTTGATCATCTTCTTTTCCGGTCCCTCCAGGTTAGGGAACAGGCTGGTCATTTTTGCGGTCAGAGCACTTGCTTTGTCGTTTTGCCCGGCTTTCTTGTATTCCTCCAGGATCTGAGAATAGAATGCCGGAAAATACTGGACGATCTTTGCTTTCGGATTGACGGCTTTCATGAAACCGTCCAGCTTTGCCTCCCGTTCACCCACCGGGAGTTTCATGATTCCCTCTACCACTTCCAAATGTTTACCATATACCCATTCGGATTCTACCGGAATTCCAGCCGGTATCTGCACAGGGTCCTGGGCCATGCCTCGCAACAGAAAGCATAAAAAGAATAAAAAGGAAACATGGACGGCAAACTTAAAAAAACCAGTTTTCATCTGGCAATCCTCCTTACAAACGTTGAAGTGTTGAATGCCTACTTTTTTTTTGAATGCTATACGTTACTAAAAAAATTCCGGCCGGCAAAGGTTTTTTTTCATTATTGTGTATGGCAATCAGGACCGAATCCGGTGGGTTTTCTCCTTGGGGATCAATCGGATCTCATATAAATAGGGCCAATACTTGCCGGTAACGAACAAACGATTCCCTTTGTCGTCATAGGCGATCCCGTTGAGCACATCGGTATTTTGCCGATCCGGCAACGGAAGCAGATTCTTGAGGTCGATCCATCCGAGTACCTGCCCACTCACCGGCGAGATGCGCGCGATACGATCCTGCTGCCAGATATTGGCAAAGACTTCTCCTTTGATATATTCCAGCTCGTTGAGCTGGTGAATGGAATTGGTTCCCTCTTTTACCTCCAGCCACCTTTCCACTCTGCGATTCTCCGGATCCAGGAAGTAAAGATAACTGGTACCGTCACTGAGGATCCAGCGGGAATCGTCGGACGTGATCCCCCAGCCCTCCGTAGTGTAACGGAATTGGTCCTCCATCTGAAAAGAATCCTTGTCGTAGATGAATCCGACCCCATTGGTCCAGGTCAGCTGGATAATCCGTTCTTTCCAGAAGGTCAAGCCTTCCCCGAAATATTGAGCGGCCAAATCCACCTTTTGCAGGACCTTTCCGGTTTCCAGTTCTACCCGCCTCAGACTCGATTGCCCGTGGATGCCGGTGCTTTCATACAAATATCCATCGTGAAAAGCCAGCCCCTGGGTGAAGGCCTTGGGATCATGAGGGTAACGATGAACCGTGCGAAAGGTGTATTCGGCCGGTGCGGTGGACGCGACCGCAGCACTCCCACCCTGCGGTTGTATCAAGGTCATCAAGCATAAGGTCAGAAGACAGATCCACCGAAGCAATTTTCAGGCTCCTTTCATCCGATGAACAAAAAGTAGGATAAACCGTATCGACGGAAGGTTCAACTGCCGGACCGGAATTAACCCGGACCGACGGCAAGCCGGGAAAAGTCAATCCCAACGCCCACGCAAGATGTCCTGGGTTTGAAATACTTTCGCATACGTGCCGATCAGAGCGGCCAGGAAGGCAGCCTGCACATCCTGTGCGGATACGAGGCGATCTCCATACTGCAATGCCCGAGTGGCACAGGCATCGGCAACTACCCGGCACTCCAACCCGTAGTCGACGGCCGCGCGGACTGCCGCATGTACGCACATGTGTGTCATCATTCCGGCCACAACCAAACGGGAGACTTCCTGACTCTTCAGGCGGACCAGCAAATCGGTGTCCCGAAAACTGTTAGGGAATTGCTTTTGCACCAGAATTTCCCCTTCCTGCGGCCTTACCAGGGAGTGGATTTCCGCACCGAAGGAATCCGGCAGGAAAAAGGAAGCCCCGGGTCGGCGGGAAATATGCTGAACATGGAAAATGGGCAAGGATTGTTGACGGAAGAAAGAGAGCAGCTCCGAAGCCCTTTGTGCCGCCGCCTCGCTTCCCTCCAGTTCCATTTTCCCTCCCGGGAAGTAATCGTTCTGTATGTCGATAAGAAGCAACCCTGTATTCATTCTTTCTCTATGCCTTTCCCTGCATATGGTGGTTTGGATTCCGATCATTCTCCAGCCGACTTGCCTCTCATTCGATCCGGACACTCTCCGGACGGGATCGTCGACCGGCACAGAGATTGTAACACTCTTTTTTCGGCTTTTCGCTGACCGGCCGTGAACCGTTCGGTTGACAAAAGCCGATCCCCTTGTTTAGTATCCTAGGTATAGAAGCGCCGTATAACGGCAGGTATCAACCATCAGGCATCCAACAATCGACAACACCATGAAAAGAATCGATCGACGTCATTTTATACACACCTCTACTGCCGTCTTTGCCGTTGCAGGGTCTGTCCCCGAAAGGACTTCCGCCGGACTATCCCCGATCGTTCAGGACGATCGGAAACGGAAGATCGGACTCATCGGCTGCGGCTGGTACGGCATGGTCGATGTGCAATCCGCATGCAAGGCCGGAGGGGTGGAAATTGTGGCCCTTTGCGATGTGGACAGCGACCATCTCGACCGGTCTGCCGAAGCAGTGGAGAAACTGCAGGGCAAGCGTCCTCGGACCTTCAAGCTGTACACCGACCTGCTGCAAACACCCGGCCTAGAAGCGGTCATCATCGCCACCCCGCCTCAATGGCACGCCCTGCAGTTTATTGCCGCCTGCGAGAAAGGATTGGATATCTACTGCGAAAAGCCCCTGGCCTACGACATACGGGAAAGCCGGGCGATGGTGGAAGCGGCCCGTAAAAGCGGCCGTATCGTCCAAATCGGTTTTCAGCGCCGTCATGCCGCCGGTTTCCAACAGGCTCGCGATTATCTGCAGACGGGAGCCGCCGGGCGCATCATCTGCGTCGATGCCCAGATCCACTATACGGCAGGGATTAAAGATGCCACTCCCCAAACGCCTCCGTCAACCCTCGATTGGGACCTGTGGTGCGGTCCGGCCCCCAAGATCCCCTACTGCCCGCAAGTCGGCCATATGAACTGGCGCCTGGAAAAAACCACCGGACATGGTCACCTGGTCGACTGGGGCATTCATCTGATGGATGCCACCCGCTGGATTTTGGGCGAATCCATGCCGCATACCGTCTCGGCCCAGGGAGGCTTATACTACCTCAAGGACCGAATCACCACACCCGACGTTCTGACCGCTCATTTCGAATTCGAACGATGCCCCGTTACCTGGCGGCACAGAATCTGGGGAGCGGAAGAGTATGCTCCGGAGGTCGCCAACGGACTTTTCTTTTATGCTGAAAAAGAAACCGTATTCGTGACCGACAACTACTGGATGGTCATCCCGAAAGGGAAAGGCAAAGAGCGCGTGCGCCATGAAGCCAAGTCGGACGCCGCGGTCCTGCACATGGCCGACTTTCTCGAAGCGGTACAAAAACGGGTCCAACCGACATGCCGGATCGAAGACGCCCATCAATCGACCGTCAGCGTCAAACTGGCCATGATCGCCTACGATACCGGGTCCCGGATCCGATGGGACGCCAAATCGGAAGAAATCCTCGACCATCCAGACGCCGCCAGGTTGTTGCAACGCGCCTACCGTTCTCCCTGGAAACATCCCTATCGAGTTTCCGACTCATAACGATAATGGCCGGCAAAAACTGACTTTTCCTGAGTGGAGTTATGAGCGGATATTTTTGGGTGGCAATCGGCGGGGCACTGGGCAGCGTGGCCAGATTCTGGTGTTCCGGGTTTGTCGCAAGGCATGTTGGCGACACCTTCCCCTGGGGGACTTTCTTTGTCAATGTCCTTGGTTCCTTCATCATAGGATTCTTCGCCACTCTGACCGGTCCCGATGGGCGATGGCTGGTAAGTCCCTCGGTCCGCCAGTTTGTCATGATCGGGGTGTGCGGAGGCTATACGACCTTTTCCTCCTTCAGTCTGCAAACTCTTACCCTTGCCCAGGATGGAGAGTGGTTTCGGGTGGGAGCCAATATTTTTCTTTCTGTGACCTTTTGCCTGGTCGGTGTCTGGGCCGGATCCCTGCTGGCGGCAAATCTCGATATCCTAAAGGGCAACTGAAATGCATATCCCTCAGGAAGCGATGCTGTTACGAATTTTTATCGGCGAAACAGATCAGTGGCATCACAAACCTCTCTATGAAGCCATCGTGCTGAAAGCCCGCGAAGCGCATCTGGCCGGCGCCACCGTCCTGCGGGGTCCCATGGGCTACGGCAAATCCAGCAGACTGCACACTTCCAAAATCCTCCGCCTGTCCATGGACCTGCCTTTGGTTATAGAAATTGTCGACAGAGAGGAGAAGATTCGCAGTTTCTTGCCTTCTCTGGACGAGATGATGAAGGGAGGACTGGTTACCTTGGAAAAGGTGCAGGTCATCGATTACCGTGCCGACCACCGGAACGAACCGGATAATGCCTGCCCGGCACAAAGCAAAACTTGAACCGCCAAACAGGAAGAATATGAAAATACCCATGTATCAAGTGGACGCCTTTACTTCGGAAGTCTTCTCCGGCAATCCCGCCGCCGTATGCCTGTTGGAGGAGTGGATCGAGGATGGAATGCTGCAAGACATTGCCTTTGAAAACAATCTGTCGGAAACCGCTTTCCTGGTGCGGAAGGAAGACGGCTTCGATCTTCGCTGGTTTACTCCGACCTCCGAGGTCGCCCTTTGCGGACACGCCACTCTGGCGAGTGCCTTCGTCCTGTTTGCCATAAAAGACTGGCCGACGCCAGGGATACGGTTTCAAACACGCCGGAGCGGACAACTCGTCGTAGAGAGACATGAGGATCTTCTGTGCATGGATTTTCCGGCAAGGCCCGCCCGTCCCATCGTTCAACCCGATGGGCTCAGGGAGGCGATGGGGGTCGTCCCCCTAAAGGTGTGCAGCTCTGCCGAAGACCTCCTGGTACTGCTCGACAGCGAAAAGACGGTCCGGGAGGTCAGGGCCGATTTCCCCGCGCTGAATCGATTGGATTATCGCGGAACGATCATCACCGCAGCGGGCGAAACGTGCGATTTTGTCTCCCGCTTCTTCGCCCCCCGGGTCGGAGTTCCGGAAGATCCGGTGACCGGTTCTTCCCACTGTGTCCTGGTTCCTTACTGGGCGGATGCACTCGGAAAAAAGGACCTGCATGCCCTTCAGGTTTCCCGGCGCGGCGGCGAGCTTTTCTGTACTCACGCCGGAGAGAGGGTCAAGATTTCCGGAAAGGCAGTCCTGTATCTGGAAGGCACGATCACTGTCTGATTCCCAGAACGTTTTTCTGCGATGCTCGTCCTGCTGTGGGATTGGCAGCCTCTCTGTGATTACGTTTTCTTTACCTGTCCCTGAAGGTGCGAGAGGCTGCGGGCAGTCCGTATCTGTCCCTCCCACTTGCCGAAAACCTGCCCTTCGGCGGCCATCTGTTTCAGACGACGCTGAATCGCCGCCTCGGGATTCCCCGGTGGCATCTTCTTCCAGGGAGTTCCCGGAAGCGGCATGAAGGTATGGGCGTGGATGCGGGCGCCGTATCCGGCCAGGTTTTCCGCCAGTTGCAGGGAGGAATACGCTTCTTCCGTTTTCTCTCCGGGAAGGCCGAAGATGATATCGACCTGTGGCTTGAAACCATACTCCACGGCCAAACGTACCGCCGTTACCGCCTGCTCCAACGTGTGCCCGCGATGACAGGCCTGCAATAGACGATCCGTCCCTGCCTGAGCCCCGATCAGAAGATTGTCGTTGTCCACATAGGTCTTCAACAATCGCAGCGACTCCCGGGTAACATGTTCCGGGCGTACTTCCGAGGGGAATGTCCCAAAATAGATCTTCCCCCGGTTGCCGACAATGGATCGGACCGTTTCCAGCAATCGACCGACGCTTTCCAGCCGCAGGGTGCGATCGTTTGACCCGTAGGATAGAGAAGAGGGAGATACGAAACGGATGTCTCTGAGTCCGGCCCGCTTCATGATCCTGGCCCAATGCCCGATGGCCTCTACGGACCGGTGACGGAAACGAGGAGAAAAGAGATAGGAGATTTGACAATAACGACAGGCGAAAGGACATCCGCGGGTGATCTCCAGGGGCTGAAATCGGTTATGACGCAAGGGAAAGGGCGGAAAGGCATCGAGATCGACCTCCTCGCCTTTGCCGTTATGCAGGATCCGGTCACCGACTCTGGTGGAGATCCCGGGAAGAGTGCTGGTATCTTCGCCGTGCAACATGGCTTCCAGAAAAGTCACAGCGGTCCTTTCCCCTTCGCCGACCGCGACATAATCGAATCCCTCTGTCAGTGTCTGCTCCGGTTCGGCACTGGGGTGCGGTCCGCCGGCAAAATGGAGGATAGGAGCGTGGGGGAACCGCTTCTTCAGTCTCTTCAATTCCTTGCTTCTGCGGGAAAAATCGGCGGAACAGAACGACCAGGCCACAATCACCCGGCAAAAGCCTTGCAGCAGGAAACGGTCGATCTTCTCTTCCGCTTCGAGCAGGCTCTTGGCAAACTCGGTCTCCACCCCGGCCAGCGTCGCCGTCGATTCCACCGCGCCGGCAATGGCATTCAACGAATAGGCATTGTCGTGCCGGCTGAGAAATAAAAGAAGGATTTTACCGGGCATCCGCAAACAGGTACCGATTTATTGATCGAAGAGATACTGGCGATGGGAGAATTGATGCAGACTCAAGCCCAGGAACACGGCCGCATAGAAGGTGAGCATGAAGAGCGCTTCCCCGATTCCGGCACTCTGGTTGGGGAAGATCAGAGCCATTTCCTGCCCGGAAACATGCGGGAACAGGGACTGGAGAAAGTGCATGACGGTCAACTTGCGGGTCATGCCCGGAAGATAGGTGATCAGGCTTTCCCATCCGGCACAAAAAATGAGTCCTATCACCAGCGGCCGTTTCGTGGAGGCACCGAGAAAGCAAAAAATGGCACCATAAGCCATCAGACCCAGTAAGATCACCGAGAGGTCCTTGAACAAGGTCCCGCTGCCGGTAAAAATCCGCATCCAGCCGTCCGAGGAATAGAGGATCAAATAGTTCAGGAGAATGGAATGAAACATAATGCCTATACCGATCAGCAGGAAGGCCAGGTATTTTCCCAACAACAAAAGGGCCTTGGGAACAGGCCGGGTGGTGAGGTAGGTAAGGGTTTTGTTCTCCACTTCATCGGCGACCAGGGCCGTTCCGTAAAAAAGACATACCATCAATAAAAGGAATTGCAGATAGGCAGTCACCATCATGGCGGAAAACAAACCGCCGGCGGAAACCAGAGGACGGGCGATACCGCTGGCGATCAGGATTCTCCAGCCCAGGGCTATCATCGGCGGAAGCAGCGCCAATGCCTCTATAAACAGCGTCTTCCGGCTCCACAGCAGCTGATCGAAAGTCAATTCGATGACGACCCATAGCGACGCGGCATAGCGTTTCATTTCTTTATATTCCCTTCCCTCTCCCTCATTTGACCAGATACTGGAAGACGGATTGCAGGTTGTCGTCCGGAGAGGTCAACTCCTCCACCACGAACCGGTTCTCTTCCAGAAGGACCGGCAGTCGTCCATAAAACTGATCCGGCCGGCAGGTTTCCACTTCCACAGCACCCTCTTCCGGCAGCAGACGGGCACTGATCACATCCTCATGGCCGAGCAGGCAGGTGGCCAGACTTCGATAATCCCGGCAGCGGATAAAGATACGATGCGGATGCTTATCGATCAATTCCCTGATGGCATGGACATTCCCTTCCGCCAGGATACGCCCCTGGTGCATCAGCAGGATCTCATTGGTCATCGCCTCCACCTCGTGAAGGATATGACTGGATACCAATATCATTTTCCCCTGTTTGGCCAGTTCCCTGATGAAGCGGATCGTTTTGGTGCGACCGAAAGGGTCCATCCCTGTCAAAGGTTCGTCCAGCAGCAACAACTCCGGATCGTTCATCAAGGCTTGCCCCAGTTTGACACGCTGGCGCATTCCCTTGCTGTAACCGGCTATCTTCTTATCTCCCGCTTCCGTCAGGAATAGCCGGTCCAGAATCTCGGCCGCCTTGTCGGTCGATTCCTTCTCGCTGAGACCGTGCAGCCGAGAAAGAGCGGTCAGAAACTGTCTCCCGGTCATCCTTTCGTAGAAGGAATCCTGTTCCGGACAGAAACCCATACGCCGATAGAGCCGGCAATTGTTCCAGATGGTTTCGCCAAAAACTTTCACTTCACCTTTGTCCGGACGAAGCTGACCGGTGACCAGTTTCATCAGAGTCGATTTCCCCGAACCATTGGGTCCCAGGAGTCCGACCACGCCCGGATGCAGTTCCAGACTGACTTCATTGATTCCAATGACCTGACCATACCACTTGGAAACCTTTTCGACCGTCACCAGGGCTGCATTCATTTGACCACCTCCACCGGTTTGATCCTCCAGAGAAGAACGGCCATGGATCCTAGAGTCAAGGCCATGAGTATGAGGACGGACGGCCACACCGCCATGTTATAGATGCTGGGCCGGTCGAAGAGGAATTCCCCGATCCGCAGATAATTGTTTTTCAGGGAACAGAAGGCCAGATTCGTGTCCCGACTCACTACCCGGAGAATTCCGTATACCGATTCGCTGAAGAAATAGACGGCGAAAAAGACCAGCCCGGCGAAGCGACTGTTGCGACTGAGAGAGGAAAAAGCGAGCATCAGCAAGCCGTTGACCAGTGCCAGGATCAAGGAATAAACCAGGATGGACAAACCGATCCAGGCATTCTGTTGCAAGGCCTCCCAGCTTCCGGCAAACATCAGGTGCAACAGCCAGAGGAACAGACCGGGAAGCAGGGTTACCAACAGGACGAAGAAGAAAAGAATCCCCAGTTTTCCCAGGAGATAGTCCATGCGGGTGAGGGGCTTGGAGAAATAGATCTGCAGGGCATTACAGCGCAGATCGTTGGCGATCAGGCCCGAACCGATATAGAGGGCCATGGCGAAAATCCAGAAAAGCTGCCAGGTCAGAAAATCGAAATAGAACTTTGAATCCAGGCGAAAGAAGGGAATCTTGATGTCCAGTTGTTCGGAGAAGAAGAAGGCGTAGAGCATAACTCCCCGGACAACGAAGGGTATAAAGGACAACAGCAACAGGACGAGAAAATTGCGCCGCCGGAGAAAGGTCATAATTCCGGTTCTGGCAATGGCCCAGCTGCAACGACCGGAAGAGAGAGAGCCGCCTTTCCAGTGACGGTAACCCAAGTCATAGATCGGCATGTTCTCCTCCTTCGATGGAATGCATAAAGATATCCTCCAGTGTGTGGCGGACCGGCGTCAGGTGACGTATCTGCACCTCATGAAGCATCGCCGCATGAAAGATCCGTGGTGTATCCCAATCGTCCGGGAAAGAAATACGGAGGTGATCGTTATGCGAGGGCAGCCGCCGGCAACCGTCCTTCTCCAGTTCGGCAAGGAAGGCTTCCGGTTCTCCTTTCAGACGCATTTCGTAGATACGCCCCGCTGTCCCGCGCAGTTCTTCAACGGTACCCTGGGCCGTCACTCTCCCCTGATGCAGCACCACAATCTCCGGGCAGATGCGTTCCACATCGGAAAGCAGATGAGAGGAGAGCAGGGTGCTGATCCCTTTCCGGCTGGATATTTCCGCCACTAGGTGCAGCATTTCCTCCCGCCCTTTAGGATCCAGGCCGTTGGTGGGTTCATCCAGAAAGAGAAGTTGCGGATCATGCACCAGGGCCTGGGCCAGTTTGATGCGCTGCCGCATGCCGGTGGAATAGGTTTCCACATTGCGATAGCGTGCCTCTTCCAGTCCCACATAGTAGAGAACTTCATGCGCCCTCTGCAGGGCATCCGATCTCCGCATGCCGCACAGCTCCCCGCAATAAGCGACAAAAGAAATGCCGTTCAGACCCGGCAAATGACAATCGTTCTCCGGCATATAACCGATACGCTTTCTGATTTCACAGGGGTTTTGCGCAGCGGAGATGCCGAAGGCGGTGGCCGTCCCCTCCAGGGGAGGCAGAAAACCGAGAATGGTTTTAATCAGAGTACTTTTACCGGCTCCATTGGGTCCGAGAAGGCCGGTAGCCCCTTCCTTGATGGACAGATGGACACCATCCAGCGCCGTCCGTCTGCCATAGACCACCTTCAAATCCTTTAATTCGATAAGCATAATGCGTTTGGATCTTTCGTAATTGCTTCCTGACCGATATAAGCATCCATACGAAAACCGACTCCATTAAGTTTCGTCTCCAGGAAAACAATCCTGTACTCGAGGCCGATATTCGGGAATCCGGCCGGTCCATACTGTCGATGTCCGGCCACAAACGAAAACAGGCGGAAGCGGAACACGATGGCGGGTGCCATGTCATTCCGTTTCCGCCTGTGAGAAACTTGCGCGGCGGCCGAATTAAGCGTATTGCTTTACTCTCTCCAGGTAACGTCCCTCGGTCGTATCGACACGAATGAGTTCTCCCACATTGATGAAGGGCGGAACCTGAACCACCAGCCCGGTCTCCAGAGTGGCGGGTTTATTCACATTGCTGACGGTGGCACCTTTCAGTCCCGGCTCGGTTTCCACGATCTTCAAGACCACGGACGGAGGCAGTTCGATACCCACGGCATTGTGGTCATGAAAAACCACTTTGATTTTACTGTTGGCTATCAGGTACTGTACCGCATCTCCCAGCATTTCTTCGGACATGGTGGTCTGTTCGTAATTCTCGGTATTCATGAAATGAAAAATCGATCCGTCGCGGTAAAGGAATTCCATTTCGACTTCTTCGAGAATGGCCCGCTCCACCCGATCCGCCGTACGAAAACGGTGTTCGATAATCGCCCCCGTACGCAGGTTGCGCAGCTTCGCCTGCACCATGCCCCGCAGATTTCCCGGGGTATGGTGATGGGTACTGAAGACCTGGAACAGGTCATTGTTGAATGAGATGTACATCCCCTTGCGTAGATCGGTCGATTGAATCATATCCTTACCATCCAAAATCCAAAGATTGGTTTGCGTACTATTTTTAAAGTTTGAGAAGTTCCTGCTGTTTTTTCTCCGCCAGCTGGTCGATCAGACGGATATGCGAATCCGTATGTTCCTGGACCTTCTTCAGAACTTCTTTCTCCTCATCCTCGGAGATCTTCTTGTCTTTCAGCGATTTTTTTGCTTTATCGTTGACATCATGGCGGATTTGCCGAACCGCCACCCGGTGAGTTTCCGCTACTGTCATCACCTGTTTGGCCAGCTGCTTCCGGCGTTCCTCCGTCAAGGCCGGGACCGGAAGCCGGATCACTTTGCCGTCGTTGGAAGGAGTGATGCCCAGATCGGAGGCCAGAATCGCTTTTTCGATCTCCTTGATGGTCGAGGTGTCCCAGGGTTGAATGACGATCAGGGAAGCTTCGGGAACGGTCAAGGTGGCCATCTGGGCGATGGGTGTGGGAGTTCCATAATAATTCGCATAAATATGATCCAGCAGAGAGACCGAAGCCCTCCCCGTGCGGATGGATAACAGCTCTTTCTGGAAATCCTCCATCGCCTTGTCCATCCGTTTTTTACTGTCGTTTATCAACTCTTTAATCATGGTCATGCTCCTTAAGGAAATGAGATCATTCTTGCCGGCGGGCCCTTTGCGACAGGAAAAGAATCAGTCCGGTTTTACCAGCGAACCGATCTCCTCGCCGAGAACTGCGCGCTGCAGGTTACCGGAATGATGCAGATTGAAGATGACGATAGGGAGACGATTTTCCTGGCAGAGAGAAATGGCGGTAAGATCCACTACCTTCAACTCCTGCTCCAAAACATGTTGACAGGTAATCTCTTTGATGTGCTTGGCCTGTGGATTTTTCATGGGGTCGGAATCGTAGATGCCGTCCACCTTGGTCCCTTTGAAAATGACCTGGGCTTTGATTTCCGCAGCCCGCAAGGCTGCAGTCATATCGGTGGAAAAATAGGGATTGCCCGTGCCGGCGACAAAAAGGACCACTCGTCCTTTTTCCAGATGGCGGATGGCCCGCCGGCGGATGAAGGGTTCGGCGACCCCGCTCATGGCGATCGCCGTTTGCATACGTGTGGGGACTCCCTTTTTTTCCAGGGCATCCTGCAGGGCCAAGCCATTGATCACGGTGGCCAGCATACCCATATAGTCGCCCGACACCCGATCGATGCCCAATTGGCTGATGGTTGCACCGCGAACAATATTGCCGCCACCGATGGTAGCGGCAACCTGAACACCGAGCCGATGCACCTGCTGGATTTCCCCGGCAATCATCTCGCAGATTTCCGGATCGATCCCCATACCCCGGCTTCCCATGAGCATTTCACCGCTCAATTTTACCAGGATACGTTGAAACTTCGCTTTAGCAGGCTCCTCAGTCATAACGTGACGAATCCCGAATGGATGGGAAAGGGAAATCGCAATAAGGAATTATTCACCGATCTTGAACCGTGCAAACCGGTTGATACGAATATTTTCTCCCAGTTTGGCGACCTTGGCGGAAACGACATCCTGAATGGTACTGTTGGGATCTTTGATGAAGGCCTGTTCCATCAGACAAGCTTCTCCGTAAAACTTCTCCATCTTCCCTTCGACAATCTTCTCGACCACAGGCGCCGGCTTGCCGGTGGCCAGGGCCTGCTGGCGATAAATATCCTTTTCCCGCTCCAACAGCTCGGGGGTCACTTCTTCCCGCCGCACAAATCTTGGATCGGCAGCCGCAATCTGCATGGCGACGTCCTTGATCAGCTCCTGGAAATCGTCGGTACGGGCGACAAAATCGCTCTCACAGCCGATCTCTACCAGTACTCCGACTTTTCCTCCCACATGGATGTAGGAGCCGATGAGACCCTCTTTGGTATCCCGACTCGATTTTTTAGCAGCGGTCGATAAACCCTTCTTGCGCAAATAGTCGATTGCTTTCTCCAAATCGCCGTCCGTTTCCGTCAAGGCGACCTTGCAATCCATCATTCCCGCTCCGGTCTTCTCCCGGAGTTCTTTCACCAACGATGCCGATACAGTGGCCATATGACAATCTCACCTCTTTGACAATATTCTGGAACATACAAAAAAAGCCGGCAAGATTCGCTGAGACATCCCGGCCGGCCTGAAAAACACCTAATTATTCGACGACAGCGACATCAGGTTCTACCGTGACGGCCACAGGGGCCGCATCGTTTCCTTCCGCGGTCGTGATCGGCTCGCTGGGGACTACCTCCTGTGCCGCTTCCATCTCTGCCGGTTTCTCGGCGGAATTTGGCGCGGCAGGCCGATTGCGGCGCAGACGGTCCTTGATCTTCAGTCCGTGACGAGGAGCGCCGAATCCTTTGCGCCCGGCCCCGCCCTCTTTATCTCCACCGGAATCCCGGCCTTCGCTGCGGGCTTCCGCAGCGGCCTGTCTGGCGGCTTCCGCCTGGGCGGCCCGTTTCTCGTTGACCTGGATCTGATACATCTGGTTGCCAGCGAGGATGGCATCGGCAATGGTTGAGGTAATCAGCTTGATCGATCGCATGGCGTCGTCGTTCCCCGGGATCACGTAATCGATCAGATCCGGATTGGAATTGGTATCGACGATACCGACGATCGGTATGCCCAGCTTCCGTGCTTCCGCCACGGCAATCGCCTCGTTGCGGGCATCGATCAGGAAGATCACGTCCGGAAGACGATCCATCGAGTAGATTCCCGACAGGCTCTTCTCCAGTTTCATGCGCTCCTTCTCCAGCTGAGCGACTTCTTTTTTGCTGACCAGGTCGTAATGGCCGGAAGACTTCATCTCTTCCAGCTCTTTGAGCCGTTTGAGACTCTTCTGTATCGTTTGGAAATTGGTAAGCAGCCCGCCAAGCCAGCGCTCGTTGACGTAGTATTGTCCGCATCGTTTGGACTCTTCCGCTACAACTTCCTGGGCCTGTCGCTTGGTTCCTACAAAGAGGAAACGCTTACCTTGGGTAGCCTGCTCGGAGATAAAATCAACCGCTTCCTTGAAAAGGCGGATGGTTTTTTGCAGATTAATAATGTATATACCGTTCCGCTCTCCAAAGATATACTCTTTCATCTTCGGATTCCAGCGTTTGGTCTGGTGCCCAAAATGCACACCCGCCTCGAGCAGGTCTTTCATGGAAATGGTGATCAAAAAGACCTCCTGTGGAATTAACGTTTGGAAAATTGGAATCGTTTCCGGGCACCCGGACGTCCGTACTTCTTTCTCTCCTTGGCGCGTGGATCCCGGCGGAGAAAACCAGCCCTTTTCAGCCGTGTACGAAGCTCCGGCTTAAAAGTCAGAAGTGCTTTCGAAATACCCAGTTGGATAGCTCCTGCTTGCCCGGTCAATCCGCCTCCATGCACATTGGCCACCACGTCGAACTTTTCTTTGTTTTCCGTGATCACCAAAGGTTGTTGCAGGACGGCGCGAATGCTGTCACGGGTAAAGTACTCGGCATCGGTATGCTGGTTTACCTTGATCAGCCCGCTCCCCGGATATAGGAAGACCCTGGCTACGGAGGTTTTCCTCTTGCCAGTTCCGTAATAAAAATCGGTCGCCAAGAAAAACTCCTTCTATTAATGAAAATAATTTATTTGGCCGCCAGCACCGTAGGTGTCTGGGCCGCATGCGGGTGCTGCTCGCCGGCATACACTTTCAGCTTTTTAGCCAAAGCTTTGCCTAATTTGTTTTTGGGCAGCATCCCTACGATTGCTTCACGAACTACCGACTCCGGTTTCCTCTGGATCAAGTGCCGGGCACTCTCCTCTTTCAAGTGTCCGATATAACCGGTATGATGCCGATACATCTTCTGGTCCAGCTTTCGCCCGGTCATGCGAATTTTATCTGCGTTGATAACGATCACAAAATCGCCGATATCCATAAACCGGACGAAACCAGGTTTCCCTTTGCCCATGAGCAGATCAGCTGCCTGGGTTGCCAGACGGCCCAAGACCCGGTCTTTCGCATTCAGCAGAAACCACTGCCGATTGATCTCTTCTTCTTTAAAAATGTAGGTTTTCAATTCCGAACCCCTGTTAAAAGAATAACATTCTGGAAGAACCACTTAAGATAGCGGAATAATCCTTCGGTGTCAAGATGAATTATCGGTTTTTTCCTCTTAGTAGAAGAAGAATCGGGAGTAGCGCCGCATTTTGGTATTTCGCCCTTCCAGCAAACCCCAAATTCCAATCTATCTCATTCCACCGATTCCAAACACCACCAAATTGCGGCGGCCTATTCTATCACGTTCTTTTCAAAATAATGAGAGGTTCGCAGGAAATTTCTTCATTTTTTTAATATCCGACTTCGGCTAAAAATCCGATCTGGGACACATTTATCGCAAGAATCTCATATTAATCCTTGACTTTCCGGCTTAAATCTGATATTTATGCTTGATTAATGGGATGTTACATGTAATTATCTATAATTGACTGGAAGTCGGAACGCAAACTCTCTACTAGCAATGAATTTCTAAGCACCTGGACGAAAAAGATATGTGGTTTTCAAAAAAAACGTTGGTCGGGCTCGATATCGGATCCAGTTGCGTAAAGGCAGTGCAACTGGCGTCTACACGGGAAGGTTACCGCCTGGTGCAGATGGCGGTGGAGGATTTGCCGCCGGAAACGATTGTAGATGGAACCATCATAGCCACCTTACCGGTAGCCGATGCCATACACCGCATCTTCACCACCTCCAAGATTAAAAACAAACAGGTCTGTACCTCGCTCAGCGGTCATTCGGTTATCGTGAAAAAGATATCTCTTCCCCATCAACAGGGAGAAGACGTCAACGAAACCATACGCTGGGAATCGGAACAATATATACCGTACGCCATTACCGATGTGAACCTGGATTACCAGATCGTTGCCGAACATCCCGAATCCGGTACTCTGGAGGTATTGCTGGTCGCGGTCAAGAAAGAGAAGATCTCCGAACGGACGGAAGTCATCACCATGGCAGGGAAAAATCCGGCCATTGTCGATGTCGACGCCTTCGCCATGCTGAATGCTTATGAAGTCAACTACAATCCCGGCAGCAAGGTGACCGTCGCCCTTCTGAATATCGGAGCCAATTTACTGAACGTGACGATCGTAAACGGTAAGGAATTCGTATTTACCAGGCATATCTCCGTCGGGGGGAACCATTACACGGATTTTCTGCAAAAAGAATTCAATCTTACCTGGGAAGAAGCTGACAATCTGAAACGCGGCCTTCCGGTCCCCAATGTGTCCCTCGACGAGGCCCAGCATATCATCCAGTCGGTGTCCGAAATCATAGCCCTGGAAATCGCCAAAACATTCGATTTCTTCAAAACCAGTACCAACCTCGGCTCGATAGAACGCATGTTCATCAGCGGTGGCAGTGCCCATATCCCCCAATTGGTAAAACATTTGAGTCAAAAGCTCAATATACCGGCAGAACAGTTCGATTCCTTTCGTAATATCACCTATGATCCCAACCGATTCGACCCGGATTACATGCGAATGGTCTCGCCTCAGATGTCTATCGCCGTCGGCCTGGCACTGCGTACCCTGGGAGACAAATCATGATTAAAGTCAATTTGCTCAAAGAATTGACCACCACTGCGGAAGCCGTTCCCAAAAAGGATTATCGCTCCCTGATACCGGAAGTCAACCGGACCGGACTTCTGGCCGCCTTACTCATCATTGTCATTGTCGGAGCCATGGGCTGGTTCTGGTGGTACACCACCAAACAGCAGGAATCGGTCGTTCAGGAGCTGAATGCCCATCGCACCGAACTGGACCGGTTACAGAAGGTTCGACAGGTCGCGGACAATTTTGAAAAGCAGAGGAAGGCACTCGATGAGAGGATCCAGATCATCGAGAGATTGCGCAGCGATCAGACAGGCCCGGTGCAGCTGTTGAATGTATTGATCGCCTGTATGCCGGAGCAACCGACGGTCTGGCTGGAGACTCTGACGCAAAAAGAGAAAACCATCCGCCTGGAGGGATTTGCTACCGAACAGGGGGCCATCCCCGAATTCATTAAAAGTCTGGAGCAGACCGGTTTTTTCCAATCCGTCAATTTTGACGGCTATACCGAAGAAGCCCAGGCCATCAAGTTTTCTATGAACTGCGTCATCGCCGGAGCGAAAAAGGCGCCAACCGGCGCAGATGAAAACAAGACGCCGGATGCAAAAACCAAATCCTAAGAAAGTCGGGATATGAATATCAATCTGCGGGATCCACAAACCCAAGTTTGGGTTCTTTTAGGACTGCTCCTCGCGGCTGCGTTTCTGGTCTATCTGTACATACTTCAGCCGATCATGACGGAAACGGAAGCGATGAAGCAACAGATCGTAACCCTGCAGGGGCAGATCAACCAGCTGCAGGCCATCGAACGCAAACTACCCCAATATAAAAGGGAGCTGGCCCTGCAGGAACAGAGGCTGGCAGAGCTGAAGACGGCACTGCCCGACGAAAAGGAAACCGCTGAAATCATCAAACAAGTACAACAATTTGCCGTAGGATCTCGCGTTCGTTTGAAGGCATTTCGTCCTCAGAATGTTGTACCCAAGGATCTGTACACCGAATGGCCGATTCAGATGGAATTTGACGGCTTTTACAACAGTGTAGGGCTTTTTTTCGAAAAGATCGCCAAACATTCCCGGATCCTCAACGTCAACAACCTGACCATCCGGAGAATAGCCAATTCGGATGATCCGCAGAAAACCTTGACCGCGACCTGCACTACGACTACTTTCGTTCTGAAACCATAAGTTGAAATAACATGAAAGACAACAGCCGTTTCCCTGCACTGCAAAGGTTACAAACTGACGCGATGTCTTATTCTTTCCCTAGCCTGGAGGAAAAAGGTCATGCTTCCGGGCGAAAGGGGATCCCTGCGATGGTAGTCTTGTATCTGGCCTCCTGCATTTGGATCCAGGCACAAAACCCGGCACCCGCCCCCTCGCAAGAACAGGCTAAAGAGCCGCCAAAGGAAACCGAAAAAATCGACCGCTCCGCCGGCCCTGTCAGCTCTTCCTGGACCGGCCAGTCCACATTTCTCTCCATCGGAAAGAGGGATCCGTTCAAAAGCCCCCTGGACGAGAAGAAAGCGAGCCAGCAACCCTCACTGGACACGGTCGATGTCCCTCCCGCACGAAACAAACGTCCTCTGGGCCCCCCAGGAACGCTTATTTCGGAAATCAAATTGATGGGTGTGGCTCAAGGGATGGGCTCCAAACTGGCCATGATCAACTGTGGCGGGACCATCACCTATTTTCTGCGTGAGGGAGAACGTCTTTATGACGGGTACATCAAAGAAATCAATGCTAATGAAGTCACTTTCGTTCGCGAAGTAAAAAGCCAGAACAAAATCATCAGGCAGCAAGAGGTTACTGTCTCCGTACACCCCGCTCTCTAGCGCCCACTGCGCCCAACGAGCGAATGAGGAGGTTCATATTATGCGGCAAAATCGAAGAATAGGCCGGAGCATCCTGCCGGCGCTTTTACTAACCGTTTTCACAGGATGGGTCTTTCCTGCGGCGGTGAAGTATGAAAACGCCCTGCGCAAGGTGACCACCATACCTTCCGACAAACAATTGATTATATCGTTCGATGCCGTCGGTGACTACCGATATGAACAATTCGAATTGAATAATCCCAAACGGGTGGTTATCGATCTGATCCATCTGAATAACGAGATCAGGGCGGGAAGAGTTCCTGTTGCCGATGACGGAGAAACGGTCCGGAACATTTCCGTCACCCAGTTCCGGCAAAAGAACCCTGCCATCACCAGGGTAACCATGACTCTGGGGAAGAAAGCATCCGGTTACAATGTGGTTCGCGACGGCGGGCAGATGCGCGTCGTTTTCCAAAGACATCCGACGACACCTGTCCCGCAGACTCGGCCGGTCACGAAACCGGTACCATCCGGCACAGATTCGATTTCGACGTCCGGAAACAGCACTTCTCCCGGAACTCGGCAGAATCCCGTCGCCGCCGCTTCTGCGGAACCGTCCATGCCGGCAGAGGAAAATCCCTCCAATACGGTTTATTTCCGCATGGCCTCCATGCAACCCAATCCACGACAGGTCCGGCTGCGCCCCTTGACGAACCGTCGGGTGGAACCGATCGGTAACTCATCTTCCGAGCCGTCGAACCGCCTTTCGGAAGAACAGCCAGCCGCTGCCGAAGCCGTCACGCCGGCTCCGCCTCCGGCACCTGAGGAACAACCTATCATTGTCCCGGCAGCCAAGACCGTTCCTAGACAGGACGAGTCAGAGATACAACCGGCAGCTAAAAATACGGTTTCTCTCCTTCCGATACCCAAAACAGCCAATGCCATCAAGCCGGCATCGAATGTCCATGCAAGACTCGACAATCTGCAATTTAAAAAGACCAATCTGCCGGTTTTGCCGGTAGCCCAGGCGAACCTGGCTACTCCTCAAATTTCGCAAGCGACCATGGACTGGAATGCCATTCAGGCCCTGGAAGCCGCCGAGAACAAGGCAACGGTATCCCACAAACTGCCCGTAGCGGGAATTCCGGCCAAGAGCGAGAAACTTGCACCGGTGCAGTCCACCCCGGCTCAAGAGTCGATCAAGCCGAAACTGGAGGTTGCAACCGCCGCTGCGATACAACCCAAAAAGACGGATGACCTGGTAGATATACCGCTTCGGACCATTATCCCGATCGACACCCCTGCTGCCGATGCTCCTGTCGCACCCGAGACAAAGGCGATTGTCATGACCGCGCCAACACAGGCAGCACCTGCGGTGGAGACAGCCTCCGTACAGAGGATCCCCGTGTTGAAAAGCCCGGAAGCTGCCATTACCAGCGTTCTGAATGCGAACGCCGGATCGCAGGGTAACGGCCCTGCCGGTTCCTCCACGACGACTGCATCCGCCAAGATCAGCCGTGACCCATCGACCATTTTCGCCAAATCGGGCGGCAGCAACAGAAACCCATCCAATCTTCTGCAGACAACCGGCGGAGTCGGCAACAACAAAAACGGTTCCACTCCCTCCGCTCCCAGCCGTAATGTGCAGCCGGCCAGCACCCAGTACATGGGAGAACCGATCGATTTCAAGGTGAGGGACATGGATCTGGTCGATTTCTTCCGGGTCATGTCGGAGATCAGCGGCCTGAATATCTCCATCGATCCGGATGTCAGCGGAAAGGTCACGATGTCCCTGATGGCGGTCCCCTGGGACCAGATTTTCGACCTTGGCCTCTCCACCCACAAACTGGTCCGCAAGATCGAAGGCAATGTGGTCCGCGTATCCAAGAAGGAAACCCTGCAAAGTGAAGAAAAGGCCATACAGAGCTTGAAGGAAGCTCAATTACAGGCCATGGAATTGCAGACCTCGACCGTCAAACTGAACTACGGCAATGCCGAACAGATCATGCCGACATTGGAAAAACAGTTGTCGGCCAAGGGTACCATCGTTTCCGACAAACGCACCAATACGCTGATCATCACCGACATTCCGCCCAAACTGGACAGCATAACCCATTTGATCCGGAATCTGGATGTCCCGGAAAAACAGGTACGCATCGAGGCCCGTGTGGTGCAGGCCACCCGCACCTTCTCTCAGGAAATCGGCGTCAACCTCGGATTCCTGGTCGGATACGGAGAACGGGTCACGGCCGGCGGACCGCCGGTACGATCCTCCTATCCGTCCTACATGAACGAGAATGTCAGCCTGGGGGCACTGAATAACCTGGGGAACGTTGGTGTCAAAGTAGGCAACATACTCGACACTTTCCAATTGGATGCCGCCATCTCCGCCGGAGAGTCCAAAGGGCTGGCCAAACTGATTTCCCGACCGACCACTTCCGGGCAAAACAACAGTGAGGCCGTCATTCGACAGGGCGTACGCTTCCCCATCCAGACGATCCAGAACAACACCATCAGCATTCAGTATCAGGATGCTTCCTTGACCCTTCGGGTTACGCCGCAAATCACGCAACAGAACACCATCCTGATGAAGATCCGGGTGGAAAATAACGTAGCCGACTTCACGCGAATGGTAAATGGTATCCCTTCCATCAAGACCAACGAATCGGACACGATTGTTCTGGTGCCTAACGGTGGTACGACCGTGATAGGTGGAATCCTGATTGATGAAGATCGAAACACCACCGACGCCGTACCCGGTTTGGCCTCCATTCCCGTGTTTGGTCACCTTTTCAAGAAGCGCGATCTGGAGAAGCAATCCGACGAGGTCCTTTTCTTCATCACTCCGACGATCACGGAGTAGCAGACACGCTCTCATTTCTCTGGGGGGCTTGCATTTACGCCCCCCTCCATGCTACTGTTTGTTTTTTCGAAGGCCCCTATGCTCCACCAACATCTGCAATCTCTCGGAAGCAAGATTGAAGGTTGTCATGCAGCGCTCCTGGTCGGATCGGACGGACTGATTGTCGACAGCTGGATGATTGGGACCGACTGCCCCGTCGAGCAGATTGCGGCCCAAAGTTCCCAATTTCTACGATGCGGATTGGAAATGCTGGATGCCATTCCGGATACGGAATTGAGAGAGCTGGCCCTGGTTTCCGACCGGCAAAAAATCTTGTTGCGGGCCGTAAGCCCATCCTATTTTGTAGTGCTTCTGCTTGCCGGAAACTCCCTACTCGGGCAGGCACGCCATTATCTCCATTGCATTGAGTCCCATCTCGTCCAAGACCTTGCCTGACCATCGATCCAGGCGTATTTCCAGGGTAAAATACGGCTTTGCCCGACTGGGAATCGACACTCTGCTGGTTCGGCACCTGCCGCGGATACGCTACCTCACCGGTTTCACCGGGAGTTCCGGCATTCTTCTACTCACGGCCGATGCCTTTTACCTTCTGGTGGACCCCCGCTACACAACCCAGGCGGAAAAGGAGGCCCCCTCCTGCCGTATACGGGAATTCCGGCATGCCGGTAAAAAGATCTCCTGGGAGAAATCGGTATCTTTCCTTCTTCAGGAAATAGGCGCTGAGCTCCTCGGCTATGAAGCGGAGTACATGACGGTGGCAATGTTTGATGGACTCCGCCGGCAATGCCCGAGAAAGATACGCTGGACACCGCAGGATGACTGGCTGGATTCCGTCCGGGCGGTCAAAGACGCGGATGAGATAGCCATTCTGCGTTATGTCGCCGACCTGGCTTCCATGGCGTGCGCCCGGTTGGTCGAATGGCTGAAACCCGGAGTTGTGGAATTGGATGTGGCCGCAGAACTGGAGTACTGGCTCAGGCAGAAGGGAGCCGATAAACTCTCTTTCGAACCGATCGTGGCCTCCGGCCCACGTTCGGCCTGGCCTCATGGCCGGGCGACGCGGCAGAAGCTCCCGCAGAGGGGCTGGGTTATGGTTGACTTCGGCGCCCTCCGTGACGGTTATTCCAGCGATATGACACGAACCTTCCATCTGGGCCGGCCGACTAAGGAGGATAGCCGCCGGTATAGGGCTGTGCAGGAAGCCCAAAGCAAGGCCATCCTGTCGCTTCGTCCCGGCATCAGCAGCGATATGCCTTATCTGCTGGTGAAAAAGCACCTGAAACGTTATGGTCTGGACGAATGTTTTACCCATGGCCTCGGCCACGGTATCGGACTGGAGTTACATGAAAAACCCTCCCTGTCCTGGAAAAGCCGGGAATTACTGCAAAGCAATATGGTAATGACGGTGGAACCGGGAATTTATATCCCCCAGGAAGGCGGGATCCGCATCGAAGACATGATCCTTCTACAAGAAACCGGGGCGGAGCTGCTCACCGACTTCTCCCGCGACCTGATCGTCCTCTAACCCCCAAAAAAGATCGAAAACGAAATTTGCCCAAAAGGGGTATGACCTTCGACCCGGCCACCCACCACCGTCGCAGCATCCGCCTGCAGGGAT
>CAZTVS010000002.1:70545-129998 GCA_964617125.1 uncultured Acidobacteriota bacterium
GGTATGACCTTCGACCCGGCCACCCACCACCGTCGCAGCATCCGCCTGCAGGGATGCGATTATTCCCGGGCCGGCGCGTATTTCGTCACCGTCTGCACGCAGAACCATGCCTGTCTATTCGGCGAGGTGGCCGGCGGCAGCATGCAACCTAACGGTGCCGGACAAATGGTAACGCACGAATGGAACCGTCTGGAAACACGTTTCCCCGGCATCGAATTGGACGCCTTCGTGATCATGCCCAACCACATCCATAGAATTCTGGTCATCACCGTACCGGTCGTAGGGGCGGGTCTTGTGCCCGCCCCGAATGGACCAACCACAAGGATGGCAACCGTAACAGGGGCAACCACAAGGGTTGCCCCTACGTTGGGGGATATTGTCGGAACATTCAAATCCTGTACCACCGTTCTCTACGCGGGCAATGTCCGAACGAGCAGATGGCCCGCATTCCTCGGGCGTTTGTGGCAACGTAACTATTACGAACATATCATCCGCGACTACGAATCGTTGGAAAGCATCCGCAAATATATCGCCGACAACCCCATGCAATGGGCATGTCACCAGGAAAATCCTCTTGCCGACACGCCGCTGCATGTCGGTGCGCCTTCCATAAAATGCAAACAGTCGGACGATTAGACGAGATAATGGAAAGGTCGACGTTTCGCTTATCCTGGAACCGCTATGCCGGCGGGACGCCGGCGCTCCCAGGACTTTTCAACGGGCGCGTTCGGCTTCCACCTCGACGATGGTCATCGGTTTTTTCTTGCCCAGGCGGCGGGCGCCGTTGGCGGTGATCAGATAGTTTTCCTCGTTGCGTATGCCGCCGAAATCCTTGAATTTTTCCAGCTGGTCATAATTCAGAAAATCCGTAAATCGGCCTTCGGCTCGCCACAGATCGATCAGGTCGGGAATAAAATAGATCCCCGGTTCCACCGTCAGGACAAAGCCCGGTTCCAGTGCCCGGGCCAGACGCAGAGATTTCAGGCCGAATTGAGTACTGTGCCGCTCTCCGGAATCATAACCCACGTAATTCTCTCCCAGGTTCTCCATGTCATGCACGTCGAGACCGAGCATGTGGCCCGTTCCGCAGGGGATGAACATAGCGTGGGCCCCACACTGGAGCGCATCCTCCGTGTTACCCTTCATCAGGCCCATTTGTTTCATCCCTTCGGCAATCACCCGGCAGGCGGCGAAATGGACCTCTTTGTTCCTGATCCCCGGCTGGAGCATGGAAACCGCACGCCGATGGGCCTCAGAGGAGATGGCAAAGACATCCTTCTGACGCTGGGTGAAGGTTTTGTCGACCGGAAAGGTGCTGGAAAGGTCCCCGGCATAACCCATGGGTGTTTCTGCGCCGCAGTCGAGAAGAAACAGACGGCCGCTTTCCGCACGGTTTCCATGGTAATGATTATGCAGCGTCTGTCCGTTGATGGTGGCGATGACCGGGAAGGAGAGATACCCTCCCGACTCCAGGGCAATGCGGGTGACTTCCGCATACACCTCCGATTCCAGCATTCCCGGACGGACCATACGCATGGCCGCCAGGTGCATATCCACCGTAATATTCACCGCTTTTTCGATTTCCCCGATCTCTTCTTCACTCTTATGACTGCGCTGTTGAACGACGGCCCGAATCAAGTCGACCGAGGCCTTTTGTCTCCCCTCATGGAGAGGGACATCCAGGAGCTCAAACAGCTGTATTTTGTTTTCGCCACGATATGGAGGGAGGAAATGGATTTGTTTACCCTGTTGCCGTATCTTGTCCAGTTGTCCCGCCAGGGCTCCCGCCGGTTCGGTCCGACCGATTCCGGCCCAGGAAGCCCGTTCCGCAACCCTGGGCTGTACCCCCATCCATACGATCATGTCGATCGTATAATCATCTCCATACAAAGTATCTACACCGGTTTCGGTATCGAGAAGCAAAACCAGATCGGGATGGATCAATCCACAATAATAAAGAAAGGTGCTGTCCTGCCGGAAAGCATAAGTATTGTCAGGATAATTATAGGGGCACTCGGAATTGCCCAACAGCAGGATGACGCCATTTCCGACGAGTTGACGAAGTTGGTTGCGGCGTTCGCAATATACGGATGGTGAAAACATAAGTATTCCTGCACTCCCATTCCTAGGTTTATGTGACCGGAGCCGTCTCTGAACGCAGACGCTCCCGGCGTTGTTGCAATAAATCTTCTATGGCATCGATTTCCGGCTGTCCCAGCATCCACTCACCGGCGGTTATGGTTTCCTGCAACTGCGACGGGGCCCTTGTGCCGACAATGGCTGCGGTGATCTCCGGACGGCGCAGCGTCCATGCCAAGACCAGCTGTAACACCGTTTTACCGTGTTTTTCGGCGATGGTTTTCAGCTGCTCCACCAGGTCCAGATTGGCACTCAGTTGCGGTTCCTGAAACCGCGGATCGTTCCGGCGGTGATCGTCTGCGGGGAGGAAGGCAATCCGTTCCCTGGTCATCTTGCCCGAAAGCAACCCCTTGACCATGGGACTGTAAACGATGATACCGATCCTGTTTTGGGCACAGTACTGCATCAGATCGGTTTCGATCGACCGTTCCAGCATGCTGTAGGGAGGCTGCAGAGAGGCTACCGGATGAATCGGTTGGATACGTTGCAGCTGGGCAACGCTGAAATTGGAGACACCGCCATAGCGGACCTTGCCCTCCTTGATCAGATCAGCGACGGTATTCCATGCCTCCTCGATGTCGTGATCCGGTGCCGGCCAGTGGATCTGGTATAGATCTATGGTTTCGATCCCCAGCCTTCTCAGGCTGTTTTCGGCCTCGGTGCGAATACTGGCCCTGGTCAATCTGCTGTTGATTTCTCCGGCCGTATCCCACACCCGGCCGCACTTGGTGGCGATGATCGGATGGGTGGTCATCTGCGAAAGGGCCTGGCCGACCACCTCTTCACTGTGTCCCAAACCATAGACAGGGGCGGTATCGATCCAGTTGATCCCCTGCCCGATTGCCTGAACGATGGATTCAATGGAATCCCGGTCGCTCTGCGGCCCCCAGCTGAACTTCCAACCGCTGCCACCCATGGCCCAGGTGCCCAATCCCATGGTGGTCAGATTCAGGTCCGTCCATCCCAATTTTCTGGTCAGCATTCTTTCCTCCGCTTTGTAACTCGCAGGCAAATTTCTCCTGTGCCAAGGCACAAGGATGGAAACTTCTTGAAGTTTTTCCTGCCAGAACTGTAACTCAGGATGCTCGGATATGAAAATAAAACTTGTAGAATATCGGCTTACAGTTGAGGATGGCCGCCGTGTACCGCTGCGGATCGGTCCAGGGGAAGCTGAGCGCGCAATACGGCCTCCATCTGATAAGCGGGTGCCAGCGCGAAGGCGCAGTAGGCAGGAAACCACAGGTACCAGAAAATGGTGTTGGCAGGCCGGGGAACATAGCTATAGGCGCTCAGCCAGATTCCCAAATCGCCGGCCGAAGTCAGGAAAATGGCAAAAGTGAACGCTGTCCAACACTTGGAAACCAGCCCCCATCCCATGTTGCTGGAGGCCCTGCGAATGAGAACGGCTTGCAGTAAAAGAATGCACAGAAGAGGGTCCGTCCCCCAGCTGGTCAAGGTTTGCAAAGAAAAAACGGCATTCGGATTTTGCATCCAGAACCAACAGTCATAGATCTGGCTGAGAGTGAAGAGGCCGACGCAGCTCAGCATGAGATAATCGGTCAGGGTCAGATGACGGATCATGTGGAATCGGTAAAAAGATCTCAGCACAATAAAAAGGGCGATGGCCAGCGCCATCATATGCACGGGGCCGCCGATGATCATTCCTATCCTCTTGAATTCGGCTACCTGTGAAGGACTGAAGGCCGACAGATGCAGGAGGGGGTTCAGGGGAGAACTGGCCCCGATCCATTGAGAAAACAGAAATCCCACCAGATGACAGGCAGCGGATAGAGAGACGAAAAACCAGGCTAGGCGAAACGGCTCCTCCGAGGTGAACTGCCGCCAGATCATCAGGCACAACAGCAGCTCGACCAGGCTGAAACCGAGGAAAAAAAAGACGCTCTGGATATCGAAATAATACCGGATCAGGGCATTGTTTCCTGTGTTCAGCCAAAAGGCCCAGAGCAGCAAACCTATGCCTAAATGGAATAAAGTAATACCAATCAGGATGCGGGATATGGGAGACTTCAGGTGACAACCAAACATGGTAGCGTTTTACCCGTACGATGCCAAGGATAGCGTCCCGTGTGAATCGCTTTACAGCCCGACAGCGGCTATGGATATCTTGAAACGGATCAGTTCGGCTGTTTTCCGCCCTAAGAAAGTGGCCAGCAACGGCTCCGTTTCATGCAGCAACACAGGTATCTTCTGCGGCGAATTTTCCAGTACAGGAGCAAGATTACTCAGCATCCTTCTTCCCAGATAGGCTTGCAACTCCGATACCGTTTGATCTTCTAAAACGTTTTTGCCGGTAAGGAAGGGATTTGTCTTCCCGGGGACAGAAAGACCGTAGGAATAGGAATGGAGAGTTGCTTCCATCCGTCGCAATCCATTCTCTATCTCCTTTTCGTCTAAAGAGCGGCCATGCGCATCATGAATTCGAAACCAGGCCATGGCCTCACGACCTCGATCCGCCGCTTGCCGACACCGGTCGCAATCCATCATGTGCTGCCGTATGGCTTCGCTCTGTCCTGCGGCAAGTTCGTGATCCAGACAGGCCTGCAGCCTCACGGCGGAAGGATGAAAGAGGAAGTGCCCTCGAAACATCCATTTCATTCTTTTCCAACCTGCTCTCATTCCATCCTCAATATTCATTTGTAAACCCGTTTTTCTCCTGCGACAGTTTTTTTTGCTCTATTAGAAGACGAATCAGCGCAGTAAGTTCTTTACAGACGAAAAAAAAAACTTGCGATTCCGGCCCCGGAAACGAACAACGACCCCGTCACTGCCCCGGCAGTTCCGTTACAGCCCTTTTTGAATTTTTTGTATCGCCCTAGTTAAGATCGCACCTACCGTCCCTTTCGCGATGTTGATCATATCGGCGATCTCTTCATAATTAAAACCCTCGATTCTCAGGCGAATGCAATCCACCTCCCGGAATGTGAGCTGCGTCACAATATTATGATAAATTTCCTTGTTTTCCATGCTCCGATGCGGATCCTGGCGCAGATCGGGTTGCAGCAAAGCCTCCTTCAAATCGACCCGGTTTTTGCGAAAGGCGTCCTTGCTGCAATCCAACATGAAATTACGCAGAACCTTAAATAACCAGGCCTTAGGATTCAGGACACCCCCCCCTTCCGACCGGTAGAGAAAATACCGCAGAAAAGCTTCCTGTACGGCATCCTGTGCCGCCCCCTCGTCGGAAAGGAAGGATTTGGCATAAAGCAGTAAATTTCTTGCCCAAGTGGCATATAGGGAACGAACCTCTTCCTGCAGGGCCGATATATCTACAACCTGGGCCTCGGTAGAGGCCGAGACATCAGGCCGAAAGGGGTCCGGTTTAGGATCTGGAGAACAAGAATCCATGAATGCAATTCCACTCGGATAAATGAAGCAAGGAATAGAACCTGCCGCGTTGTATACCAGAAATCCCTAAGAATCAAACGGAATGAAGGCAAATGATGGAATACATCCTGCAATCCACCGATCATGCGATCGGTGATTGTTCTCACGATTTATCCTACCTTGAGCGTTAATTTACGCTGGAAGTAAAGAAAATCCGGTCGTGAATCGTCTTCATAACCGGTGCATATTCTTATTAGGATCAGATGGTACAGGGCAATTTTATGAACTGGCAGGAAAGAAAGTCAAGAGAAGCCGGTGTAAGTTATGTCACCATTACCGAAAGGATAAAATGAGGCCGTTTAGCAAAATGTATTTTCTCTCACTGTTATTTCGTTGATAAGACTATATATGTTCGGCATCGGGAGGAAGAATATGCATCCGTGGAAGACTGTTCCGGAAACAAAACAACTACAGGGATCTCGGGGCTTCAGCTTGTTGGAGTTGACGATTGTGGTATTGATCGTTGTGATCCTGGGATCGATCGGTGCATTATCCCTCCGGGGCATCCAAACGCAATTCCAGGCGGATTCCGTGGGGTCGCAAGCTCTAGGGCTGTTTCGTGAGGTTCATGAACGGGCCATAGCGGAGAGGCGGAATTACCAGCTGCAGCTGTCCAATGGAAATCAATTCCGGATCGTGCGGTTGAACGTCCCCAGCGGAAGTACAGTGATCAAGACGGAAGTGCTGATCGGTGGTGCTCAGTTTCAGCTCTTCGGCGGATTGCCCGACACCCCCGATGCCTTCGGTAACTCCGGTGCCATCAGTTTCGGCGGTTCTTCCACTTTGAATTTTATAAGCGACGGCACTTTGGTCGATAACAGCGGGTCGCCCTTGAACGGCACCCTCTTTTTCGGAATTTCTTCCGATCCCAAATCCGCCCAGGCCATCACCGTTCTGGGCAGCACCGGAAGGATCCAATTATACCGATGGAGCGGCACCCAATGGATAAAATAAGAAGGCCTGAAAAACCGGTCCGTTCCGAAAAAGGATTCGGATTGATTGAAATGATGATTGCCATAACGATTCTGGGAGTCGGCCTTCTGGGTATGGCGGCCATGTTCACCGAAGGTCTGCTTCAGGTGGCCACCGGTCAGTCGGACAATATTGCCAAACAGAAGGCATCGGAGGCGATCGAAAGCGTCTTTGCCGCCCGCGACACCCGGCTCATAACCTGGACCCAGATACGAAATGTCGCGAACGGAGGGGTTTTCCTCAGCGGTCCCCAGGCGGTTAGAAATCCCGGTTCGGACGGTCTGGTGAATACGGCCGATGACGGTGCCGAGGAGAGCATTCGCGTTCCCGGTCCGGATGGCGTGACCGGAACAGCCGATGACATTCTACGGCCGCTTAACCTGTTCACCCGGGAAATCGAGATCCAAGACTTAGGGATCAATCTGCGCCGCATCCGGGCCATCGTTCGTTACCGGGTAGGCCGAATCGCTAAGGAGTGTGTCCTAGTCACTTATATCTCTTCCTTCGCCTGAGCCGAATTCGATGATAAAACCTTATTCCCAACAAGGCTTCAGCCTTGTAGAAATCCTGATGGTTCTGCTGATCACGTCTCTGATCCTGGCCGGTACCGCCAACTTTTTCAAAAGCGCCATGCAGCTGAATGAAAGCAGCACCTTGAAGAGCGATGCCGACCATAATTTCCGGGCGGCGATGAACTTGATGAGCCGCGACCTGATGCAGGCAGGTCAGGGTATCCCGACCGGGGGGGTTCCTATTCCGACAGGAACAGGCATCCTAGCGATTGTACGTCCGGGCCCCGCCGGCTCCAATCTTACTTTCCCTTCCGGAAATACGACCATTCCTTCGGTGACTCCGGGAGATGCGTTGGGAACGACGGTTCTGGGCCAGACAACGGATATGATTACCGTCCTCTATGCCGATAACACCCTGGATCTGAGTTCGGTGCCTCTACAGGCGATCGCCACCGATGGAAGTACCATGACGGTAGATGCCTCCATCCCCATCACCGGCAATAACGGCATTGCTGTCGGTGACCTGATCCTTTTCAATAATGCGCTCGGCTATGCCATGCAAATGGTCACTAGCACCAATGGAACGCAAACGGTAACCATGGCAACCGGGGATTCGATGAATTGGAATCAAAGGAGTGCTCCGCAAGGGACCATCCTGCAGTTGATGAGCGGTGGAGCCTTTCCGACAACGACGGCAACGCGTGTCTGGATGATCAGCTACCATATCGATACCACGGCCGATCCGGATCTGCCGCGATTGATGCGACAGATCAACAACCACACGCCACGTGTAGTGGCAGTGGGGATCGAAAATCTGCAGGTAAGTTACGACCTGGTGGATGGAAGCACTAATCCCACCAATGTGAGTAACACGACGACCCCGAATTTGATTCGGAAGGCGAATCTCTTTCTGGCGGTCCGGTCGGCGGGAACCAATAGCCAAACCGGAGAGATTTTCCGGACCAACTTGCGAACCCAGATCAGTTTTCGCAGCCTGGCCTTTGTCGATCGGTATCGATAGAGGTTTGCCACCCACTAAGGATTTGTTTTTTATGAATAGACGAACGAACCCCAACGAGTCCGGTATGGCTCTTTTAATATCCCTGATCGTTCTCATCCTGCTGTCGGCTTTGAGCATGGGCTTTTACTCCACGGTCACCAACAGTCAGAGACTGGAGCGAAGGGATGTTACCAAGTCACAGGCCTTTTACGCCTCCTATGCCGGAGCGGAAAAACTGACCGCGGACCTGGGCAACCTCTTTTCCAGCAACTATGCCCCTACCGGCGCCCAGATCAACGCTTTGACCAGCAACCCACCAACGATCCCCTTGATCAACTTTCTCAACCCACAAGGTGGATCCGGATACGAAATCTCTTTCCCCACATTGGCCAACGGCAATCCCAGCGCCTCCAACCGGAACATTTCCACCGGACCGTATGCCGGATTTGTCGGACTCGTCACTCCGTATACCCTAACCTCCACCGCCCGATCCCAGGACGGTTCCGAAACCCGTATTCGCCGGACGATGAATACGGTGAGCATTCCCGTATTTCAATTCGGCATTTTCTCCGAATCTGCGCTGAGTTTTTTCCCGGGGCCGAATTTCGATTTCGGAGGAAGGGTGCATACCAACGAAAACCTCTTTCTGGCCAGTGGCGCGGTTTTAACCTTGGCCGACCGGGTCACCGCCGTCGGCGAAATCATTCGCACCAACCTTTCCAACGGATGGCCCGTTTCCAGCGGATATACCGGTACCGTTCGCGCCATCACCTCCCCGGGCAGTTACCGCAACCTGTCGACCGGCGAGGGCAGTCTGGTGGGAACCGTCGGAAGCTCGCAAAACGAACCGACCTGGACTACCCTGTCTATCAGTACCTATAACGGCAATATCCGTAATGGGCGTACTGGAGCCAAGCGCCTGGAACTGCCTCTGGTAAGTATGGGGGCCACCGCCATCGATCTGATACGGCGCCCGCCGACCGGGGAAGACACAGCCAATCCCAATGTTTACAATCAAAGATACTACACCATGGCCAGCCTGCGTATTCTTCTCTCCGACACCTCTACGGCCATCACCTCCCTTCCGGCAACAACCGCCACCTCGCCGGTCCTGCTGGGAAATCTGTCCGTGAACCCGGTGGCCGGTTATACCGTCGATGCCACCCACGCCCCGTTCGCGGTGACCGACTCCACCAGTCAATACCGGTTTGCCGCCGGAACTCCTTCCCTCGGCGGATACCTGAAGATCGAGATGCAGACGGCGGCAGGCACCTGGCAGGACGTAACTCTGGAGATACTTAATCTCGGTACAACGGGGCGGAATTTAAGGACCAGTCTCAGTGGTTGCACCAATCCCAATGCCGACGCCGTCATACGCCTGCAGCGGATACGCGATTCCAACACCACCTGTAACCTGACCGCCGCCAACTGGCTGTTGCCGCGATATTTTTACCCCAATGTGCTCTACGATCCGCGAGAAGGAAATTTCCGGGACAACATCTCCACCACCCAGACAACCGTCTACCTGGGCGGCGTAATGCATTATATCGAACTGGACATGGACAATCTGCGTCGATGGTTCGCCGGATCGATCGGCAGCAGCGGATCCAATGCCCTGAACGTCAACGGCTATGTTGTCTACTTTTCCGACCGTCGCGGAAACCGCAACGCCTCCGGAAACGAAACCGGCGAGTACGGCTTTGAAGACGTCATCAATTCCGCCAGCAGCAGCGGCACCCCAAACTACTCGCTGGAAGATGCGGAAGATGTCAATGGAAATTCGACCTTGGACAATTACGGACTGAGCCCCGTCTTTCCCGCTAGCGGGGCGGGGAGTTCTCCTATGGACTCGTCGGCGCGCCCCTGGACCAGCGCCGATGCCACGGCGGCCAGGGCCAATCCGGCCATCCTGTTCCGTCGTGCCCTCAAGATGGTCAACGGGAGCCTGGGCAATATCTCCACCCCGGGAGTTACCGTCGTGTCCGAAAACCCCGTGTATATCGAGGGTAACTTCAATGCCTCTTCCGCCGGATTCGGCAGTCCTCACGCCGCCTGTGCGGTCATCGCCGATGCCGTGACCCTGCTCTCCAACAGCTGGAATGACCTGAACTCTTTCACCTCTCCCAACAATCCCGCCGGCAGAACTGCCAGTACCACCTGGTATCGAACCGCCGTCATCGCCGGCAAAGGATTGAGCTTTACACGACCGACCGGATACTCCACGTATCAGGATTTCGGGACCGATGGCGGGGCCCATAACTTCCTGCGCTATATCGAGGACTGGGGCGGCAGCACGCTCAACTACCGCGGTTCCATCATCAGCTTCTATAACAGCCAGCAGGCGGTAGGAACCTATAAATGCTGTACCAACGTCTATGATCCGCCGAGCCGGGGATATAACTTTGACACGGAATTTCTTCAGCCCAGCCTGCTGCCGCCGCGTACTCCCATGTTCCGCGACATCAACGTCACCGGCTTCACCCAGTTGATCCTGCCCACCCAATAGAAGGAATCAATAAGGTTCTTCACCCGGCCGGAAAAACTCGATGGCAAAGAACTGCAGATCCGACCATTCGGGAAAATCCTTCAGGTTGGCAATTTCCTCGGCGTGATGCAGCGGGCCGATTTGATGGGTGAAAGCAGCCGCAGATTCGCCGGGAAGAGGCGCAATCAGCAGTCCGACAAACTTCTCCGTCTGCTTGTCGAATAGAGCCAGCCGGTCATTCCGGGCACTAAACATAAGATAAGACATGGGGCTCTTTTCTCGCCTTCTGAGATGAAATGGAAAGGAAAGCTCGTTTTTACTCCCTCATCGCTGTTGGGCGTAAACCGAAGGACGATCCTCCGCCGCTCACAAATCCAGCCGCTCCTTCACCTTCGGCAGGTAGGTTCGACCGATTTCGAAAACGGTTCTTTGGGCGTCGTTCATCTGCACTTGGTACTGTCCGAGAAAGGTCCTTTTCACCCTCCGTATCTTGCCCATGTGGACAATGACGCTTTTATGGATTCTGAGGAAAACCTCCGGATCCAGACTGGTTTCCAGATTCTTCAATGTTTCTTCCAGGAAAAACTCGTCCCCGGCCGTATGCAGAAAGACATACTTATCGTCGGCATGAAACCAGTAGATGTCCTCTGTTGCCACGAACAGGATCTCGCTGCCCACCTTGACGGTGAATCGCCGCCGGAACTGCCGGCTGCGAAGAATGCTTTGCAGTATGACATGGATATCCTGCTGGGGCAGGGTGCGCTGCCTGACCCGCTCGACGGCCTGCAGCAGACGCTCCTTGCTTGTCGGCTTCAGCAGATAATCGACGGCATTGGCTTCAAAGGCACGGATGGCATAGGCATCATAGGCGGTAATAAAAATCACCGCAGGCTGGTGCCGGATCCGGTTCAGAATTTCAAAACTGGTAAACTCCGGCAGCTGAATATCCAGAAAGGCCAGATCGGGTCGGAGGGTATCGATCAGCCTGACGCCGTCCGATCCGTTCTCCGCCTCTCCTATCAGCTCGATCTCGGAAATCTCGACTAAAAGCGATTTCAATCGCTCGCGCGACGGCACTTCATCTTCGATGACAACGGTTCTAAGCGGCATACGGTAATATTATTTGGACTCGTGTTCCGCCACCGGCCAGATTGGTAATTTCCATCCTGCCGTTTTGGTACAGGAGTTTGAGGCGCTGCCGGATGCTCACCAAACCGAATCCTTCGGAACACCGGGCCGGATCGATTCCAACCCCGCTGTCTGTCACTTCCAAAGTGACCGTCTGTTCCTCACACCGGGCCAGAATCTTGACTTCCCCGCCATCTCTCTTGGGCGAAAGTCCATGCTTGATTGCATTTTCCACCAGGATTTGAAGCATCATCGGCGGCGTGGGAAACCGCTCCAACTGCCGATCCACTTCGAAAAACGTTTGCAGCCGGTCGCCCATACGGATCTTTTCGATCTCCAGGTATTCCCGAACCAGGATCATTTCCTCTTCGAGCGGCACCAGACGATTCTCGGGTAGCAACAGCGTCTTGCGATAGATGTCGGAAAGATTCAAAATCAGTTTCTCGGCCTGTCGCACATCCCGATGCAACACGTCCAGCATGGTATTCAGCGTGTTGAACAGGAAGTGCGGATTGATCCTGGCCTGCAGTAAAGCCAGCTTGGACTCGATCTGAAACCGCTGGAGTTTTTCGATCTCCCCTATCTTGTGTTCCAGCCGGGCTGCCAGACGTTCATACAGCGCCAACAGGATGGAAACGATCCCAACCACCACCAGAATCGTAAAGTTCACGATCAACAGGGAAAGATGCCAGCGGTCCACCAGAAAACCATCGAGCCGGCAAATGAAACCGCCGATTTTCAGGGCCATATTCAAAGAGAGATAAATGGCCGGCTGCATCAACAGAATCGGAATGGCAATCTTCAGGAACCTGGGCCACCGGGTGTCTTTCAACACCCGGAGATAGAAACCGGACACCAACAGACCGCTGATTCCTATCAGATTGGTAAAGGTAAGACAAAGGATCAGTTCGTGCACGAAATGGTGGAAATTGCCGGTCGGCAAGGCCATGGTCAGCGTAGCAACAAATCCGATGATCTGCCAGCTCAGAATCAGGAGAAAACAGGGGATCGGCTTCATATTCTTTTAAATGTCCTCCGACGGATTCCTCGGTTTGACCCGACCGGCTTTCTTTACCCTTTCTGCAGCTCTACAAAACCGCTCCGTTTCAACAATTTCAGCATCTGGGTCTCAGCCGCCGCGGGTTTGGCCGACCCGCGCAGCCATGTTCCGTAAAGCCAGTCCTGAAAATGTTTGTGCCCCGCCTTTTTCCATTCGTCGTTGGTGGCCAGATAGGTTTTTGCATCATCGTAACGTTCGGTTATTTTGGCCAGCTCTTCCTTCGTCGCCCGATGATAGGTCTCCCGGTGGATGATACCCGGACCGTCCAAACGACCCCGATCGTGATCCGGTTCCGTGGTCGGATAGCCGAGAACCAGTGCGATCAGCGGAAAACATCCTTCCGCCGGCAGATCCACCAGCTTCCATATGCGTTCCATGTCGCCGCGATGGATGCCATTGGTCAACAGAGAATCGATCCCCAGCGATTTGGCAGCGATTACCGCCGTCTGGGCGGCCAGAATGGCATTGGTGCTTCCGGTCACGAAGTGAACCGTGTTGTCCGCATAGTAGGTATAGTTCAGATACTGGGCATTGTCCCGTATGCGGTTGTAGTCCACGCAGTAGAGCAGCAGGCAGCTTCCGGTGTATCCGCATAGATTGCGTATCTTGGTTCGATCCTTGACCACCACGATCGAATAGGTCTGCATATTCGAGGAATTGGCCGCCTGGAGACCGGCATCCAGAATCTGCTCGATCTGTTCGTCCGGGATGGCCTGTTCCTTGAAGTTACCGTGGATGGTCCGCATGCTGTAAATGGTTTTCAACGTTTCATTGGTCGCCCCGACTGCCGCCGTTCTGGCCTCGGCTTTCAGGGACCGGCCCTGGGCCAAAAACACCATACCGCCGCCTGCCGTCAGACCCTTCCGCAAATAATCTCTTCTTAACATCTTTTTTTTCATAATCATACTCTCCGTTTTCAAGATGATTGATATTGCTCCGGTGAATGTAAAGAATCCGGACGCAGGATGCAATCCATTTCCGACAAACAACCGGAAAACGCGGATGAACCGTCAGAAGGCGACGACGAACGAGCACGGCAAGGACAAATCAATCCTTCGCTTAGCAAGCGGATAACTCCAGCTTTTACCATTCCCCAGAGACCGGTGCCTTAGATTATTTAAAGATGATGAATTCAAAAAAAAATCCCATTTTCAATCATTTCTACATTCGCCCTGAAAAATATGTGGGGCACGGCACGCCGTGCCCTGGCGACCGTAGGATGGGGGCTCCCTTTGGGCACGGCACGCCGTGCCCCTACAACAGCTGATGCATTTTTCTATATTATGATTTTTGCGGCTTCATCTTGAATACGGACCTTTGGTGTAATCCATTTGCCACCCCACCATTCTGGATTCTGACTTCTGGCTCCTGACTTCTGTATTTACACGGCACTGCCTGAAGGAGGCCCCCCCCACTTGAAACTTCAAAGGTTCGGAGTTCAGTTCAGGGGTCTTTAGAATCTCTCTCTGGTTTTTACATAATAATCGCCTTCTATGGGCGACAGTCGGTATCGATACGTGTATTCCCTGTCGGAGGGGATGGTGTAGCGTGCCATCGGCAGGGCGTTCGAACTCCAACTGTCGATCCCGCCCACACCCATCTGTCTCCAGTCCAGGTTCAGGAAGATCTGCGGATGGGGCTGCATCTGGAAGGTATATCCGGCGCGTTCCATATCGTCCTTGGTGAAATGACGGGCGCTGACGCTCAGAGTCGGAGACCCCACCACCAGAAGGCCCACGCCCCGGTCATTGGTCAGGGAGACCCAGCGCACATCGGTCTTATTGCCGTTTTCCTGCGGACGCATGTACTCCACCCACTGTTCCTTCACCGTACTGCGGAAGAATCCGATGCGCTCGAACTGGCGGTCGATGTAAGTTTCCACCGGTCCTCGACCATACCACGCCATATGTTCCAGGCCGGGGACGAGAACGAGTTCGTTCCCCAGGCGCGGCATCATCGATCGTTTTTCCGTACCCGGTTGATACCGATTTTCCACCAGAATGTCTCCGCTTCCCCAAACGGTGAAGGTCTGCACGGCAACGGCCCCTCCCATCTGCCAAGGTTCCGTTCTCACCACGACCCTGGCGGAGCGGTCATCGATACGGTTGATCTGGACCGCTCTCACCTCGGCCAGCGAACCGGCGTTACGCCAAAGCTGCAGGTTTTGCGCCGGATCCTTCTCTGCCGTTGGTTTCATCGACTTCCAGGCCCCGGTGTCGTTATCGGTTCTGGCGCGCCAGAAATCGAAACGCGGTCCTCTTTCCATCAAGGGTATACCCTTATATTGATAGGAAGCGATCGATCCGTTCTTGCGATCGATGTGCAGGGAAAAATCCGGGCCGGCCAGCAGGGTGAATTCACCCTCGTCTCGTATGTCGAGCTTGGCCATGCGCGAAAAATCGGCCATAGGCGAGCGATCCGGAGCGGCCAGGAGGAACTGATCCCAAGCCAGCTCATGACCCTTTTTCGCCCAGGGGGTGTCTTGACGAAGTGTATAACTGACATCGAGCCAATATTCCACGCCAGGTAACCTCTCGATTTTATAAAGTGCCAGTACGAATTCCTTTTCTTCCCCCGGAGCCAGATCCAGTTCTGGAATCTTGCCCGAAGCAATTTCCCTTCCATCCGCTTTGATGGACCACCTGCCCTCGGCAATATCCTTGGCGTTGATAAAGTCGTACCAATTCCGGATCCGTATTTTGCCCGCCGCCAAATCCACCGGTGCGGTATGCAGATAACGGTAGACATACTTGATGGCATACAATCCCGGGTGGGGCTTACGGTCGGCACTGACCAGGCCGTTGTTGTTGAAGTTGTTGTCGTTACGAACGCCGGTTTTGTCCTCCCACCAGCCGCCGTAGGCAAAAAAGGAGGTGTCGGCGGTATTCATGGCGTATTCGCCGGGTAACGGAAGCCGAATCCCCTGGTTGACCCAGTCCCATACGAAGGCACCCTGGGCATTTCCGCCGGAGTAAAAGATATCCCAGTACTCTTTGAGCCCGCCGCTGGAGTTGCCCATGGCATGAGAATACTCACAGAGGATCAGGGGCATCTCGGGACGTTTGGCCGCCAGATCCTTGACTTCCTGGGGGGTAGGATACATGAAGGAGTTGATATCGGCGTTGGATCCTCCCTGCGAAGTGGACCCCTCCGAATGAAAGGGTCGGGAGGCATCACGCTGCTTGGTCCATTGATAGGTCAGCCTGGAGTTCAGTCCGTCTCCGCTCTCGTTTCCCATCGACCAGAAGAGGATCGATGGATGGTTTTTATCCCGCTCCACCATCCGCCGCACACGATCCAGATAGGCTTCGCTCCAGTCGGGATCGTTGGTCAGGCGATTCTGGAGATGGTTCCCGTAATGATGCGCCTCGATATTGGCCTCATCCATGACATAAAGCCCGTACCGGTCGCAGAGCTCATACCATTCGGTCTGATTGGGGTAATGAGACGTCCGCACGGCATTGACATTGAACTGCTTCATAATCTCAATATCCCGGATCATGGAGGCGCGATCGACTACCTTGGCGCTGATCTCGGAGTGTTCATGCCGATTGACCCCTTTGAACAGGATGGGGCGTCCATTCAGGTGTACTTTGGCATTTTTGATCTCTACCTTCCGGAAACCGATGTCCTGCGGGATCACCTCCAGGACCTTCCCCCCGGTATCCTTCAAGGTCAATAAAAGCTTGTACAGATAGGGACTCTCCGCCGACCATTGCTTCACCGACGGCACCTGCAGGGTAAGCAGAGCGGTCTGACGGCACGGGGCTTCCGCTCTGGCAACGCCTGTTCCATCCATATCCAGAAGCTCGGCTGTCAGCGAACATTGACTGGTGCCGATCGTTTCGGCCTTGATCGTGAGTGTTCCGTTGCGATATTCCGGGTCGAGATCCGTCAGAGTTTCGAAGTCACGCACGTGGGAATCGGCCGTCGACCAGAGGAACACGTCCCGGTAGATGCCGCTCATACGCCACATATCCTGATCTTCCAGAAAGGCACCGTCACCAAAACGGTATACTTCGACGGCCAGCAGATTCTTTCCCGCCTGCAGATGCCTGGTTATGTCGAATTCCGCCGGCGTCCGGCTGTCTTCGTTGTAGCCGATACGTGTACCGTTCACCCACGCATAGAAACAGGAATCCACTCCGGCAAAATGGAGCAGTACCCGGCGGCCTTTCCAATCCGGCGGTATGGAGAAGCTGCGACGATAGGAACCCACCGGATGGTAATCTCTTGGCACATTCGGGGCCGCTTTGGGATCCTGCGGCCAGGGGTAGATAATGTTGGAATAGATCGGAATGTCGAAACCATGCATCTGCCACGAAGAAGGGACCGGGATGGTACGCCATGCCGAGTCATCGAAGCTGGTCCGGTAGAAGTAGATCGGTCGATCGGCAGGACGCAGGGTGCCCTGGAATTTCCATTCTCCATTCAGCGACTGAAACCAGGGGGATTGGTCTCTCGCACCGGTCCTGGCAGACCGGGCATCGGGATAGATCATCATCGTGGCATGGGGCTTTTCCAGGCCGATGGAGACAACCTTTGGATCGTCCCATTCCGGACGTTCAGCGGCAAAAGAAAAAAAAGAAAAAAACAGGACTCCCACCAGTATGTATCTCATAAGTAATATCCTCACGAATGGTTGCAGGATCGATGCTTCCTCCATATCGGCTGATTATAAATGGGGCAATCCTGCATGGCAAGTCGTGACAAACAATGATCGGACGGAGGGCGACCGTCGGGTTGGGCATTCGCTTTGGATTTCTCTGGGAAAAGGTCTATCATGTTAGGATGGAGTTGCAGAGAGATTATGTCTGAATCGATCGACCGGAAGGCCGTCTGGGAAACTCATGTAGAGAGAGGGGAATACGAACGTCTTCTAGATCCATGGGGAAAAAATGGGGTATGGGTGGATGAGGTCTGGGATTACGTCCTGCGGGCCGCTCTGAAACGAATCTCTATTGCCATGGCCGAAGGGGATTACCCTTCTCTTCTGATCATCCAACGGCACGAGGATCTCCCGGTCAAAACCCGGAAACTGGCCGCCGCCGCTCTCATACCTTCCATCCGCAATGCCATCCGCCTTTTCCATCAGATGCATCGTTACGACCGGCTGGAGGAGATCTCCTCCTCCTCTATCTTTCCCGAAGATCTACGACGAATGGCAGGCATACAAGCCGTTGCCGGCTTTTCCGAAACGGCGGCATACAGGCCATTGCTGCATATGGCAAACCGGTTGTCCCATCCGGAAGACGTACGCCTGCAAGCCGATCAAGCCCTGGCTCTGGCAATCGGCAAGATTCATACGGATAAGAACCGGAGGGCGGCCTATAAAAAGCTGCGGGAGATAGCACACGATCCGGATTGTTCCCGGAAGGTGCGAATTCAAGTACAGGAGACTTTGGAAACAGTAGGCAGGGGTTTAGCTGAAGACCTGCTGGAGAAGGAGGAGGAAAATGCCCTCCTGGATATGGGCAAAGAGGAGTTGCTCTCTGTTCCTCTCCGCGAACATATCGGCATAAAGCTTGTCGAATCATGGAAAACAAAGGGAAAATTCGAGCATCTGTTCGAGATGATGGAAGACAGACACCTTCCTGATCGAGTCAGGCTTTATGCCGAAGAAGCGGTAGGCGAAAGTGTGCAGAATTATTTGGAGAAGGACAGCAACAAGCAGAATCACCTGGAGCTGCTCCGGATTTCCGCTTTTAGGAGAATCCCTCCAGCCGTACGCGAATCAGCCGGGAAACAGGCTGTCGATCGGTTGTCGGCCAATAAAGACCGCTTTTCCCTCCTGAAGATCATGCAGGACGAAAGTCGACTGCAACCGATTCGAAAACATGCCTTCCTTGCCTACATTTCTCTGCTTGCCGAGAGGGGAAACTGTATCGATCTGCTCACTCACTATGACGAAACTCTCGATACCGATACGCGTAAAGCCATATGGGACGTTTTCCCGCAATCGCTCGAGGTTTTCCTACGGAATTTGGCCCAAAAAGGCAGTATCGCAGAATGCCTTCTCCTGACCGGCGATTCCCGCCTTACCCAGGAAATGAGAGAACAATTGGGCACGGCATTGCTGGATCTTTGCCGGCAGAAGGGCCAGGAACAACCTTTACTGGAACTGGCATCCAATCCGAACCTGAGTGAAACACTCAGAATCGGAGCCGGCCGTTCGGCCGTATCTTGCCTCCAGCGAACCGGAAGTATCGATCGCCTGCGGTCTATTTCCTCTTCCTCCCACTATCCGGCAGAAGTCCGCCATACAGCCCAGGATGCCTGGCAACAGGGCATGGACAGGTATTTCGATCAACTCTGCCGCAACAAGGAGGCGGAAAAGCTGTATCATCTGGCCAAAGACCACCAGGTAGAAGAGGCCCTGAGAATAGAAGCCGGTCTGGCCTCGGTCGATTTATACGGACGTAGACCCTTAACCGGCCCGGCCTTTCTGTCGCTCATGGCCGAGGACAAAGGTCTCCATCAGGAAGTCTCTCAAGCCGCCGAGAAAGCGGCCCAACAGCTGGCCGCCTTCTATAAGAAAAGAAAATGAAGGGTGACACAGACATTCCTGTCTGTGAAAAAGCAAAAATTAAAAACACTTACCTCTTCTCCATCTACCGCGGCACGGGGATATCTCCCTGCGCAGCAATCATATCGGTAAGCGGGCGATAGTTCTTGGGAACCAGGACCAGTTCCGCTCCCCCTTCCAGCAGGTTCTGCATCTCCAGCACCTCGAACATGGCCTGGGCGATCTCCGAATCCTGGGAAATCTTCTCCAGGGCGGCCCCGACAATCTGGGGACGCATGGCTGCTGCCTTGGCAAAGGCAATCGCCGCCTGCCGTTCGGCCGTGCTGGTAATGATGCTGACCTGATTGGCCCCATCCTGTTTTATGGCCGAGGTGACCTGGCGTAAACGGTTGACCACCTTCTCCTCGATCTGGCGGATCATGCCGATATCGCGGAAATGGACCTTGCGTATATAAACGGAACCGAGAATGTATCCCCACTCCTGGGATTTGGGGGAAACCTCCGCCCGCACGGCCTGACTCATCATGTGCCGGTTCTCCATCATATCGGCCAGCTTCATATTGCTCAGGCAGCGCACGGCGGCATTGCCCACGTTGGCTGCCAGGGAACCGCGAGGATCGGCGTTTTTAAAGAGATAGGCCACCGGATCGCCGACCAGCATCTCATACCAGATACCGATGCCCATCGGGGCTCCTTCTTCCGAGTTCACCGGATTGCTGCGCAGATATTCCTGATCGAGGCGCAGATCGAGGACATGACATTTTCCCAGCCAGTTGACGATCAGTGCGGCCGGTCCGATTTCGAACCAGAGAAAATGGATACCCGGTTCCTTCAGAATAGCGATCACTTTTCCGAAGAGCATATAAACACGGCACCGCCGCTCCTCGACGATGGCATAGAAACCGAAAAGCCTTATGATGGCCAGGAGCAGGGGAACCAGCAGGAACAGTCCGAGGAAAACTCCAACAGCTACAGGAAGATTACTCATGACGCACCTCCAGAAATACACGGCGGCTCTGCTGGAACAGCCGGAGCCGTACATTGCGCAGATAGGCGGCAATGGCTCCCGGCCCGCTGTTGCGCAGCTGCTGCAACTGGTCGGACAAGGCAGTCAGGGGTTCAACCTCCGCCTGGGCCTTCAGGGTTTCGATCTCGACCGCACGTTTCGATTGCACCAGTTTTTGGTCGGCGGCGGCCTGGGCCAGACTGATATCGGAGGATACCTGGTTATAGGCGGTATTGATGGCCGCCAGGGCCGATTCCACTTCGTTGGGAGGATCGATACCCGTAATCAGCGAGGCGTCCAGGATGATGCCATAACGGGCAGCCGAAGAGGCGCATTCCCGGTCCATGTGATCGTTGATGTCCCGCAGATTCTTGCGCAGATCGTTGATGGAAATGCCGATGACAGCGTTGGCCACCTCCGGGTGTATCGGATTCTCTTCCTTATTCTTGGAAACCGGTGCTTCGAAATTGGCGATACGCTCGCGCAGAATGGCGGTGAAAAAGCCCATGACATGGACAATGGGCCGCTTCACTCCGAAGATGTAGGCATAGAGATTCTTTTCACAAGCCCGATACCGAATCTGGCCTTTCAGCCCGGTATTCAGCTGGTCCTTGGTGACCGCTTCCAGAATGGTACCGTTGGAATTGGCGGAGGGTTCATCCAGGTCCTTGGCCATGTTGATGGTCTGGGTGGCGACCGAAACCTTGTGGATCTTCTCCCAAGGCCATTTGAAGTAAGGTCCGCCCGGCGGGATAACCCGGACCTGCGGATAGCAATAACGTTCGGCTTCCTCCGGTTGAAGACTCTGAGCGATGGGGTCTTCCAGTGTGGTGGCCTTGCCGACACGTTCGGCCCGGCCGAAGACGGTCTTAACGGCCCGTTGGTCCTGATTGACGGTGTAAATGCCGCCAATCAGGCAACGTAAGATGAACCAGGCGATAAAGCCGGCGATACAACCGTATACAATGTCCATACGCAAGATCCTTTCTGAAGAGAATGGTATGGTGAAACTTGATCGAATTGCAGAAAACGGTCACAGCATGCCTCCTGTGGATACAAGATTGTAAAAGGAAGCCGGCGATCCGTCAACAGACAGTCCATATATTCTCATCCGCCCCGATTTATTCAATTTTTTCTGAGGTAATATCAGGACAGAAAACGAGTTACCGATGCGCATATTGATGTTGACTTCCAACCGTCCGGAGAAGGGCACCTATTGGCGGGCCTTTCATCTGGCCCGCGTTCTGGCAAAACGTGGGCATGAAGTTGCTCTGGTGGTCACATCGCCAGGGAACCGGTATCGACAAACCGAATCCTCCCGCGAAGGAGTACGTATACTGGAAAGTCCGGACTGCCTCTGGGGTCCGCTTCGTTCCGGATGGGACCCCTGGAATGCCCTCTCCCGTATACGGTGGATCCGGCGACAATCGTTCGACCTGGTCCATGCCTTCGAATCACGCCCAACGACCATCTATCCGGCCCTGTATGCCCAAAGGCGCGGCAGCCGGCTGGTCATGGACTGGTGCGATTGGTTCGGCAAGGGAGGCTCGGTGGAGGAGCGCCCTCATCCATGGCTGCGCTTTTTCCTTCGACCGGTGGAAACCCGCTTCGAGGAGCATTTCCGCTGTCGCGCCCACGGCACGACGGTCATCAACCGTTTCCTGCAAAGGAAAGCCATCCCTCTCGGGGTAGCGGAGGAAACGACCTTGCTGTTGCCCAATGGGTGCGACGCACGCATACCGGCCAGAAGCAAAACGGAATCAAGGCAGATTTTAGGTTTGCCTCCCGATCGCACCTATATCGGTATGATCGGAGGCCTGTATGTCAAGGATGCCCGGCTGATGTGGGAGGCCTTCTCCAGACTGCATGCGGCCGATCCGTCCTGTTCGCTATTGCTCATCGGTGATTACCAACATCCGATCGATCGAGGAGGGACGCATTCCATGGCCTCCTCCGTTCGATCCACCGGCCGCATCCCGTATGAAGAGATATTTGTCTGGTCGGCAGCCTGCGATCTGTTCTGGTGTCCGCTTACCGATTCCGGGGCCAACCATGGTCGTTTCCCTCTCAAATTGAACGATTACCTGCTATCCGCACGTCCAATAGTCGCGACGGAAATTGGTGAGATCGGCATGTGGATCCGGGAACACGATGTCGGCATAGTATCGCAGGCCCATGCGGATGGTATGGCACATGCCACTTTGGCGCTGTTGCGCACCAGGGAGAAGATGGAACAGATGGGAATCAGGGCACGACAGACGGCGGAAACAAGTCTCGAATGGTCAGAGATCGGCCGGCAACTGGAATCTTTCTATCTACGGATTCTGTCCCCGGATGACACCGTCTCCCGGGCGGCAGTCCCTCCGGATAAGGTATACTGTGATCTCCGGGCAACCGGCAAGAAACGATTCTGAACTATGATTTGGAAGGAGTGATTCATGAAAGCGATGGTAACGTTATTCCTATTTCTTTTTCTGGTGACAGGCACCGGATTCGCAGCCGAAATCGACGGGACCTGGATCTCCGAGCGAGAGGTGGTACGCGGCACCAGAAAAGAACTGGAATCGCAGGTGTTCGAGCTGAAGGTTCAGGATAAAATCCTCACCGGTACGGTGTCCTCCATGACCGGAGAGAAAACAATACGTAAGGTCAACATCCGCGACGGCAAGTTCGAAGGAAAGAAATTTTATTTTATTGCCGCTTATCCCACTCCCTTCGGTGAAGTAAAAATCGCCTATGAAGGTACCGTCGAAGGAAAAGTCCTCAAGGGAACTACCGGACCTCCCGCCGCATCCAAACGCCCATTCGAGGCCAAACGAAAATAGGGGCCGATTGCCGGCAGTGGAACCTGAGAATCTGCAATTGATTCCAAGGTGGTGGAGGACACGGTTTCAACAGAAAACGGCGATGGAATGGAGATGGAGACCTGTATCCTGTGTGGTTCCAAGGAGCAGGATACCCTTCTCTGCGGCCCTGATCGCCTCCTGATTCGACCGGGTTCCTGCTGCCTACGGCAGTGCCGGCATTGTGGTCTGATCTTTCAACACCCTCCTCCCCGGACAGACGGGGACATATCTGCCTACCCCGACTCCTACCAGCCCTATCAGGCTGCCATCGAAGAAGAACCGAGCCGGTGGCGAAGATGGGATCGGCGCTATGGACTTTGGAAACGCCGCCATCTGATCTCATCTTATGTTACCCATCCGGGAACCCTTTTGGATTACGGCTGCGCCACAGGTGTTTTTCTCGATTACATGGGCCGTCATCATTGGAAAACCTTCGGCGTAGAACCGAACAGCTATGCGGCCGATTATGCCCGGAATCGTTTTCATTTGCAGATATTCTCCTCTTCGGTTTCCGCCAAAGATTTTTTTGCCCAGGAATCTTTGGATGTCGTCACTTTATGGGACGTCCTGGAACACGTATCCGATCCGCTTACCCTTCTGCGAAATCTCTCTCTCTGGTTAAAACCCGACGGATACCTCATCCTCACCCTGCCGGACCCTGATTCCTGGGAACGACGATGGTTTGGCAGGTATTGGGTCGGATGGGACCTGCCGCGGCACCTGTACCTTTTCCCTCGTTCCACGCTCCGTCTCCTGCTGACCCGCTGCGGATTTCGAATCGAAGAGATGACTCATTTTACCGGTCGTTACCATACCTTCCTGATGAGTCTCACTTGGCTTTTACAGGATAAATGGTCCCAGGAACGGTCACGGAAGATTCTCTTGGCCATCCTGCGTTCCTGGCCCCTGCGGCTGGCAGGGCTGGGATTATTCAAGCTTTCCGACCGGTTTTGTCCCGGCACCAGCCTGACGGTCATTGCCCGGAAACGGTATGATTGATGAAGCCGCAAAAAATGCCGGGAGCGCCGGCATCCTGCCGGCAAAATCTTTCGAATCAATACGGAATAAACAAAGAAGAACGAAAAATTGATTTTTTGCGGCCTCATCATGATTAGGGAAATGAGTCGATTATGTTGGAATGGATCCCGTTAAAGAATCCGTCTGCTTTGGACACAAGGTCTGCCTATGATGCCATCTACCAGGATGCTGGCATTTGTCAACTGGATTCCTTCTATCTTCATTTACTACGAAGGCTGAAGGTACGAAACGGATGCCGGCTGCTGGATGTGGCCTGTGGCCAGGGTGTTCTGCCGGTCCTTGCCTCCAGACAAGGCGTACAGGCCTTCGCAGTCGATTTTTCCAGGCAAGCTTTACAACGGGCATCCTCCAGAAATCCCCCCTTTTTCACCGTAGCCGATGGAGAAGCCCTGCCCTATCGCGACGGGTGTTTCGATTATGTCACCAGCATCGGCAGCCTGGAACACTATCGATCCTTGACACTGGGTGCCCGGGAGCTGGTCCGCGTCATGAAACCGGCCGGGCGGGCACTGATCCTGCTTCCGAACACGTTCAGTCTCTTACACAATGTCTGGACCGCGTTTCGCACCGGCCGTACGGGAACCGACCGGCAGCCTATCCAGCGATATGCCGCGCTGCGGGAGTGGCAGGATTTCCTGGAGGAGGCCGGTCTGCATGTTCTGCATGTGTTCAAATACGAGAAGGAGTTTCCCCGCTCTTTTCCGGATCTGGTCTGGTATTTTCTGCATCCCAAGGAGCTCCTGCGGTTGATGCTCACCCCTCTGATACCGCTTCCATGGGCATGTGCCTTTATTTTTCTGTGTGAGAAAAAGAAATCGAAAGCTGTGCCGTCAGAATCGTGCGGCTAGCTAACAGATTTCTCTATCGCCTGCCGAAGGATCCTGGACTGTTGGGTCCATGAGCTGAGACCCGAGCAGCGCCTGTAATCTCGGCAGGGCGCACTCTGCCGCCTGTACACCCGCTTCCATGGCCATCTTCAGTTTTTGAAAGCCTAGAATAACATCCATGTCCGGGGGCAGATTGGGACGGATCAACACGTCCGGTCGTACAGCCTGCAAACGGAGTCGGGTGACTTCCGAAATCATCATGATCTCGATATGCCATAGTTCTTTGAGTGGACGAGGCACCTTGGGAGGAGACACCGGATAGGTAAAGATCGGTCCTCCGGGAGTATTCAGACTGAAATCGGGCAGAACATCCACTGCGATGACCACATCGGCACCTATCCGATAGGCAACATCGGCAGGAACATTGTTCAGAATTCCACCGTCGGCCAGCCGCAGAACACCCTGCTTGACCGGGATAAAAATGCCCGGGATGGAAATGGTCGCACGTATCGCGTCGACCAACGGTCCCTCCTGAAGAACAACCTCGCAACCGCTGTTGATATCCGTGGCTACCAAAGCCAGCCTGCGCGTAAGGGTGTCAAAAGTGCGATCCGGGCCAAAGATTTCCCCCAGATATCGATAGATCCGCCCTCCCTTGAGGATGGCGCCATGCATGAAACCCGGATCGATCAGCTTGACCAGCGCTTTCGGTTTGCACCATCGGATAGCCTCCTTCTCGATGTCCGCCGGCGATATTCCGGCTGCGTAGGCTGCCCCGATCATGCCTCCCATACTGGTGCCGGTCACCACCTCGACAGGAATTCCTTCCCGTTCCAGTACCTTGAGAACTCCGATATGCGCCAGACCGCGGGCTCCCCCACCGCCCAGGGCCAGACCGATTTTCATGCCATTTTTTCGTGTCATTCACGTCCCCAGGCATCAGTCAGTGCATTTGATGATGACCAGTGTCTGGTCGTCCTGCTGCATTTCCGAATCGCAATGGTTCCGGACCGAAGAAAAGATGATCTCTATAAGGTCCGCCGCAGAAAGGTCTCCATACCGCTGCACCAGTTCGATCAGAGTTTCAACACCATATTCAGCACCGCCGGCATCGAATCCTTCGGTAATTCCATCCGAATAGAGGAGGAGCAGATCGCCGCAGGACAGATGGACCGTCTCTTCCTCATAGGCGACATCTTCCATGATGCCCAGAATGAGCCCTCCGACATTGAGTTCCCGTATCTGACCGGAGCAGGTGAAAAGCAGGGCGGCATTATGCCCCCCGTTGGAATAGGAAAACCGGTGATGCTTCCAATCCAGAATGCCGTAGATGAGGGTCACATATTTCGCCTCGCTGGTGGAGGCATACAGCAATCGATTGGAAATCCGCATGGTCTCCCGGGCGGTCGGTGTCAGCAGGGCCTGCCCCCGTATGGTTGCCTGCAGGTTGGCCATCAGAAGAGAGGCGGGCAGTCCCTTGCCGGAAACGTCTCCCAGGGCCAAGGCCACTTTATCCTCTCCCTGAGGGATAAAATCATAGTAGTCCCCGCCGACGATACGTGCCGGTTGTGTCCTGCCGGCAATGTCGTATCCGGGAATATGGAGAGCGGTCTGAGGCAGTAGATTGCCCTGTATACGCGAGGCCAGGCGCATCTCCTCCTGAATACGAATGAGCTTCTCTTCTTCTTCGCGCTGCCGGCGGTGCAGCATATCGTTCTGGATGGCCAGAGTGGCCATGGTGCCCAGTACGTTGGCCAGCTTGATCTCTCCGGCGGTGAAAAAATGTCCGGGATTCATGCGACCGATGCAGAGAACCCCAAATACATCTTCGTTTCTTCGCAAATACTGGCAGAACAGACTGGGCAATAGGATTTTGCTACCGTCCTTCTTTACCAGGGTGACATTTTCCAGTGTCCGGGAAACGGCCCTCTGCAGGACGGTTTCGAGAGCATGTTTGCGAAAGATTTCCGGGACCGAGGGATCGGGCACGCGACCTCGGACGAGGTAGTTCCTACCGTCGAAATCCGCCAGAGAGATCCAGCTCCAATCGGCTGCAAAGATTTGCGTGGCCTCTTCTACCAGCAGCTCCAGCTGACGGCAGATATCGGTGGTCGATAGAATAAGCTCGGAGGAACGATAGATGAGGTCCAGTTCCTCATAGGAATCGAGCAGGTTTAGCGTCAGGCTTTCGATCTTTCGCTGCAGCTCGCTCTGCTCCCCTTTATTGATCGGAGAGATCATGGTTATGGATCAGCTCCTCAATGCGCATTTTTAAACGGCGCGGACTGAACGGTTTGGTCATGTATTCGTTGGCCCCGGATTGAATGCCCTGGATTTCATCGGTTTCCTGGCCTCGCGCCGACAGCATAATCACCGGTATCCTGCTGGTCTGAGGATTTTTGCGCAGCTGTTCGCACAGCTGCAGTCCGGTCATCTTCGGCAGCATGACATCCAGGATGATGAGCTGCGGATTTTCCCTTTCTGCTAGAACCAGGCCCATCTCGCCGTCTTCGGCAACGATCGGCTGCAAACCGGAGCTGCGAACGATATAACTGACCGATTCCAGGATATAGAGCTCATCGTCGACAATGAGTACCTTGGGAATCATGCCGATTCCTCTTTGGAATGAGGAGTCGCGGCGGATCCGTTGGCGCTGAGGATTCGCTTCAATCCCTCCAGAAAATCCTCTCGGGAGAAAGGCTTCAGATAATAATCGGCCGCACCCAGCAACAGCGATTTGGTCCGACTCTGCCCCAGGTCGGAAGCCGTCAGGACGATAATCGGTATATGCTGCGTCCGACGGTCCGATTTGAGGATTTTAATCAGTTCATATCCGTCCATTCCCGGCATCTTGATGTCCACGATGATCACATCCGGCAGCCTGTCGCCGATCATCTGCAGAGCCTGGCGACCTTCCGCCGCCTTGCGGCTGGCATAACCTTCCGCAGAGAGCATGGCCTCCAGCGCCTCCAGTATGGACGGATCGTCATCGATTAGCAGGATATCTCTTTCCTCCGGTTTGGGACGTTCGGGGAGCCGATCCATCAGCCGCGCTATCGAACGGATCAACCGGTCCTTATCCAGCGGCTTACAGTAATAATCGTAGGCCCCCAGATGGAATCCCTTCTCCTTATCGTCCACGATTGAAACGACGATGATCTCGATGTCTCGGGTGAAGGGTTCTTCCTTCAACCGATGGATGACTTCGAAACCGTCGATACCAGGTAAAAGAACGTCCAGGAGGATGATCGCCGGATGCTCCTTCATGGCAACCGATATGGCCTCCTCTCCGGAGGAAGCTTCCAAAACCTCATAGCCGACTTTCTGCAATTCATAGCGAATGAATTCGCGGATGTGGGGTTCATCATCCACAACCAGTATCCGGGAATGGTCCGGTAACGGCGGAGTATATTCGGTTCCACTCTCGCCGGCCACAGGGGAGGACCGCAAAGGTAAAAGCAGATGGAACGTACTTCCTTGGCCGGAAACGCTCTCCGCCCAGATCTTTCCATGATGGTATTGTACGATTTCGCGGCAGATAGCCAGTCCCAGGCCGGTACCCCCTTTTGTCCGGGTGGCCGTGGAATCCACCTGGTAGAACTTTTGGAAAATAGCCTCCAGCTGATCTTCGGCAATTCCCTCACCATTGTCCACTACCCGGCAGTGCAGCAAAGCGGACGAATCAACGGTTTGCGATTCGGCCGCGATGAGGATTTGTCCCCCTTCCGCGGTAAATTTTACGGAATTGCTGATGAGGTTGGTGATCACCTGGACCAGTTTGTCGAAATCTCCGACAAGGACCGGAAGATCGGCGGGGATCTCGATCTGCAGAGACAACCGCTTGCTATGGACCAGGCCGGCGGTCGCCTCGATGGAATTATCGACGACATCGGCAAACCGCAGCGGGCGCATCACCCATTTCTGTTTACCCGACTGGATGCGGGAAAGATCGAGCAAATCCTCGATCAGGCGAGTCAGGCGTTCGCTTTCGTCGTTGATGATCCGGACAAAGCGATTGCGGTTTTCCACCGCCTCTTCCGGGTTATCCAGAAGGATTTCCGAAAAGGCGCGAATCGAGGTGAGCGGCGTTCGCAACTCATGGGAGACCGTAGACAAAAAATTTGTTTTCAGCTTGTCCAGCTCTTCCAGACGTTTGTTGGATTCCTCCAGTTGGTTCGTCTTTTCTTCCAGCTCCTGAGTCCGCTCCTGGACCATGCGGTTCAGTTGAATCGTCCGTTCGCGTACAGAGCGGGAATCGTACCACTGATACCCGGCAAAGGCCACCAGGAAGGTCAGCAGCAGGCCGGACTGGAACCACCAGGTAGCCCAGAAGGGAGCCAGGATCGTGAAGGAGACCGTGGCCGGCTTCTGATTCCATACGGATTCTTCACTGCCGGCGTTGACCTGAAAGGTGTATTCACCCGGAGGAAGCTTGGCATAGGAAATGGAGCGTTGACCGGTTTCCACCCAGTCGGCATCCACTCCCTCCAGCCGGTATCGATATCTCACCTCTTCCGGAGAGGTGAAGTTAATACCGAAATATTCGATCTTTAAAAAATTCTGATTATGCTTGAACCGAAGCGGTGGCTTCATGGGAACCGGCCGGTCATACACGGAAATACCGGCGATAAAAACCGGAGGTGCCACCGGATTAGGTTTATCCAGGTCCGAGTTGAATTGACTGACTCCTCCGCAAGTTCCAAACCAGAGTAAACCTTCGCTGTCACGATAGACGGCCCCCTGATTCATCTCGCTGGAAGCCAGTCCGTCCTTGGAGGTATAGACCTTGAACTGTTCTCCGTCGAAACGATTCAGGCCTTTGTTTGTGCCGACATAAAGATAGCGGCGATCATGCAGAACAAAATAACAATAATTGTTCGATAAGCCGCTATGGTCGTCATAAACCTTCCATGTCTTGCCGTCCCAGCGGCAGAGTCCTCCCCCGAAGGTACCAAACCAGAATACACCTTGGGCATCTTGCGCTATACCCATGACGTAATCGGCGCTGAGTCCATCTTTTCTGCCGATGCTTTTCCATTCGGAACCGTTCCAAACGGCCGCTCCTCCAACGGTTCCGACCCACATCCGCCCCTCCCGGTCCTCAAACAGGCAACGGGTTTGGCTACTTGGCAAGCCATCCTTTTCCGTGACCCTTCCCCATTCCTTGCCGTCGTAGATGAAGAGGCCGCTCAGGGTGGCGACCCAGATACGTCCCTGCCGGTCTTCCTTCACGGCAGACACCGATACGGCTTTTTCGCTCTTCGGGTCCCGGATTTCCTGCCATTGCCCGTTCTGGCGTAAAACCAGTCCGCTATGATGTCCGACCCATAGACGTCCCTTGCTGTCGTACAGGATGGCTCGGATAGTCGAGCGATCCAGGACCGGCAAAGTTTCCATCTTGCTCCATTCGTAGCCGTTGAAGCTCATCAGCCCGCCGCGGTTCATGCCCAGGAGCATCTTCCCGTCTCCATCCTGGTGAATCGCCCAGACGGAATTGTCCAACAGCCCTTCTCTGGCGGTAAAGCTGCGGAATTTAAGGCTGTTGAGTTTAGCCAGGCCCCCGCCGGTACCGATCCATAGGTTTCCTTCCCGGTCCTGCAACAACACCTGGACAAGATTCGTGGGCAGTCCGTCCTTTTCCGTCAGATGGATCCATCCCCGCTCGGAATATTGGGAGAGTCCGGCGATGGTGCCGATCCAGATATTTCCGTCTCGGTCTTCTAAAAGGGCGGTGACGGTATCGCTCAAAGGTCCCTGTCCGGAGCCGACTTCGAAGATATGCATGGCCTTGCCGTCCCACATTCTCAATCCATTCCTGAACGAAGCGATCCACAGTCTGTCTTTGGAATCGCAAAAAAGACGGGTGACCGGTTTGGGAATTAGATTGTCCGGCACGGTGGAAAGGATCTCGGTGCCGTTGAATTGAAGAATGCCGTGCCCTGCGGTGGCAAGCCACAGGTTTTGATGACGGTCCACGGCCAAAAAGGCGATTCTTATTCCGGCAAATCTTTGGGGCAGCAAGTAAGGATGAAATCCGGAATCATTGCGCACCACAAGATGACCTGCCATGTTGGCCAGGAAGATCGCGTCTCCGGTTCTTTTTTCCTTCGGCGCGTCTTTGGCGGTACTGCCGGCCATTTTTGAAAAAAACTGCCTTTCGGCCCGAGGAAGAAATGCCCGAAAATTGGTATTGGGAAGTCCGCTCTCCGTACCGTATTGCTTCCAGCCTTGGCCGTCGAACTCAAATAGACCATTGCTTTCGCTGCCGGCCCAGAGATTTCCGCTGACGGGATCTTCGAACAGTCCGAAAATTCTATCTTCGGCGACCCCATCCTTTTCCCGGGTAAAGACGGTAAATTCGATCCCGTTGAAGCGGCAAAGCCCGTTTTGCGTGCCGAACCAGAGGAAACCCTGACGGTCCTGCAGGGCGGAAAAGATGGACGATTGCGGCAGTCCGTCGTCCACCGTATAGAGCTGCAACGGCACCCGTGCCGCCTCCACATACACCGTAAGGAGGAGTCCGACGATCCAACCGATACACCAACGATTCATATATTCTTCTCAAACCTGCAGATTCAGTACGTTCTGGACGACATCATAAATCGTCTTCTTTTTGAAGGGCTTCAGGATCACCTGGTCGGCACCATGGGCCATTCCCTTCTCCCGGGCACATTGTTTGTCGCCGGCCGTCAACATAACGATACGACTGTGATTATCCTTCATCCGGTTCTTCACTTCGGAACAAACATCGTAACCGCTCATCCCGGGAAGCATGATATCGAGAAAAACAATCTCCGGATCCTGTTCGACAATGATTTGCAGGGCTTCATGCCCATCGGCGGCAAAAAAAAGTTCCACACCTTGATCGCGAAAAACACCGAGAATGACTTCCATGAGAAAGCGATTGTTGGCTTCATCATCCACAACCAGTATCTTTGGCATATAGGATCCCCGACAAGGAGATAATGCGTCTCCTGCATTCCGTTAGTCAAGTCAAGACTATGTCTTTCTTACGACCATTCGGGCAAAGTAGTAATCCGACGGCACCGGTTCGACAGGTTTGTCCCCTTCGACAAGGGGTAGGAGCCAATGAAAAGGGCGACCACAAGGATCGCCCCTACTCTTTAATCTTCGCGATAGCCAGGATGCGAAAAGGCGGCCCAGGCATTCCTGTCTGTGACCTGTGGTTGAGACGACGGCCGAACAGGTATCGGAAAAACGGGGTTGTCTGTTTTCCGGTCTGTTTTCCGAATGGCGTATCGAATGGGAATCGCAGCGGAATTCCGGGCCACACCCCAGGGTTGGGCCAAAGGCACTACCTTGGGTGTGGCGACATCGCGCCATCAGTGCAAGACTAACGCCCTGTCGACCCTGCGTTCTTCCCCTTCATAGGCGGCATTGGTCGCCATTCGGATGGGATCGACACCGATGGTGACCCATCCGCTGGATCGTTGGAAACGTTCTATCCGCTGATCGGAGATCAGTCTGTCCAGCATTCTGCCTTCGATCATGTCATAGCGGTGATCTTTATATTGGATTCGCAACAGCATAAGGCCCCCTTATGTCCCTCTTTCGTAACTACTTGAATGATTATCCCTCTTTTTAAAAAAAAGGAGATAATACCATTACAACTTATCAAGATACCCCGATTTTAAGACAGTGAGGCAAGAAACCATGGAACCGCCCCTCCGGATGCGGTGTACTGTAATTCTGAGGACAACAAAAGCGAAATGCTCACGGACCAGGAAATCATGCGCCGCTGCCGATTGGGTCAAACCGATCTGCTGAATCTGCTGACGAATAGATATGGGACCGATCTCTTCACCTTCTGTTGCAGGCTTTGTCGAAACCACAGCGACGCCGAGGATTTGTTCCAGGATGTATGGATGGCGGTATTACGCCATTGCCGGCATTATGACGGCCAAAAGGCCTTCGCCCCCTGGCTCTATACCATCTGTCTGAACCGGCAGAGAAATCTTTTCCGCCGCACCGGGAGGTGGATCAAGGGATTGGCACGGCTGACCCGGGACAAAAATACCTCTTCCGCCGAGGAAGGCAGCTGCATCGCCGGTCCTTATGCAGATTGCCTGGAAAAGGAGAAGAAACAGCGGTTGGAGCTGGCCATGGAGCAATTGAGCGAACAGCATCGCCTTCCCCTGATACTGCTGTATTTCGGAGAAATGTCGGTGGCGGATGTTGCCGTGATCCTGGGAGTAAGCGAAGGCACGGTCAAATCGCGTCTATCACGGGCCCGGGAAAGACTGCGTCAACTACTACAGGAGGTCCGGCATGGATGAGAAAGATTTGGAACACGCCTTAATCGCCTGGGGGAAGGAAAGAATCCATCCCTCGGAAGAGCTACTGCAGGCGGTAAGGTCCCGACGCCATCAGGAGCCCTGGTTGCCCTGGCTGTTTGGCATCAGCCTGATCCTGCAAATGATCACCTCTTGCGGCAGTCTTTTCCTGTTGATCTTCTTCCCCATGAATTGGGGAGTCCGACTGGTGCTATTTTCCCTGCTGATGACCCTGATGACCCTTCCCCTGGGCATCCTGGTCTTTCCGCCGGCGGAAAAGGGACTGCGACGCATCTCATTGTAATTTGAATTCGGGAGGAAAAATGAATACGAATTCGGGTTTTAAATATCTGTTTATCGGATTGAGCATCTTTTTTCTGATGCTGGTTTCCGGAGCTGTTGCCGTACTCTTTTATTACCGGCCAGCGGTGGAAATTGGACCTAAGACTTCCCTTCCATTTGCCGTTTTGTTTATCCCCCTGGTGATCATGCTGACCATCCTCGGCTCGATTGCGGCCCTGGTATACAAGGATGCCAAACAACGTGGAATGGATCCATGGTTCTGGGCAACCGTGGCCACTTTTATTCCTCATTTGTTGGGCGTGATTACCTATCTCGTGGTGCGGCACTCCTATAACCGCGTTTGCCTCCATTGCGGAAGAGGGCTGCAGCCTGATTTCTTGAACTGCCCCTACTGTGGCCACGATGTCGAAACCGTCTGCGCTCAATGCAAGATGACGGTAGCCGCCGACTGGAAGATCTGTCCACGCTGTCAGGCGCCTCTCACCGAGGGGCGAAAGGACTGAGCGGCAGGGAAGGATTTGAATACGGATTTTAGATCTGTCTCTATTGCCTCCAACCCGTGGCGGAAACGATACCGATTCCGCAATACGTGACAATGTCGCGATAAAGCACTTCCGGGAGCGCCGCACCCCAGTGCGGCATGAGAACATGGATTATTAGAAATTCCTTTCTGTATCATACAATCCGGCGATGTAAGGAAGAGGACAGGGACACAAATCCTTTCCCTTGCCGCACTGGGGTGTGGCGCTCCCGACATCTTTTGCGAGGTCATCCTACTTGCCAGAAGCTCAGGCCATGCTTATAATGTATACTGTTTTTGTGTAAATTATTTCCACTTTACTTACTGGAGGAGAACATGGCACAGATTACATTTCAAGGAAATCCGATACAAACCGCAGGACAATTACCCGCAGTCGGCGAAAAAGCCCCCGATTTTAGACTGACCCGATCCGATCTGGCAGACATTTCCCTGGCCGACTACCAGGGAAAACAGTTGGTCCTGAATATCTTCCCCAGTATCGACACTGGAGTATGTGCCGCCTCCGTCCGCCGCTTTAATGAAGAGGCAACCAAGCTGGACGATGTCATTGTTCTTTGCATTTCCAAGGATTTGCCCTTTGCCCATTCACGGTTCTGTTCCGCCGAAGGGCTGAAAAACGTAGTGACCGCCTCGGAATATAAGGACGATGGTTTCAGCCGAGGGTATAAAGTCCGCATCCAGGAGGGCGCTTTAGCCGGTCTCTTCTCCCGCGCGGTGGTGGTCATTGATGCCGGCGGAAAGGTAATCCACTCCCAGCAGGTACCGGAGATCGTCCAGGAACCGGATTATGCGGCCGTTCTGACTGCACTCGGAAAAGCCTGACGGTCCGGGGCGATCAGGCAGAGGGTAGATTTTTGACGATGAGATCCAGGTATTCCTGTATCTTGTCACTCAGTGGCTCCAGGCGGCCGGTGCAGGCAACTCCGGCCTTGAAATGACAGCGGGCCTGGTGGGTTGCCCTGTCGATGGCGAAGCCCATAACCAGGCGATCCGGGTGGTCGGTCTCGATGGTGGTAAAGGCGCGGACATACCCCCCGTTCGAGGAGATGGATCGCGGATTGATCACCTCAGACAGACCACGGCTGAGGAAACAGAAGGTCTGCTGTAAAAGGGATTGCATGCGGGCCCCGCGACGAAGACCGTTGATGGCCATCAAGTGGGCATTGGCACCGGATCCCCGCTTGCAGGCCAGGATCATCTGCCTGTATTGCTCTCGGCTCCGGGACAACAGTGCCTCCAAACCGGTTTCCTTTCCGGCCAGGGCTTGGGCCAATCGACCTACCTCCCGGTTGAATCCGGGAGCGATGTCCAGATATCCGCCGATAGCCCGTATATGGACCGGGATGCCGATCCCGCCATGATTGGGGTAGACGGTATGCAAGGCGGACATAAAGGATATCTGTAACACCCAGTCGGCCAGTTTGCGGGCACCAGAATCTCCCGCTTTTACCCATAGGGATTCCATGGAAATAGCCGCCAGCCGCATAATCCGATCGCCCAGAAGCTTTTGCACTTTTCTTCCCGCCTGCATCAGGTTGGCTTCTGTGGAACCGCCTATTTCCCAGTTCAAACAGGAATTGGGGATCGTAATCTCCGCTCGCCTCCGTCCTCGTCGAATCCAGTCCCGGGTCACGTTGTACTCCAACGGTTCCAGACGGTCGTTTATCATGCATGACGTTTCCGAACCGTTGGTCAGGGCATGTTCGAAACTGAAAGCGGCCTCGCCGTTCCCGAAAACGCGCAGTTGGGTTTTACCAAAGAAGGCGTCCTCCGGTTTCTGCAGCATGCAATACAGGATTTCTTCGTCAGATTGAGGCCGGTCCTCACTCAGGACCAGATGGACCACGCCGCTTTCCATCCGTTGCACATGGCAGGCATTCTGCCGGTATTGCATAAGCCCCTGCCGCAGCCGATACCATTCCACCCTATCGAGCGCGCTGCTTAAAGGAGGGCTCGGCCAAGGCAAAGCGGGGAAAGATTCACCGCTTTTTTGGATCTCCGAAAGGGAAGCGGCTAAAACCTCCACCGGCAGCGGATCGTTCTGTGCATCCAAAATCTCCATCAGATAGACCCGACCGCGAAAACCGACACTGACATGACTTGGCAACTGCCGTAAAAAGTGACGGATTTCGTCATCCCATTTGCCGGGAAGCCGGCAGGCAGAGAAAATCCCCTGATAACCGTCCATATCCAGCGGATATCTTTGCAGAAGGTTGCCGTTGAGATCATAGATACAATCTTCATCGGGGTTTCGATCGATCTCTCCGTGGAAGGTTTGCAGGTAGATCTGGGCCAGTGCCTGCAGAAGAACGGCAGCGCGGTCGATCGGATCCGTACAATCCGGATTTTTCCGGCAGATCACTTCAAATGAGGTGTGAATCGCCGTATCTCTCCTTGCGGTCAGATACTGCTGCCAGCCCTTTTTCATGCAATCGCCCAGGGTCTTTTCTCCTGCAGCGATAGCCTTTTGCATGATGCGGCAGTCTTTCTCGCCGACCAGATGTTTCCAAAGACCAACCAGCGGTCCGCGCCCAAATCGACAGCCGGGATAGACCACGGCGGCCTTCACCAGCGTATCGGCAGTCTCGTCAAGCGAGGGAAATCCCTCCGGTAAGTCTTTCCAAGTGAAAGAGGAGGACATCGGTTCGTTTTTTCCGGAAACAGGTGAATCTATGGGCATCCACGTCTAAGGGAAAATATCACACAAAAGTCCGCTAAAAAAAAGGTACTTTTATGAAACATAGAATGATCTCATTTCGTACGGATAGTTGTCGCTCCCAGTTAGCGTTAAAGAAAGATACTTTTTCCCCTTGACAACCGGGTAAAAAAATATATACTTACCGGTAGGTAAATAAAGAAAGGATGAAGGGCCAGTATGCCGAAATGTAAAAAGGGGGAGCGACAGAACCAGGAGATGGGAGTACGGGACAGGTTGATGGAAGCGGCGGTTTCCATTTTTGCCCGCAAAGGGTATGCCGCCACCTCGGTAAAAGAGATCGTGGAAAAGGTCGGAGTGACCAAACCGGTGCTCTACTACTACTTCAAGAATAAGGAAGGGCTTTTTATCGAAATCATGGAATCGGCGAAAAGTGCCTTTCGCGAAGTCCTGCACTCGGCGGAAAAAGGAGAGCCGCTCCCGGCGTTGATGATCGTTTGTGATCAGATACTGGATCTTCTCCAGGAAAACGCCGACTATCACCGTATCATTCATATGGTCTACTTCGGTCCGCCGCAAGGGGCACCGCCCATCGATTTCGAGTCGTTCCATCATGCCCTGCATGACACGCTGCATTCTCTGGTGCAGAAGGGGATGAAGGACGGATCCCTGCGGAAAGGAGATCCGCAGGATGTGGTTCGCGTGCTATTAGGTGTCATCAGTTTTTGTCTGGATGTACAGCTGTATCATCCGGAATGGGCCCCGGGCAAGGAAGGTCAACGACGCATGTTGGAGGTAGTGTTCCGAGGGATAACGGCCGCAGCCGGTCTGCAATCGATCTACCCTCGCAAGAAGACGACCGGCCCTCGTAACTCCAGGCCCCATAAAGCAAATAATAATCGCTAAGGATAATTGTCATGATGAGGAAAAGTCCTGTTCTATTTCTGGGAATCATCGTTTTCGTTCTTATCGGCTTCGCCGGTTGTTCCAGGGAACAAGATCCCAAGGGAGCCCAAGCTACCGCCGGCAAACCGGCGGTGGCCGTAGATGTCGCCGTGGTCAAAACAGCCGATCTGACGGAAGGCATGGAGGTGATCGGCTCTCTGGCGCCTAAATTCCAGAGTGAGGTCAAATCGGAATACACCGGAATCGTCACCGATGTCTTTGTCAGCGAATGGGTACGGGTGAAAAAGGGAGATCCTCTGGCCCAACTGGACACCCGGGAGGCAAAAATCCTCCTGCAAAAGGCGGAAGCCGGAAGGGAGGTCGCCCGTGCGGCTCTTCTGCAGGCTGAGGTGACCATGGCCCGTAATGAAAGGGAATACCAACGTTTTCTCAGGATGAAGGAAGCCGGTCTGGTGACCCAGCAATCTCTGGATGAAGCCAGGTCAGGCCGGGACGCTTCCACTGCCGCCATTACCGCAGTCAAGGCACAGATCGCGGCCGCAGAAGAAGAAATCGTTCATGCCAGAACCCGTCTGGACAAGGCGGTTCTGCGATCTCCCATGGATGGAGTCGTGGCCTCGCGAAGCGTGAATGTCGGGGATCTGGCAGGAGAAATGGGTTCTCCGAAAATTCTGTTTTTGATTGTCGACAACCGTATCTTAAACCTGACGGTGACCGTCCCTTCCACGCGGATGTCGGAACTGAAGGTGGGACAAACACTCTCCTTTCAGACGGACGCCGTTCCCGGAAAAGAATTCAAGGGAAAGGTGATGTATTTGAATCCTTCGCTATCGGAAGCGGACCGGTCCTTGCGGGTTGTGGCCGAGGTGATCAACAGCCCGGAGCTCCTCAAGGGGGGCATGTTCGTGAAGGGTACGATCGAAACCGGTCAGCGAAAAGGAGTCCTGAGGGTCCCGCGAAACGCGCTGCTCAACTGGGATACATCGGAAGGCAAGGCTGATGTCTTTGTCATCGAGGGACAGATCGCCCGACTGCGTCGCATCATGGTCGGTAAACAGGCCGGCGATGAAGTGGACGTTTCCAGCGGATTGTCGGCGGAAGACCGGGTCGTGGTACGGGGCGGCTTCAACCTGCGGGATGGCGATGCGGTTTCCATCCCCCCGACAGTGGGAGAATAATTCCATGGTCCTATCCGATCTTTCCATCAAGCGGCCGGTATTTGCCGCGGTCATGATGCTGGCCCTGGTCACACTGGGTTATTTTTCCTACCGGCGCCTGCCTATCGATTTATATCCGGATGTGGAAATCCCGGTCCTCTCGATCACTACCATCTTTCCCGGTGCCTCTCCGGAAAGCACCGAGCGGGAAGTCACCAAGCGCATCGAAGAGGCCGTCAATCCCATCTCAGGGGTCAAACATGTGACCTCGACGTCCCGTGAAGGTGTCTCCTCGGTGATTGTGGAATTCCGTCTGGAGGTCCGCATCAATGATGCCGCCCAGGAGGCTCGGGCCAAGATCGCCGCCATCCGCGGCGACCTGCCTCAGGGCATCGAGGAGCCTATCATCCAGAAGCTCGATTTTTCCGCCGAACCGGTGGTATCGCTGGCCGTGCGCAGCGAGAGACTGAATCCCCAGGCGTTGACTTCCCTGGTGGAAAAAAGGGTCAAGCGAAGGCTGGAAAACATCTCGGGAGTGGGAAAGGTGCAGCTGGTCGGATCCTCCAAGCGCGAAGTCAATGTGGATGTGTCCCCTTCCCGCCTCGAGGCCCTGGGAATGGGAGTAGATGAAGTGGCAATGGGATTGATGTCCGAGAATGTCAATACTCCTTTGGGCCGCCTGAATCGCGGGGGATTGGAATTCCCGCTGCGTATCTCCGGAAAGCCCGAAGTAGTGAACCAGTTCGAGAAGATGATCATCTCGAATCGTAATGGCCGTCCGATACCGCTTTCCGAGGTTGCCTCGATCCGGGACGGGATCGAGGAACAGCGTTCCCTGGCCCTGATAAACGGAGTTCCTGCCGTCGCCCTGAACATTCTGAAACAGTCCGGAGCCAACACGGTAGCGGTCGCCGATGCGGTCAAAGAGGAAATCCATCGACTGTCGACGGAACTCAATCAGGGAACATCCATCGAGATCGTACGCGACAGTTCCCTATGGATCCGCGAATCGGTCGAGGATGTGCAACAAACCATGATCATCGGAGGTCTGCTGACCATCCTGATCGTCTTTTTCTTCCTGAACTCCTGGCGATCCACGGTCATTACCGGATTGACGTTGCCGATATCCGTCATCTCTTCCTTCATCGTCATGAATTTTATGGGCATGTCGCTGAACATGCTCACTCTGATGGCTCTTTCCCTGGCCATCGGCCTTCTGATCGACGATGCCATCGTGGTCCGGGAGAACATCGTCCGCCATCTGGAAAAGGGACAGGATCACTTCACCGCCGCCCGCGAGGGCACCAGCGAGATTGGGCTGGCGGTTCTGGCCACCACCTTTTCCATAATCGCCGTATTCGTCCCGGTGGCATTCATGAAGGGGATCATCGGCCGCTTCTTCTACCATTTCGGTATTACGGTGGCCTTCGCCGTCTTGGTATCGCTCTTCGTCTCCTTCACCCTCGATCCCATGCTCTCTTCCCGATGGATTGACCCGGACATCGATCGAAAGCACAAACGCAACTGGATCAGCCGCATCCTGGATTATTTCAACTCTTGGTTCGACCGTTCCGCCGACAGCTATCGCGGTGTGATCGCCTGGTCTCTGGACCATCGAAAGACGATCCTGCTGCTGGCCTTTCTGGCCTTCTCCGGCGGCATGGTGCTTTTCGGCCGGCTGGAGAGCAACTTCTTTCCTACTTCCGACCAGAATGAGTTCGTCCTCAAGTTCAAAACCGCTCCCGATGCCTCCATCGAGGAATCGCGCAGCCGGGTGGAGGCCGTACTGAAAAGCCTGGCCGAGGTGCCGGAAATACGGCTCACCTATTCCACCATCGGGGCCGGCGATTGGGACACCGTACGCGATGCCGCCTTTTACATTCGCCTGACGGAAAAAAGTCAGCGCCGGCGCGGACAGTGGGAAATCATGCGCGAGGTCCGCGAGCGGTTGGGACGGATTCCGGGGCTCCTCCCTTCGGTGGAAGAGGCCGGACGTATGGACACCCGCAAACAGCTGCTGGCCAGCATACGCGGCGAGGACGTACAGCTGCTGAAGAAATATGCCGCGGAATTAAAAAATAAGCTGTATTCCGTCCGGGGGATTGTCGACCTGGAGGTTTCCCTGGAACAGGACATTCCGGAATATCGCCTGACGGTGAACCGCGAACGGGCCACCGATGCCGGGGTCATGACCTCCGATATCGTTCGTGTCGTCGGAGCCCTCATCGGCGGACAAACCGTCTCCACCTTCGAAGACGAGGACGGAGATGCCGTAAATGTCCGGCTGCGTCTGCCGGCCGGCGAAAGGCAGGATCCTTCCCATATTCAGCGTATCTATCTGGCTGTTCTTCGGTCGCCGTCCGGGCCGGCCATGATACCTCTTTCCGATCTGGTGACCTACCGGCTGAGCACCACTCCCTCGGAAATCAACCGTACCGATCTGTCGCGGGAGGTGGTGGTTTCGGCCAATCTGGATGGATTGGCTCTGGGAACGGCGGTGGAGGCCATCCGGGAGAAGGCGGGCCAAATCGAGATGGCTCCGGGATATCGGGTGGTTCTCTCCGGAGAAAGCGAAGACATGGCCGAGTCCTTCGGGTATATCGGCGAGGCCCTCATTCTGGCGATCATCTTCGTTTATCTCATTCTCGCCGCCCAGTTCGAATCCTTTATCGATCCGCTTTCCATCATGCTTTCTCTTCCCCTTTCCATCGTCGGCATGGCCGGGCTGCTCTATCTGACGGGGGACACGATCAACATGATGTCGCTGATCGGACTGATCATGCTCATGGGCCTGGTCACCAAGAACGCCATCCTCCTGGTGGATTACGCCAAAACTCTCCGGCACCGGGGAATGGACCGCCGCGAGGCCATCATCACCGCCGGACGCACCCGTCTGCGTCCGATCGTCATGACGACCATGGCCATGATCTTCGGCATGCTCCCCCTGGCTTTCGGCATGGGTTCCGGTGCGGAGGTCCGAGCCCCCATGGCCCGGGCCGTAGTCGGCGGTTTGATCACCTCCACCTTCCTGACCCTGGTGGTGGTCCCTGTGGTCTATTCGGTTCTGGACGATTTCGCTGTAAAACTGCATCGGGTATGGACCGGAAAGAAATCGGAGGTGGCCCATGCAGAAAACTGATACCGTTAGCCATTACCAAACCGTGAGAAAAAACATGCGAAGATATTGGATCCTGCTCTTTTCCATCCTTCTCCTTCTTGTCTGGGGAACGGAAAGCTTGGTCGCCCAGATGCGCGTCCTGACTCTGGAAGAGGCGCTGCGTATAGCCGCCGAACAGAACAAGGACATCCTGAAGGCCAGGGAATATCGCAAGAAGGTGATAGGCCGCTACCTGGAAGAGAGGGCGGCGGCTTTCCCGCAGCTGTCCGTCGGCAGTTCCCTCTCCCGCAACAGCGATGCCAGCCAGAAAGCCTTCGGAGGCGGATTCTTCATGGATATGCCGGTGACCAACAACCTGTATACGGCTGAAGTAGGCGTCTCCCAGGTGGTCTTCACCTGGGGACAGGTGGGTGCCGCCATCCGCGCCGCCAAGGAAGGAATCGCCGATGCCGAACAACAGCTGATCATCTATCAACAGGCGGTGGCCAAGGACGTGACCACGGCCTATTACGACATCCTTCTGGCGAAGGATATGTACCATCTGGCGCAGGATAACCTGCGTCAGAAAAACCGCCATGCGGAAGAGACACGAAAGAAATTCGAGACGGGCACCGCCACCGATTATGATATCCTGGCAGCCCAGGTTGCATCCGACAACGCACAGCCGGATGTGATCCGGACCGAAAACGCCATACGCACCATCCGGGAACAGTTACGTTTTCTCCTGGGACTGGAGGGTGCGGAAATCGACGTGGCCGGACAGCTGGAGGTAACACTGCAGCCCTATCCCCTGTATGAAAATCTCCTACCCATGGCCATCGACAACCGTCCGGATCTGAAGGAGCTGGGAAACCAGGAGGGGATGAGCAAGGAGCTGGTTAAGATCTATCAGGCCGGCAACAAACCCCGCCTGGATTTCAAGGCGGGACTGGGATATCGGCGGATGACCATCGGCGATGGAGAGGCGGGCGGTGCCGCCTATACGGCCGGACTTTTTCTGACCTTTCCCTTTTACGACAGCGGACGGACCGCCGGCAGATTGATTCAGGCCCGGAGCGATCTGGAGCAGATACGCCTGGCAAAAGCCAAGTTGAAGGACAGCATCGCTTTACAGGTCCGGCAGGGAGCCGATGCCGTCAGGGAATCGGCGGAGATCGTACGCTCCCTGAGCGGAAATGTGGTTCAGGCCGAAAAACTCCTGACCATGGCCGAGAAAGGGTATGAGTTCGGGGTAAAGACCCGCCTCGAGGTGGACGATGCTCAGCTGAACCTGCGATCGGCCAAAAGCAATCTGGCGAAAGCGAGGAGAGATTACCTCGTCGCCTGTGCCACCCTGGAATGGATCACGGGCACGATCCGCACCCTTCCCTGATGAATCGGGAAGGAAAACAAAGATTGAACTTCCCCGGGAAAATGTTGTACTTATCTTACCGGATCGTCAATTAAGGATGAGGTTCAAGGCGAATTCTTTTTCTCTGTGGAGGTTTCACGGGTATGGGTGCGGAAGTCAATAAAGTTATCTACTCCATGATCGGAGTCGGCAAATACTACAACCAGAAAGCGGTCCTGAAGGATATCTATCTGTCCTATTTCTACGGAGCCAAGATCGGGGTTCTGGGGCTGAATGGTTCCGGAAAAAGCACCCTGCTTCGTATCCTCGCCGGGGTGGAAAAGGAATTCAACGGCGAAACGGTGCTGGCCCCCGGATATACCATTGGTTACCTGGAGCAGGAACCTCTGGTGGATAACCGGAAAACGGTCCGTCAAGTGGTGGAAGAAGGAGTTCAGTCGACGGTCGATCTCCTGCACGAGTACAACGAGATCAGCGCCCGCTTCGCCGAACCGATGTCGGATGAGGAAATGAACCGGCTGATCGAAAGGCAGGGCGAGGTGCAGGAAAAGATCGATGCCCTGGATGCCTGGGACCTCGATTCCCGGCTGGAGATGGCCATGGATGCCCTGCGCTGTCCGCCCGGCGATATGCCCGTAAACGTCTTGTCCGGTGGCGAGAGGCGCCGGGTGGCCCTTTGCCGTCTGCTGCTGCAGAAGCCCGACATCCTGCTGCTGGACGAACCGACCAACCACCTGGATGCGGAAACGGTGGCCTGGCTGGAACAGCATCTGCAAAGGTACGAAGGCACCATCATCGCCGTCACCCATGATCGCTACTTCCTGGACAATGTCGCCGCCTGGATCCTGGAACTCGACCGAGGACAGGGAATTCCCTGGAAAGGAAATTACTCTTCCTGGCTGGAACAGAAGGCCAAACGGCTGGCCCAGGAAGAAAAAACCGAGAGCGAACGGCAAAGGACCCTGGCACGCGAACTGGAATGGATCCGTATGAGCCCCAAAGGGAGGCATGCCAAATCGAAGGCCCGCATCAAATCCTATGAAAACCTGCTGCAGCAGGAGACGGAAAAGGCCCAGCGGGAGCTGGAAATCTACATCCCGCCCGGTCCGCGTCTGGGCGACGTGGTCGTGGAATGCCGGGACGTCTGCAAGAGTTACGGAGATCGCATGCTGGTCGACCGCATGTCGTTTGCCATACCCCCGGGGGCCATCGTCGGCATCATCGGTCCCAACGGGGCCGGGAAAACGACGCTTTTCCGCATGATCACCGGACAGGAACAGGCCGACTCGGGGAGCATCCGCCTGGGGGAAACCGTCCACCTCGCCTATGTCGACCAGAGCCGCGATGTCCTTGACCCGGAAAAATCGATCTGGGAGATGATTTCCGACGGACTGGATGTGATTCGACTCGGTTCCCGGGAAGTGAACTCGCGCGCCTATGTGGCCCGATTCAACTTTTCCGGAACCGACCAGCAGAAAAAAGTGGCAGGCCTGTCCGGCGGAGAGCGCAACCGCGTTCACCTGGCCCGTATGCTCAAGGAAGAAGCCAACGTATTGCTGCTCGACGAACCGACCAATGACCTGGATGTCAACACCATGCGGGCCCTGGAAGAGGCACTCGTCAACTTTGCCGGATGCGTTCTGGTCGTCAGTCACGACCGATGGTTCCTGGACCGGATTGCCACGCACATACTCTCCTTCGAAGGGGAGAGCGAAGTCCTGTTCTTCGACGGCAATTTTAGCGAATACGAAGAAGACAAACGACGTCGACTGGGTGCCGCCGCCGTTCAACCGCATCGCATCCAATACCGGCAACTGACTCGAGCCTGACCGGGCGGCGGCGGCCCTCGGTTCGCCGCTGGAAAAGAAACGCTTCCGCCCGTTCTCCCGGTTCCGTGCGATTGATATAATCATGGACGAAAGGATCGTATGGCCGTAGGCCGGACAGAGGCGGAAAATCCGCCCGGCATCTTGGTACATCGGCGGAGACAGCCATTATCATAACCATGGAAAATTGCAACCAGGAAGAAATCCTCAGCAAACCGTCGGAGAAGACGGCCATCGCTTATAAAGGCGAAGAGATATCCTATAGCCGTCTGCATGCCAATATCGACCGCTTCCGGCGCTCCTACACGATCGATCAGGGCGACCGGGCCGTGCTCTTTGCCGAAAACCGTCCGGAATGGATCTATACCTTCTATTCCGTATGGTGCCATCGGGGGGTTGCCGTAACCATCGATATGTCTTCCAATGCGGAAGACGTACGCCATATACTCCGGGACTGCCTCCCCTCGGTTGTGTTTTATTCGGATAAGACCGCAGCGGTACTGGAAAGTGCCCTGCAGGACTCAGGCCTGAACCCGGTCCGGCTCAACTTCGACCACATGGAGCTTCCCGAGCCTCAGGAGGCACAGATTCGGATGTCCTATCGCTCCGAGGATACGGCGGTGATCATCTATACCTCGGGCACCACCGGTTCCCCGAAAGGGGTCATGCTCTCCTACCGGAACTTATCGGCGGTACAGGAGGGATACCTCGAAGAAAAATACTACGTCCCCTCCGACCGGGTCATCGCCATCCTGCCTTTCCACCATGTCCTGCCGTTACAGGGCAATATCCTGATCCCTCTCCGCGTCGGAGCCCTGGCCGTTCTGCTCGAACGACTCGATTCCGAAACCATTCTGGCCGCCCTGCAAAAATATAAAGTGACGATCATCATCGGCGTTCCCCGTCTCTATCGCCTGCTGCTGGATGGGATCCGGGCCAAGATCCGGAAGAATCCGATCGCCTCCGGGCTCTTTCACCTGTCCCGGATGACGGGCAGTTATGCCGTCGGAAAACATCTTTTTAAAAAAGTGCAGGATACCTTCGGCGGCCATATACGCTATCTGGTAAGCGGCGGCTCCGTCTTGGAAAACGAGGTCCTGCTGGGTTTCAAGGCCTTAGGCTTCAAGATCCTCAACGGTTACGGCCTTACGGAGACCTCGCCCACCATTGCCAACAATTCCGAAAAGGATGTTCGGATCGGCTCCGTGGGAAAGGCCCACGGCAACATAGAAATACGGGTCATCGACGAGGAGATCGTCGTCCGCGGACCGATGGTCATGCAGGGCTATTACAATCATCCGCAAGCCACCGCAGCCGTCCTGCGGGACGGATGGTTCCATACCGGAGACAAAGGCCACCTGGACGAGAAGGGATATTTGTACGTAACCGGCCGGCTGAAGGAAATCATCGTCCTGCCCAACGGCAAGAAGGTAAATCCGGAAGAGGTGGAGCAGAAGATACTGGCCGCTCATCCCATTTTGAAAGAACTGGGAGTCTATCAGGCCGGCGACTCGCTGGGTGTCATTCTGGTGCCGGATTTCGCCCGGGTGATGCAGGAAGGCATCGTCAACCTGCAGGAGACGTTGCGCTGGACGGTAATCGATGCCTATAACCAGACCGTCCCCTCTTACCGCAAGATACACCGCATCACGATTTCCCGCAGCGAGCTGCCTCGTACCAAACTGGGGAAATTGAAACGTTTTCTATTGCCGGAACTTGCCGTCCGCACCTCGAGTGGAGAATCCCTGACCCGGGAACCCGAATTCGAAGAATACGCAATCGTCAAGCAATACCTGCAAAATGGTGGGAAAACGGATATACGCCCTTACTTTCATCTGGAGCTGGACCTCGGCCTCGATTCCCTGGACAAGGTGGAGCTGCTGGTCTTTCTCGAACGGACCTTCGGGGTGCAGCTCCGCGAGGGCAAACTGGCCGAATTTCCCCACCTGGTGGCCCTGTGCGAATACCTGCGGGACAACAAGAATCAGGTGGGCGGTGAGGTCATCAACTGGAAAGAGATTTTGAAGGAAGAGATCCCTTTGGCGCTGCCCAAACGCATCTTCATGCTGACCCTGTTCAAATGGGTATTCAAGCCCCTCTCCCGGCTCTACTTCCGCTTTGAGGTCAAAGGCCTGGAAAACGTCCCGCTGCATGATGCCTGCATCCTGGCGCCCAATCATCAGAGCTATATGGACGCCCTGATCCTCGCCAGTTCGCTGCAGAGCAGCATCATGAAGAAAACCTATTTCTTTGCCAAGGAGAAACACTTCCATTCCGCCCTGCGGCGCCTGGTGGCGCGCAACAGCAACGTCATCGTCATGAATCTCAACAGCGGACTGAAGACGGCCATTCAGGAGACGGCATCGGTTCTGAAGCGAGGGAAAAACATGGTGATCTTTCCCGAAGGGGCCCGCAGCCGCGATGGCAGGCTCCAACCCTTCAAGAAGACCTTCGCTATTTTAAGCAAGGAGCTCGATGTCCCGGTCATTCCGGTCGCCATCAAGGGGGCCTACGAGTCTCTGTCCATAGGGAGCTGGTTTCCCCGCCCCGGAAAAATCACCCTGGAGTTTCTCGCCCCCCTTTATCCCGGCGGGCACGATTACGATTCCCTCCTGCAGCAAACCCAAAGTACCATCCGCCAGAGTCTCTAAACCATTCCGGCTTCAGGGTCGTAGTAGGAACTCTGGTTTGCCCCCCAGCGGTTGCAACGTTTGGTACTGTACGTTTCCGTTGGTGTGGTAGTAGAGCTGCTGCTGCCAGTGAGTGGTCAGCGGCGTGACCTTCTGCAGCAGCTTGCTCCCCGTGCCCGGAAAGATATGGTGTGTGGGATTCTCTAGGTCGATCTGTTGCCGATCAACTGCTTAAACTTAGCAGTTGATTCTTCTACTCGGCTGGTTTTCACGCCGATCGCTTCTATGACTATTCTCTTCCGGACCAACTCATGCAGTAGAACATCGATAAAGATACCTTTCCCCTTCTCTTCTTTATTGTTGATGGAGGTGGTTTCAACTCCGCAACTGGGGGATCGATCGATGCCGACGAGACCTACGATGTCAAACCCATATTTTTTATATTCTTCCACCTGAAAGACAATCGGCCGAATCAGTCTTTTGATTCTTTTCAGAGCGGTATCCCTCCCCATCCGATTTCGTATACGGCTGTTTTCCAGCAACAGTTCTCTAGATGCGCCTTGCTTATCGCCCCGATCCAATCCCAGGCAGAGGAGTTCCGGGCAGGGCAATTGCAGGATCCCGATCCGATTTTTGATCGTCCAATCGACGATTGCCTGGAAGTGGCTGGGAAAATCGGCTGTCCCATCGGAGATGGAGTTTTGATTAAGAAGACAATGGGCCAATAGTATGATTCGCTTGCTGCGCTTATCTTCAAACATAGCTATTCTTGTTTTCCTTCGATCGTACACTACATTATACGTCGTGGGGATGAAGAAACCATCTATTGGGCCGGCAGCGGATATGCCGTACCTAACGAATCGTAAGGGATAATTCGGGGAAAATGGGGTCGGACCAAGGTAACTGTTATGAAATCTTGGAGATGGATGAATTCAGAGGTATGATAATGGCCTAAGAAGGTCATTTTTATAGATAAAATAGTCCCTATAGGTCAAAAAGTGTTTTGGTAATGGCAAGAGCAAATAGGCATTACCTTCCCGGTCTAATCTGGCATATCACTCATCGTTGTCATCGACGGCAATATTTACTGAAATTTGCCCGAGACCGGAGAACATGGATCGGCTGGCTCTTTGAAGCAAGGAAGCGCTTTGGGCTCTCTGTACTGGATTATATGGTTACCTCTAACCATATTCATTTGTTGGTTTATGATCAACAGGGGAAGAATGTTATCCCACAATCGATGCAATTAATTGCCGGACGATGCGGCCAGGAATACAATCAAAGAAAAAATCGCAGTGGTGCTTATTGGGAGGATCGCTATCATGCCACGGCGGTAGAAAGCGACGAACATTTACGGCAATGCCTTACCTATATTGATTTGAATATGGTGCGTGCCGGCACAGTCTCTCACCCGAAACAATGGCCAGATTGTGGTTTCAGGGAAATTCAGAATCCCAGAGAACGTTTTAGAATCGTTGATTGGGAACAATTGATGTTGATGGTCAATGCCTCGAGCATGGAAGAACTGCAGCGTGTCTGCCGCAGACAAGTCGAGGAGGCGCTGATAAAGAAGGAGCTAGATCGGCAGGCACAGTGGAGTGAAAGTCTGGCCGTTGGCAGTCATGCCTACATCGAGAATATTCGCAAACAATTAGGTATACGAGCCAGAGGGAGGGGAGTATTTCCACTCGAAAGCGGCTTTCAATTGCGAGAAAAATATGAAGCATACAGAAGCTCTTTGGAGCATGAAAAAGGGGTTTTAAGCCTGAAAAACGAAAGGTATTGGGACTTATCCCATTCTTATTAAATAAGTTAACTTGGTCCGACCCCATAATCTAATCGACCCATAATCGAAATGGTTTGGATAGGGAGTTGCACTTCAGGATTTGTCCGCTTTGTCCATCCAACCATCACTCAGGCGAATGATGCGGTGGCCGTAGGCGGCATTCTTTTCCGAGTGAGTAACCTGGATGATGGTAACTCCTTCCTGGTTGAGCTTGGTAAAGAGCTCCATGATCTCCTCTCCCTGTTTGGAATGCAGATTTCCGGTGGGCTCGTCGGCCAGCAGCAGTTTGGGATTGGCGACGATGGCTCTGGCAACGCCGACCAGCTGTTGCTGTCCTCCGGAAAGCTGGTTGGGGAACAGATCCTTTTTGCCGACGATGCGAAACCGGTCCAGGGTATCGCAGACGATGGCCTCCCGTTCCTTCTTGTTCAGATTGCGATAGGATAAGGGAAGTTCGAGGTTCTCGTATACCGTGAGATCGTCGAGCAGATGATAATTCTGGAACACGAACCCGATGTTGGCCTTTTGCAGTTCGGCCCTTTGCCTGCGGTTCATGCGATGGACGGCCTCCTCCCGGAAATAGTATTCCCCCTGCCAGGAATCGTCATACAACCCCAGGATATGGAGCAGGGTTGTTTTTCCCGCCCCGGAAGAACCCATGACGGATAGAAATTCCCCTTCTGCCACCTCCAGGTCGATCTGACGCAAAACCCAGGTTCGCTGTGCCCTGTTTTCGTAGTATTTTTCGACATGTTTCAATCGGATCATCGTATTTCCCTTCTTGATCGTAGTTCCGTAATTCGTCAGAACCTCCGGCTCTAGGTTCATAAGCCCAAAGCCGGAAGCCCCGTCTACCTACTTCCTCGAATCATACACATTCCTTCCTGTCGTTGTCTAAAGCAACAGGTATGCCTTTGAATGGAAGCGGCAAAAACCGGCATTTTCCCGGATCCATAGAATCATTTTTCCGTATGGAAAAGGTATTGTCACTGCGAGTATTGATCTCGCAAAAAGTCGATTTTTCGTTATTCTGTGTTTATTCCGTATTGATTCGAAAGCGGAAAACTCAGGATGCAAGCGGCACCGCCTAAAGGCGGAACTACAAACCCGTCCCGTTTATGCTCGAATTACCGACCTTTTGCCGCTTTGTCAGTATTGACGAAGCCGCAAAAAATATCATTTTCAGGAGTCTTTTAACTGACTCTAAAAAATTTAGAGTAGGGGCAAGGCGTGCCGTGCCCTGGCGACCATAGGATGGGGGCTCCCTTTGGGCACGGCACGCCGTGCCCCTACAACAGCTGATGCAATTATCTATGGCACGATTTTTTCCGGCTTCATCCGGATTGTCCGCTTCTGGGACAATTCCATCCCATCCGCGGACAATCCGGATGGCGCCAGGAAGGGTCATTCTAGGAATTCAGGACCTCACGCACCTTGGACAGAAGATGTTGCGGAGTGGCCGGTTTGGAAAGAAAGTTGACTCCTTCTTCGAGTACTCCCTTTTGATGGATGATATCGGCGGTATAACCGCTGGAGAACAACACCCGTATATCCCCACGGATTTTCTTTATCTCCTCATAGGCTTCCTTGCCGTTCTTTTTCGGCATGATCACATCGATGATCAGCAGCTGAATGCGATCCTTGTTTTGCCTGAAGCGGCGCACGGCATCTTCCCCATCCACGGCTTCGATCACCGTATAGCCATACTTTTCCAGTATCTCCTTCAGCAATTTCCGGATGGTGGCATCGTCTTCTGCAACGAGGATGGTTGCCGATCCCCCAATGAGGGGATTCGCGGGAGCGTTTTCCGCCCCATCGGCCTTCGTTGCCACCAGCTCCAGATAGATCTGGAAGGTGGTTCCTTTTCCGGGTTCGCTGTATACGTAGATTTCGCCGTTATGCTGTTTGATGATGCCATAGACGATGGAAAGCCCCAGGCCGGTGCCTTTGCCCATTTCTTTGGTGGTATAAAAGGGTTCGAATATTCTTTGCCGGGTCGCTTCGTCCATACCCTTACCGGTATCGGAAAGGGAGACCACCGCATAACTTCCCGGTTTCAGGTCGTCATGGGAATCCGTTTTCACCATACGTTCCGAACGAATGGTAATTCTGCCCCCCTCCGGCATGGCGTCTCTGGCGTTGGTTGCCAGGTTGACGAGTATCTGTTCCATCTGTCCGCCATCCGCCAGGATCACCAGTTCCTGGCTACTCAAGTAAGTCTGCAGCTCTATGTCTTCACCGATAATCCTCACCAGAAGCTTGTTGATGTGTCGAATGATCTCATTGATATCGACCGGTTTGAGGCTGATCACCTGTTTTCTGCTGAAAGCCAGCAGGCTATGGGTCAGATGTGCGGCCCTCTGCGCCGCCGATAGGATCTCGTTGACGTTGTCGGAGAGGGAACTGTTCTCTTCGATCTGCAGTTTCAGCAGGTTGCTGTAACCGATGATGGCGGTGAGGATGTTATTAAAATCGTGGGCCACACCCCCGGCAAGGGTACCGATCGCTTCCAGCTTCTGTGATCGTCGAAGTTGTTCCTCCAGCTTTTTCTGTTCGGTGATATCTTCGAGGACGGTATCGATCCATTTCAGCTCGCCTTTTTCATCGTATTGGGCCTGGGAACTCACCGAGGTCCATATCGGAGTCCCATCCTTCTTCTGCATGGCAAGTTCGATGTCCTTGACCGAACCCAGCCGCCTCACCTCCTCGGCGAAAGGCACTCTCTCTTCGGGCCGCTGATACAGGGAGGACACTTCGACAGCAAGCATCTCTTCGGCCGAGGTAAAACCGAACATCTTGATCATGGCCGGATTGACCTGAAGAAAGCTTCCGTGCGGTTCCCGGGTGGTCCGACAAACCCCGACATTCAGGTTATCGACCAGCGAACGGTACTTTTCTTCACTCTTCTGCAGGGCATCTTCATAGTGTTTGCGCTCGGAAAGGTTGCGAATGGATTCGATGGCCCCGATCCCATTCCCCTTGGAATCGTACATGCGGGCTGCCGTTCCCAGCATATACACCTTGTTGCCGTCCACATGCCGTGTATAGGCCTCCCCGCTGATGCGGCCGCCCTCCCGCTTGAGAGAAAAGTACAACTTTTCCATTTCTTCACAGGGATGCAGCGCCAGATCGATCAGAATGGGACGTCTGGTCCCGTAAAAAGCTTCGGCATGTTCATAGTTGCTTTTTCCGATCATGTCTGCGGCTTTTTTCCCTGTATACTCTTCGGCGGCCCGGTTCCAAAGGACGATTCTTCCCTCCGGATCGATGACAAAAGTAGGATCGGGGAGGAAGTCGAAAATTTCCGCCAGCTTTCGCTCGGAATTGCGCAGGGTCTCCTCAGCCTGATCCCGTTCCTTCCGGTAGCTTTCCAGTTTCCCCATGAATTCGTTGAAATAGTCCGTTAACCTTCCGAATTCTTCCCCAGAGATCCGGGGCAGGCGGATTTGAAAATTTCCCGAACTTCCCTCCTGAAAACCGTGGATCAATCGGTTGAGATTGTTGACGATGTAAGAGGAATAGAACAGCATCAACAGCGACAGGAGAAACAGGGATACGAAAAAAGTGGTGACAAGAACCCAGCGCATCAGGGTTAAAGGTTCGTAGAATTCTTCGCGGTAACTGGAGGAGACCACGATCCAATCGAATTCGGGAATATAGCGAAACAGGGCCAGTTTGACCCGATAGTCTTTCTCGTCGGGATTGCGCCAGGAATATTCGATCTTACCGTTTTTTTTCTCGCAGATTTCCCGGATGAAATTCTTGTCCTCGGAGGCCTGGATGTCGTAAAGATTGCCGCTGAAGACCGGATGGACCACAATATTGGCCCTGGAATCGATGATGTAGGGGTAACCGGTCTTGCCAAAATGGATCGACAGGATGCTGTCCCGAAAAAAGCCGATATTGATGAGCTGAGAGAATTCCTCCCGGTAGGAGGAGGCGGAAAGGATCCAATCCCAGGGTTGGAAATAGGTCATGTACAGGGCTTTGGGCTTTTCCTCCCTCTCTCCGGGGTTCTTCCAGTCATATTCGAGATAGCCTTCTTTGAGTTTCAATTGGTCCTGAATGAAACCATGGGGAGTCAGATCGGCACCGAGCAGCGCCACGACCGGGTGCACGCGGATGATTCCCTTGCTGTCAAGGCAGTAGATATAGCCGGTTTTACCGATTCTCTGACTCAAGAGGACGGATCCCGCGCGCCTTTTCGCTTCCGCTTCCTGGATTTCTCCCCGCTGGTATTGCCGGTAGAGATCCTGAATGACATCCCGATTCTTTTCCGCTACGGCCCGAAGATAGTTTTTGATGGATGCATCCGCGGAGGCCTTGACCATGCTGAGAATGGTCTTGGTCGTGTTGTTCATTTCGCCTTCGATGTTGGTCTCGAGCGTACGCCGAAGGATGGGCTCCAGGAACAGGACCCCGACAAAGAGAAAAAGAAAAAATACGATGGCATAGCCGAGCAGCAACTTGGACCGGATGTGCAGGCGATCGATATAATTTTTTATGAAGGACATGAGAGCGCTCGCAATTTCTCCGCCGAGAGGAATATGGCCTCGCCGCTTGATCTTCATCGGATTGTAGGCAGTCCGCAGAGATAAGTCAAGAAAAGAGAGAAATGCCGTAATGTCCGATATAATTCTCGGGAAGATGATCGATGGTTTCGATAGGGTGTTTTTTGTCTACACAATGGTAATGGTAATGATGTACGTTTTTACGGTTTTTATTGTAAATAATTCGGATCTTATAATCTTTCGCCTATGGCTTTACTACTGTCATGCCGGTCCTTGTCGAAGCAATTCGGTTCGGAACCGTTGTTTCGGGGGTTGACCTTCACTCTTTCCGACGGAGAGCGTCACGGCCTGATCGGTCCCAACGGATCGGGAAAGAGCACACTCCTGGAGATCCTGGCCGGCCGGCAATCGACCGATGCCGGGGAGGTCGTCTATCGAAAGATGGTGCGAACATCCTATGTCTGTCAGGACCCTGCTTTCGACGAGGAAAAATCCGTTCAGGAGATCCTGATGCAGGCGGCGGAGGAACCGTCGCTGGTAGGACCGATCCTGGGACAGGCCGGTTTTCAACGACCGGAGATCCCGGTGAATTCCCTGTCGGGCGGATGGCGCAAGCGGCTGTCCATAGCCCGGGCCCTGGTCGAACAGCCGGATCTTCTGTTACTGGATGAGCCGACCAATCACCTGGATGTAGAGGGTATCGAGTGGCTGGAATCGACGTTGCTGCAGACCCGCATGGCATGTCTGATTGTCAGTCATGACCGCTATTTTCTGGAAAACATTGCCACCCATATGATCGAGGTCAATCGCATCTACCCCGACGGATTGTTCCGGGTGGCAGGAAAATACAGCCAGTTTCTGGAAAAGCGGGAGGCTTACTTTGAATCGCAGGCCAAAGAACGGGATGCGCTGGCCTCGGTAGTGCGGCGGGAAGTGGAGTGGCTGCGGCGCGGGGCCAAGGCGAGAAGCACCAAAGCCAAGGCCCGTGTCGACAGTGCCCAACAAAAGATCGAAAGCCTGGCGGAGATGGACAGTCGCCGCGAAGTTGCATCGACAGCCATCGACTTCACCGCGACCGAGCGACAGACCAAAAGACTGCTGGTCGCGGAGGGACTGGGAAAGCACCTCGGAGGACGGAAAATCGTCGGAGACTTGAACCTCATCCTTTGCCCCGGCATGCGGCTGGGTCTGGCGGGAGGAAACGGCTCCGGCAAAACCACCATACTGCGTTTGTTGTCGGGAGAATATGAGCCGGACACAGGCACGATGCAATGTGCCCTGGGGCTGCAGGTGGTCTACTTCGATCAGCATCGGGAACAGTTGCATCCGGCATGGACCCTGCGCCAGGCGCTGGCGGCAGAAGGTGATACGGTGCTGTATCGCGGACAAGCCATCCATATCAACGGATGGGCCAAACGATTCCTTTTCCGCACCGAACAACTGGACCAGCCGGTGTCCAGCCTGTCGGGAGGAGAGCGGGCCCGGGTGCTGATCGCACGCCTGATGCTGCACGCTGCCGATTTGCTTTTGCTGGATGAGCCGACCAACGATCTGGACATCCCAACTCTCGAAGTTCTGGAGGAGAGCCTACAGGATTTCCCCGGAGCCCTGGTCCTGGTGACCCACGATCGCTATCTTCTGGACAGGATTTGCACCGCCGTCCTTGGGTTGGACGGGCAAGGCGGATCGATGTGGTATGCCGACCGCCTGCAATACGAAGCGGATCTCAAGGAAAAAGGTACGAATGAGAAAAGGCCGGTAAAACCCTCCGGTATGAACCAACCGTCATCGGCGGCCGGCGCCAGGAAAAAGCTTTCCTATCTGGATCAGCGGGAATGGGATTCGATGGAGGAAAAGATCCACCTGGCGGAGGAGAGGTGGGAAGAGATCAAGGCTGAAATGAATCTGCCTGAAGTCAGGACCGATCCAAACCGCCTGGAAAGTGCCTATCATGCCATGCTGGCCGCCGAGCAGGAAGTAAAACGCTTATACGACCGCTGGGCCGAGCTGGAGGAAAAACGGATTCCCTGATCGCTCGGGATATAATCTATCGAGATTTCAACCATTTTAGGGAGTAACGTTCCAGCAGTCCGTAAAAGCAATACCCTATTTATCGGACCTTCCATCCTTAAGATCATGACAGCATACGATCACACCATCGCAATGAATCCGAACCCGCTGGTTCAGCATTTTCAAAAACCGGCCTATGCGCTTACCCGGGAAGACATCCTGGCTTTTCTAGAAGAAAAACATATCGAGATGCTCAACTTCCGTTATGTGGGCGATGATGGAAAGTTGAAAAAGCTGAATTTTGTCATCAACAACAGAAAACACCTGGAGGATCTGTTGTCGTGCGGCGAACGCGTCGACGGCAGCAGCCTGTTCAGCCACGTGGAAGCCGGATCGAGCGACCTGTACGTAATCCCCCGTTTTAAGACTGCCTTCCTGAATCCGTTCAGCGAACGACCGACACTCGACATCCTCTGTTCGTTTTATGACATGAACGGAGAACCTCTGGCCAGCGCTCCGGAAAACATCCTGCGAAAAGCGGCCGCCAACTTCCGCAGGGTCACCGGTCTCAACCTGAAGGCGTTGGGCGAGCTCGAATACTATGTCATCGGCGATCTGAATCCTCTCTATCCCGGTGTGGATCAGAAGGGGTATCACACCTCGGCCCCCTTCACCAAGTGGGGCAGTCTGCGCAGCCGAGCCATGAATATCATTTCGCGCTGCGGCGGGTACATCAAATACGGACATAGCGAGGTCGGCTGCTTTACCGGTGAAACAGAGGCTTATGAGCAACACGAAATCGAATTTTTACCGGTGGACATCGAAGACACCGCCGATCAGATTTCCATTGCCAAATGGGTGCTTCGCATGCTTGGCTGGCAACAGGGAGTGACCATAAGCTTTGCGCCAAAGATAAGCATCGGCAAGGCCGGTAGCGGGTTGCACATCCACCTGCTGGCGGAAAAAGACGGAGTGAACGTGATGGTCGATGAGGAACACGGCACGATCAGCGACACGGCAAAGAAGATCGTTACCGGTCTGCTGGAATTGGCCGCACCCATGACCGCTTTCGGGAACACAATACCAACTTCCTATCTGCGCCTGGTCCCGCATCAGGAGGCCCCGACCAATATCTGCTGGGGCGATCGCAACCGGTCTTCTCTGGTGCGTGTACCTCTCGGTTGGATCGCAAAAACCGGTATGATCAAAGATGCCAATCCTCAGCAAACCTCGCCGATACCTTACGTGGAAGGGAAACAGACCGTCGAGTTGCGATCTCCGGACGGCTCCGCCGATATCTACTTATTGCTGGCAGCGATCGCTGTGGCCGCCAGATACGGACTGGAGATGACGGATGCGTTAAGCATTGCCGAAGCGAAATTCGTCAGCGTGGATATCTTCAAGCCCGAATACAAGGAAAAACTGGATTCCTTGAAGAAACTGCCGGCTTCCTGCTGGGAATCGGCTCAGGCTTTGGCGGAAAAGCGCTCCTTCTTCGAAAAAGAGGGCGTCTTTCCACCCGGAACGATCGAGAGCATCCTTCGGCGCTTGCAGGCTTATCACGATCTGGGCCTGAGCGAACGGCTTTTTGGCAAGACCGAGGAGATCGCAACGCTGGTGCGTGAGTATCTCCACTGTAAATAAACAAAGACTTCAGGGATCTTCGCGAAAATCACCGGGCCTTGCAGAGGGCCTGATCCAGATCGGCGATGATATCGTCGGGATGTTCCGCTCCGACACAAAGCCGAATCAGATTAGGAGGGATGTGGGCCAGACGCCGCCCTTCTTCTCCCTGCTGCTGGTGGGTGGAGATCGCCGGAATGGTCGCCACACTCTTGATCCGTCCCAGATCGGTGGCCCGCCATATCCGTTGCAGACCGTCGAATACCTGACAGGCTTTCTCCGCCCCTCCCTTGACGCAGAAGGACATCAGGTGTCCATAGCGATTGACGGGTTGGCGGTATAAATCGTCATATTCGGCATCGACCAGCCATAGGTACTTTTTAGCCAAATCGTGCAGAGGGTGATCCTCCAGGCCCAGATACTGGACACTTTCCACCAGGGGGTGTTTCTCCAGATAACGAGCCACCTGCATGGTACTTCGGCTCATCAGGTCCACCTTGGAACGAAGGGTCCGCATATCGTTCAGCGTCATGATGGCCTGCATGGGATGCAGGTTGGGACCATAGTCCCGGTTGGGTAAATACTTGATATAGAGAGCAAAGTCGTTTTTGAGGTATTCGTTGGGAATACTGGTGACGATCCCCTTGCGGGCGATCACGGCGCCGCAGATGCCAAAGCCGCTGCTGGTAAGCGTTTTGGTCGAGGATTGCACGACAATGTCCGCCCCCAGGGCAATCGGCCGCAGCAAAGCCGGAGTGGCGATGGTACTATCGACGATCAATGGTAGATGATGGGCATGGGCCAGATCGGCCACGGCTTTGATATCGAAGAACCCGAGTTGAGGATTGGAGGGTAATTCTCCATAGAGAAAGCGCGTGTTTTCATCGATCTTCGAGGCCCAGGCATCCAGGTCCGTAGGGTCTTCGATCCAGCGGCATTCGATATCCCTTTCCTGTGCCAGGCGTACGTTGAACTGCTGGAAAGTCCCGCCATAACACTGGGCCGTGGCTAGAAAATTTCTGGACTCATTGGCATTGTGGCGGATGTGCATCAGAAATGGCTGGACGGCGGTCATGATCGCAGCCATTCCCGACGAGGTGGAGCAACAGGAAGTCTCCCCGTCGAAACCATACCCTTCGAGGAGAGCCAGAGTCCATTCATAGTAGTAGGTCGAGGGATTGGCGATGCGGGAGTATGTCCAGCTGGGAATGAGGTACCCGAGTGCTGCCGCCAGTTCGTCCGAATCGCGAAACGCCTGGGAACTGGACATGAAGATCGGTTCGATGATGGAACCCTGGTAATCATCGAGCGCGTCCTGAACCGAGTAGAGTCCGTGAACAGCTATGGTATCGAACTTCCATTTTTTGACCACATCCCGGATATAACCGGCCCGCTTGGCCAGGTAGGCATTGTTCTGCTCAATATACGCCTGCATCTTGGGAGTGGTTTTTACCTGATCACCGTACATGGAAAGCCTCCTTTGCCGGATGTGAAACCTTGCTTAGATTGTATCAGCCCGGCAGGATTGCTTCCAGATAAAACGGGATTTCGTCGTTGGGTGAGCAATCCCGGAAAATCGATCGATTCCCAGGGTAAGAAGTGTGCCGGCCATTGCTTACCCCTTGAGGCAAGGCGGCTCATACGAATTCGGTTTATGGCCATCTATCAGGCCGGCCCAAAGGCCCCGCCAATAGGCTTTCACTTTGTTCCATCTTTGCGGCGTAAAAAGAAGACGTATGGAAATGCGTAGGGCCGCTGCCAGTCTCCAGACAATCACAACCGGCCACTGCAGGCCGC
>CAZTVS010000003.1:0-14148 GCA_964617125.1 uncultured Acidobacteriota bacterium
GCCCCAGGTTTCAACCTGGGGAAAGCATTGCTCCCACAAACAAGTCCCGTAAGGGACGACGTTAAAACAAGATACTTTTGTATTCTCATTTCTGGCAGACGACCTCACGTCGTCCCTCACGGGACTCTTTCGATTGTTAACATCTGCCCCCCAGGTTGAAACCTGGGGCTAAATGAACTTCGCCCGCTTCGCGGGCTTTTCCTCTTGTCTATTCCATCCCTTCTCTGCTATTCCATGTTTATTCTGTGTTGATTCGAGAGGGAATGCCGGCAAGATGTCCGGCGCTCCCGGCACTTTTTGCATCCTCATCATCTGTCACCGATCGCAGAACCCGGATAAACAAACGGGAGCGCCGCATCCCAGTGCGGCAGGAGAACATCGTTTATCGGAAATTCCTTTCTGTATCCTACAATCCTGTGATGCAAGGGAGAGGACAGGGACGCACATTCTTTCCTTTGCCGCACTGGGGTGCGGCGCTCCCGGTATTATTTGCGAGGTCCGATAAGATGCAGTCGCAAAGACACACGCCATAGAAAATTGCATCGACTGTTGTCGAGGCAAGGTGTGCCGTACCCAAAAGGAATCCCACACCCTTAGTTCGATTCCCACTCTCCGCAGACGCAGGCGAACGTGTATAGTTCCTGGGTAATCAGGGAATACTTAAAGAAAAATGTATTGATTTATCTCTAATATATGATGTACAATCCGGAATATTAGTGTATAAAGGTACTTTTCCGAAACGGCACGAAATGGAGTAATCCAATGTTCAAGCGTACGATTCAACTCATCGCAGTTATTTTATTTTGCGGCCTTCTTCTATCGCCGGCCTCTATCGGGGCCTGGTTTGAAGGGAGCGCGAATGTAACGATGACGGCCAATCCGGTTACCTGCCAAATTTCGCCGGAGACGGGACGTTGCTCGACACGCCTGGATATCACCAATCCGGACGGGATTGCTCTGCAGGTTTTGGTGCGTGGAATCGACGGTCAGGAAAAACAGTTGACCGGCGTAACCAATGAAAAGACCTTTTCCGCTGATTTTCCCTGGATTCGAATCGGGACGACGTTATTTACCCTGATGGACGTGCAGGCCAACACGGTTGTAACGACACTTACGGTAACCGGTACGAACGGCGTTCAACCTACATTGTCGGCCGATCCCGCTTCCTGCAAGGTGATTGGCGGTCCCTGTTCGACAACCCTCACAGCCCTGAATCCGGGAAGGCTGTTGATTCAGATTACGGTGACAGGTCCTGACGGCATGGAAAACGCCCTTACGGCAGCAACTACGGAGGATAGAATCATTGCCCAGATTCCCTGGATCGGAGTCGGCACTTATACCTTTATACTTTACGATGTAAACCAGACTCCCCGCCGCGAGCTCGTACGTACCTCCGTCAAGGGAACCACCATCCCGACGATCCAAAGCTTTACGGCAACCCCGTCCAGCGTTGGTATGGGCATGAGCACCGTTCTCTCCTGGCAGGTAACCGGAGCCGTTTCCTGTGCTCTGGACCAGGGAATCGGAAACGTGGACTGTTCCGCAAGCAGGACCGTAAGCCCATCTCAGACTACCACTTATATTTTAACGGCACAGAACGAAGTGGGTCCGGCAAGCGCACAAGTGGTCGTGAACGTTGTTTCGACCGCTGCGCCCGGCGTGCTGCATTCGACGGACAGCATCGTCGGCAATCTGCGCTATGTTCCGGCCGGTGTCTTTTCCCAGGGAGCTCCGCCAGCGGAGATCTGCAGCTATGATTCTCACGCTCCCTTTCAGCATATCCTGTCCCGGCACCTGGCGGTGATGGAGACGGAAGTGACGCAACAGGCGTGGGCGCAGCTTAAAGCGGCACAGCCTTCCCTGATTGCGGACCCGACCAATATTCAATTCGGCTATTGGCCCGCCAATCCGGTACAAAATATCAATTGGCATCAGACGGTTCTGTTTGCAAATTTGTTGTCCCTGCAGCAGGGACTAACCCAGGCCTATTATAAGGATTCGGCTTTCACCATCCCTGTGAATGCGGATAACTACTCTGAAGAGCCTGTCTTTTGCAATTTCGACGCCAACGGCTACCGGCTCCCTTCCGAGGGAGAATGGGAATATATCACCCGAGCGGGGACCACCGAACCCTTCTCCGTTGCGGAACCTTCCTATAATCCCAACTCCTGCAGCAGCTGCGTTGCCAATTTGCTGAAAGGGTTGGAAACGGCGGCCTGGTTCTGCTCCAATGCCCGCGGTGTGACTCATGCCGTCGGCGAGAAAGTTGCCAACCCTTGGAATTTAAAGGATGTACACGGCAACGTATCTGAGTGGTGCTGGGACTGGTATACGGCCGAATACCCCGCCACAGAGCAGATGGATTATTCAGGGCCGATTAGCGGAGTGACCCGTGTAGTGCGCGGCGGAAGCTGGAACGACAGCCCTCGATTGCTCCGCTCCGCCTATAGAGCATCTTTCGGGCCCTCCTATCATGCCGGGGATCTTGGTTTTCGTCTGGTGCGTTCCATCATCGTTACGACTCCACAAAAGCCGTTCGCTTCCATCAGCGTCAACCCCACCACGATCGTACAGGGACAATTTGCCAGTCTTTCCTGGACTGTAAGCGGAGCGGATACCTGTTCTCTCAATGAAGGGATTGGGACCGTTAACTGTAATGGAGCCCGTGTCGTTACGCCGAATTCGACAACCACGTACGTGATTACCGCAGAAAACAGCCAAGGAACATCGACGGCATCTGCGGTGTTGACGGTAACAACCCAACAAGCTCCCGAAATTCAATCTCTGACGGCAAGCCCGACTTCCATACAAGCCGGACAAAGCGCTGTCCTATCATGGTCCGCGACCGGGGCCGACAGTTGTTCTCTGGATCAAGGTATCGGAACGGTCAACTGCGTAGGAGTACGGACGGTTTTCCCCAACACTACCACTACCTATAAGCTGACAGCTACCAACTCCGTTGGTACGGTAACCAAACAGGTCACCGTATCGGTATTCACAGATCAGCTGCCGACGGTCACGACGTTTACCGTATATCCGATGACGATCTATAACGGGCAGAGCGCACTCCTGTCCTGGAGCACTCAGAATGCGACCGCTTGCAGTATCGATCAGGGAATCGGGAACGTGGAATGCAATGGAAATCGCTCGGTGACACCCTCCAGCAGTATGGCGTATACGCTTTCTGCAACCAACAGTAAGGGTACCGTTACGGCTTCGGTGACCATCACCGTCAATACTTTGAATCTTCCTACCATTGTTTCTTTTCAGGCTAACCCATCCACCATCAGCATCGGCCAGAATTCCATCCTTTCCTGGAATGTAACCGGAGCGGATACCTGTATTCTGGATCAGGGGATCGGAACGGTGAATTGTGTCGACACACGGACGGTGGCGCCGCAGAGTACAAAGACGTATACCTTGACTGCCATCAATACCGCCGGATCGTCAACGGCCCAAGCCACGGTAAACGTGGGCAGTACGATTACGGCCGGGAGTCTATTGCTTACCGATGGGCTTGTGGGCAATCTGCGCTATATCCCGGCCGGTACATTCCAGCAGGGGACGCCTGTCGGTGAAATCGGACGCATGACCGACGAAGGGCCTCCCTTCCAGCACAGCTTTACCGGTGATAAGGCGGTCATGGAAACGGAAGTGACTCAGAAGATGTGGGCGGATCTCCAGGCTCTGCAGCCGGGCCTGCCGCAAATGCCGACCTGCACCGGAGCCGCTTCCGCTTCCGCACATCCGGTGCAATGCGTCAGCTGGCATCAGGCGGTTCTGTTCGCCAATCTGCTCTCCCTGCAACAGGGATTGGAGAGGGTTTATTTTAAAGATACCGAATACACTCTTCCGCTGGATGGGAACAATTTCCAGACCGGCACGACCTATATGAAATGGAGTGCCAACGGCTACCGGCTGCCGACGGAAGGAGAGTGGGAATATGTCGCCCGGGCGCAGACCTCAGGGGCCTTCCCGTATGATGAACCTAATTACAATGCCGGAACCTATAATTCCTGCAGCATAGATGCCTCGTCCATTCTGAACAAAACCGCCTGGTACTGCGCCAACTCCTATGCCTCTGTTCATCCGGTGGGAGAGAAACAGGCAAATCCCTGGGGTATCAAAGACATGCAGGGCAATGTGTGGGAGTGGTGTTCGGACTGGTATGGGATCTATCCGAACATGGCTCAGACAGATTATCATGGCCCTGTAGCCGGGGCTTCCCGGGTGATTCGGGGTGGCGGCTGGAACAGCGTACCGCAATTCCTGCGTTCCGGGTACCGGTATTTCATCAATCCCAATCAGAGCAACAACGTCCTCGGTTTCCGTTTGCTGCGCATGGCCGGCAAGCCGACGATTACATCCCTCGCTGTCAATCCCGCTTCGATCTATCAGGGATGGAGTTCCGATCTGACCTGGTCCGTACGGGATGCCACCGTATGCAGCATCAATCAGGGTATTGGAGTGGTCGATTGCCACGGCTCCCTGACAATCAATCCGGAAACGACGACGACCTACACCCTAACGGCAGCGAATGGGATCGGGGCCGTTACTTCAACCGTCACCTTGACGGTCAAGCCTCTTACCAATCCGGATATTCAGACCTTTACGGCGAGTCCGACGACTATAACCCTTGGGGAGAGTGCCACTTTATCCTGGAATGTTCCCAATGCGACCAGCTGTTCCATCAACGGCGGTGTGGGCCTGGTAGGTTGTATAGGAGTGAAAACCGTATCGCCGGTGATGACGACGACCTATGTCCTTACCGCCACCAATCGTGTCGGGACCACTACCGGTCAGGTAACGGTTACGGTGATTATTCCTTCTCCTCCCACCATCAGCGCTTTCACGGCCAACCCGGTTTCCATCAGCCCGGGAGGCAGCAGCGTTTTATCGTGGTCCGTGAGCAATGCCTCCACCTGCACGATCAATCAAGGTATCGGTGCGGTGAACTGCAACGGAACCCGTACAGTATATCCCACTTCGACAGCCACCTATATACTGACAGCTGTGAATGTGGCCGGTACGGTTACACGACAGGTAACCATCACGGTGGTAACGCCGGTTCCTCCGGCCATCACGTCGTTCACCGCCACTCCTTCCGTGATCAGCTCCGGACAATCCAGCACCCTTGCCTGGAGTACGACCAATGCCGTGACCTGTACGATCGATCCGGGGATAGGAGCGGTACCTTGTAACGGAACACTGGTTGTGACACCGACAGCGACTACGACCTATACCCTTATGGTTGTTAATCTGCCATGGGGGTCGAACAGTTCGACCACGGTCACAATCATCACTTCGGGTTTGCCAACCATCAACTCTTTCAGCGCCAGTCCTGCCAGTGTTGTTGCCGGGGGCTCCAGCCAGCTGTCGTGGAATGTTGCCAATGCCGTGACCTGCAGTATCAATCAGGGAATCGGCGCGGTCAGCTGCACAGGATCGATGTCGGTCAGTCCGACAACGACCCGCACGTACACTCTGACGGCCACCAATCCTAACGGTTCGCGAACGGCCGATGCTACCGTAACGGTAACCAGCGCCTTATCGCCGGTCATATCTTCTTTTGCCGCTTCACCGACAGCGATCAATGCCGGAGGAAGCAGTACCCTGTCCTGGGCAGTGACGAATGCCGCCAGCTGCAGCATCGATCAAGGGATAGGAACCGTATCCTGCACCGGAGGGAGCCGGGTAGTAAACCCGACAACGACAACCACCTATACACTGACGGCAACGAACGCGTACGGGACGGTAACTTCGGCGGTAACGGTCACCGTGGCTTCAGGCAACTCTCCCATCATCAATTCCTTCACGGCCTCACCCGATTCCATCGCCTCCGGAACAAGCAGTACTCTTTACTGGAATGTCAGCAACGCCACTTCCTGCAGCATCAACCAGGGCATTGGGATCGTAGCCTGTTCCGGAAGCAGAACGGTAACACCCACCGCGACCACGTCTTATACCCTGACGGCCACCAACGGAATCAATACGGTTTCGTCGATCGCCACTGTCACGGTGACCTCCGCTACCACCCTCCCGGTTATCGGGTATTTCGGAACCAATTTTCTTACTGTCTATCCGGGACAACCGAATCAACTCCGCTGGAATGTATCGAATGCGACCAGCTGCAGCATCGATAATGGAATCGGTACCGTCGATTGTATCGGTGTCAGGAGTATCACTACCTATGAGACGACCACGTACACACTGACGGCTACCAACGGATATGGAGGAACGACAGCGAGTCTTACGATCACGGTCGATATCACACAGATACCGCCGGTGGTCAACTCCTTCAGTGCCAACCCGACATCGATCTATCAAGGGCAGTCTTCCACTTTGACGTGGACTACGTCCAATGCCACTTCCTGCAGCATTTCCGGCATCGGCACGGTTGCCTGTAATGGATCTCAAGCCGTGGCTCCGGTTACGGAAACGACGTATGTCTTAACCGCCACCAACAGCCTTACCTCGGTAACCGGTTCGGTCACGATCAGTGTGTACCCGTTTGGCATCAACAGTTTTACCGCGACTCCGTCAACCGTCAGCTCCGGACAGACTTCGACCCTGTCATGGGTGCTGGTCAATCCGGTAACCTGTACCATTACTCCCGGGCCGATCAATTGCCTGAGCGCGACATCGACGATCGTCGGACCGCTTACGGCGACAACCACCTACACCATGACTGTGACCAACGGCGCCAGCGCCTCCGTCAGCCGCCAGGTAACGGTGACCGTTGTGCCCGTTCCTGTTGGAGGAATTCCATCCGGGACCCTCTATGGCTCGCCGGATTCCATTGTCGGAAATTTGCGCTACGTCCGTTCAGCCAATTTTAACCAGGGCTCTCCGACCGATGAGGCGGGTAGAGGAAGCGACGGGAGTAACGAGACTCTTTTCCAGCACAATCTCAGTCAGGACATCGCGGTGATGGAAACGGAAGTGACCCAGAAGATGTGGAACGATCTGAGAGCGGTACAATCGTCACTCACCGATAAATCGTCCGCCTTCACCCCGGTTGGAAACAGCTATCCGGCGAACAGCATCACCTGGGGCGAGGCTGCACTGTTTGCCAACCTGCTGTCGTTGCAGCAGAGTCTGACGCGTGCCTATTATGCGGATTCGGGATTTACCACGCCGGTAACCGCCGCGTCCATCAACGTCTATTGCAAATGGGACGCCAATGGATATCGTTTGCCGTCGGAAGGCGAATGGGAATTTTTCACCCGAGCCGGAACGACCGGTGTATTTTCCGTGACGGAACCGGCCTACAACTCAACGAATATGAATTGTCCCGCGGCCGGAACCCTAACTGCGCTGGAGAGCGTGGCCTGGTTCTGTTCGAATGCCGGAGATGCCGCTCATGCCGTGGCCGGGAAGGCGGCCAATCCATGGAACCTGTACGATGTTCATGGAAATATCCTGGAATGGGTGTGGGATTGGTGGCAGGCCGCCTATCCTGTCGGTACCCAGGTCGATTACCACGGCCCGACCGCTACGGGGTCAAGGGTATTGCGTGGTGGTAGTTACGAGTTTTACGCCTCGGCCGGCTACGCCAAAGAACTGCGGTCAGCGGCGCGCTATCATTACGACCCCAGCCTGCAGACGCCTCAATTCGGATTCCGGTTGGTAAAGAACGTGAACCGTCCTACGGTGACCAGTTTTACCGCCAGCCCGACGACCATCAGCACCGGTGAAAGCACGACTCTCGCCTGGTCCTTCGATCCGGCGGAGGTGGTCGGCTGCAATATCGTGCCGGGCAACATTAACTGTAAAACGGTCTGGTCGCAGCTGGTAACGGGTTTGACGAATACCACCACCTTTACTCTGACCGCCGTCGATTCTTACGGTGTCGCTCAGACCGTGCAGAGAACGGTGACTGTAATACCGGCTCCGGTCATTACCGTATTCAGCGCCGCTTCGCCTACGGTGCCTTACAATCATGCGGGGGTTTTAACCTGGAGCACCTCCAATGCCACAAGCTGCAACATCAACGGTACCCCCGTCGCTTGTATCGGTTCCACCAGTACCGGTTCTCTGACCGCCAACACTACCTTCACTCTGAGTGCAAGCAACAGCATCGGGACGACGGTAATCAGCTCTCTTACGGTCTATGTCGTTCCTGATATTGTTTCCTTTACTACCAACAGCACCGTATACGAACCAGGCGAGACGGCAACGCTCACCTGGCAGGTGAATACGACTGCGGGTACGACGTGCAGTATCGATCGGGGCATCGGTACGGTAGCTTGCGCCTCCGGGTCGGTTGCTGTCTACCCGGATTCGAGCACTACCTATACCCTTACGGCTGCCAACAGCAGCGGTACGGTCACACAAACGGTGACAGCTCAGATACTGCGTGTCGCCTCCTTTACGGCAAGTCCCGATTCCATTACCTCGGGTGGAAGCTCTACGCTGACATGGAATGTCGTCAATGCCCTGTCTTGCAGCATAACCTCCAACATGGGGACACATGCCTGTACGGTGGGATCTTCCTCTGTTGTGGTGAATGGCATTACCAGTACGACGACGTTCACTCTGACGGCGGTCAACGAATCCCGTTCCACGCAGGCAGCGGTCACCGTAACGGTACCCGTAACTACCTATTCCGCAGGCCAACTATTTTCTACCGATTCGATCGTCGGGGCGATGCGTTTTGTGCCGGCGGGATCGTATACTCAGGGCAGCCCTATCGGTGAGCCAGGCAGGGATGCCACAGAGGGACCGCAATTTGTCCACACACTGACGCGAAATCTAGCTGTTATGCAGACCGAAGTCACGCAGAAGATGTGGGCCGATCTGCAGGGCTTGCGTGCTGCCCTTCCTGCAGAAGAGCAGGTGCCGATGGTCGGTTTCACCACTTCCGGCGACAATCATCCTGTAGACAGGGCTACCTGGCGACAAGTGACGTTGTTTGCCAATCTGCTATCGAAACAGAATCTGTTGACGCCCGCTTATTATTCGGATGCGGCTTTCACCACTGTGGCGACAGCCGGTTCCGTGAACATCTACATGAACTGGAATGCCGACGGATACCGGTTACCGACGGAAGGGGAGTGGGAATACTTTGCCCGTGCCGGAACGGCCTCCGCTACCTATCCCTACTTCTCGATTGCCGAACCGAATTATGCATCTCTGGGCAATTACACAACCTGCCCCGGCGGAGGCACACTGAATACCTTAGAGCAGTATGCCTGGTTCTGTTCCAACAATACGGGAATTTACCAGCCGGTAGGAGGGAAACTGACCAACCCCTGGGGATTGTACGATATCCACGGCAATGTGGCCGAATGGGTCTATGACACCTGGTATGCTTCCTATCCGACAAGTGCCCGAGTCGATTATTTCGATGAGAGCATGGTACCTACCTACTACAAAACCTGGAGAGGTGGCTATAACGGATTAGCGACCGATTTTCTCCCGGCACGTATACGGTCGGCATTCCGGTATCGTAGCAGCGATACGGCTGCGGAAGCCTATGTAGGCTTCCGGCTGGTGCGCACGGCGCCGACCAACCCGGTGATTCTCACCTTCACCTCTTCGCCGGCAACGATCTTCCCGGGATCGGCGACCACTTTATCGTGGAATGCAACGAACGCCATCACCTGTAATCTGAACGGGATTGAAACCATTCCTTGCAGCGGTACACGAGTCGTTCATCCGGATACGACGACCACCTATACCGTAACGGCTGCCAACAATACCGGAGTGACGTCCACAAGCACCACGGTGACGGTAACAGCCATAGCTACCGGATCCACCTATGCCTCCGACACATACGTTCGTGACCTGATCTATATTCCTGACGGCACTTTCACTCAGGGTTCCCCCGCTTCGGAAGTGGGCAGATTTGCGGATGAAGATCAATTCATTCATAAGCTCAACCGGAAACTCGCCGTTATGAAAATGGAGGTTACCCGGCAGATGTGGATCGATCTGTACAACGCGGTTACTCCCGGTACACTGCCGACGGATCCTTCCAATACTACCTATAGTCCTTTGGTGACCCACCCGGTTCAGTCGGTCACCTGGCGACAGGCGGTCCTGTTTGCCAATGTGCTGTCGGTGAAACAGGGCCTGACGCCGGCCTATTACACCAGCGCTGCCTTCACCACCCCGATCGATGCGAGCAATTACAATGCCGGATCGGTGTACTGCAACTGGAATGCCAGCGGGTATCGGTTGCCGTCGGAGGGAGAATGGGAGTATATCGCCCGAGCAGGTACATTCGGTCCCTTCTCGGTCAACGAACCGGCCTACTCGCTATCGACCTACAATCAATGTACGGCAGGTCTGTTGCCCGTGCTGGAGGGTGTGGCCTGGTTCTGCGGTAACGCTTCTGGAACAACACATCCCGTCGGATTGAAAACGTCGAATCCATGGAATTTCAAGGACATCCATGGGAATGTCAATGAACTGGTATGGGACGTCCATCACGCGTATCCGGTTACCGCACAAATCAATTACCAGTATCCGAATGTGGGTGTTGGTGTAGGTCTTACCGACACACCTGTAATCCGAGGCGGAGATTGGGAGTATCAAGCGGTGTATGCTCGATCAGCCTACCGGGATCATTTAACATCGGGCACAGTAGGGGATCGAGATGTCGGTTTCCGATTGGTCCGGACATTGACTACACCCTGACGATCCGGTGTGGTATTAGAAAAATCCTCAGCCCACCCAAAGGGGCCTGAGGAGATTGCAGTAGTTGCGCCCATAAAGGCGGATTTTCGGGAAGGAAGCCTCATCAGCTCAAATCCCCAAAATCCGCCTTTCTTATTGAACGTGCAGAAGGATGCTTTCCGAGTGGGCGCCGAATTCAGGGGCATACATGCATTGAATTTGTGCCATCCCGGTTTGATAATCCCCGCGGAGCTGTACACGCAGAGGATATTCGAAAACGTAGGTTCCTTTAGGCAGATAATCGATAAAAAAGTGACCGGCGGTGTCGCGCGTGCTCTCGTAATAAGCCAGGCCATCCTGGTAGCGATATCCGGAAAGCACGTTCACCGGTTCCGTACCGCTACCGCGGCCGTCTTTCAGATGTACGTATTCCAGATCCCGATCACTCTTTAAAATCAAACGGACAACCAGTTCCTCACCTACGGTTACAGATCCTTCATATGCCTCCAGTACCGGTCCTTTTATGGTGTTGATCTTACGAAAGAGAGATTTCTCCAGCGAAATCGAGCTCAACGACTGAGGAGTGATCTTGGCGATATCCTCCAGATACTGCCAGTAAACGCCCCCCCAGGAAATTCCCGGATCGTTTTTACGGATCTGAATCTGTCCCTGTTCAGGCTGAATCTCATTGGCGGAAAAACGCTTCTCGAAGAAACCGGTACCGGCTTCCACCGAAGAAGGTTGAATGGGTTGATTTCCGAGAGAAACCTGCACCAGGGCATCCGAGCTCAGCAGGTTCTTTCCGGAGAGCAACAACGCGTAAACCGCATCGGCGGTAGCTTTGGTGGTTTTCCAGTTCTGGGTCTGTTTCTGTTTGAGAAGCCAGATCTGGCACTCCTCTACCAACTGGGAATCGGACGATATCTCGTGAAAAGCCTCGATCATCAGGGCCTGGGTTTCGATCGGGGCATGATACCACCACCAGGATAATTCGGTATCGCGCCAGAAGCGTCCCATTTCCTCATCGCTTACCGACCGTTCCTTGATCGAGGCCAGGATGGCCGCTGCGGCTTTCTTGTTTTCCATGCCTCCCCAGCGGTTCAGTCCCAGTGCCAGATGTCCCTGTGTCTGACGGCTGGAGGTTTTCAGCCAGTGTTTCCGGCTCTGTTCCAGATAAAACCCGATGGCCTCCTGATGATTTTTGCTCAGTGGCTGGTCCTGCAGGAAAAAGCCCCGTCCATAGAGATACAGGGCATCGAAACTGGTCGGTATGTATTCTAGCCATTTGTCCGTTCGGCGCAGGCGCCGGTAGTTTTCCTCCATGTGACGGTCCAGGCGGATCAGAGATCGCACCGCCATATCGACAGGGATCTCGACACCCATCCGGCGAAGACGTCCGAAGCCGGCGGTAATATAAAGGGTGATGTAATCGTTTTCCCGGCCGCCGGGGAACCATGGCCAGGCGCCATCCTCCAGTTGCATCTCTCCCAGTTTTTTCAAGGACCGTTCCAATTCGTTCCGGACCTGGTTCTTTTCGAAAAGCACGCCGATACGCCTTCGTGCCTCGCTCTCCTTCTGCGCCTGGCGGAGCCAGGGAGTCTCTTCCAACAGGATGGACTTCAGGTCCTGGTTCTTCTCCAGAGGGCTGTCGAGCGTCCGGGTGTTGCGCCATTGCTGGAAAATCCGCTCGATCTTGGGATCGCTGCCGGCGATATGCTGTGCCAGAGCGTTGGCGTAGATGCGGTTGAAAATCTGCTCGCTGCATTCGTGGGGGAATTCCATCAGGTAGGGCAGGGCCAGAACGGCGTACCAGGCAGGCTGGGAGACCGCCTGCACCGTAAGCGACTGATGCTGCAGCGTGTCGGATTTCCGCGATGTCAACAGCTTATCCATGCGGAAATTTTTCATGGCCGGCCCGCGCACGGAAAGAGGCAAGGATTCGGTGACCAGGATACGACGGCTGAGCACCGGCAGCCAACCCTCCTCCCCGTCGGAAAGAGTGTCTGCTGTCCCGACGACCTTATAAGTGAGGTATCCGAGACCGTCAGGAATGTTCAGACGCCAGGACAAGGAACGAGATTCCCGGGCGGGAATGTCGAAGGATTGTTCCGGCTTCTGGTTTTCCACCCTGGTATCGACCGGCTGCAGAGTGGCCGCATCCTTGAGACTCAAGGAAATCTTGCCCGCCAGCTTTCGATCGCTCTGGTTGGATACCTTGACGGTAAATTCCAGACGGTCTCCCTCCCGCAGGAAACGCGGGGGATTGGGCTGTATCATCAGCTCCTTGGCCGTTATGGTTTGGCTCTGGAGAAAACCGGAACGGACCTCCCGGTCATGAGCGAAGGCAAAAACATTCCAGGTTGTCAAAGCTTCCGGCACGGTGAAGGAGACGCGTACGACCCCTTCGGTATCGGATTGCAGGTGAGGAAAGAAGAAGGCGGTCTCCTGCAGGTTTTTGCGGGCGGTGATCGAGTCCAGGTCAGGTTGTTTTACGGTATCGGGCGTCTTCCGATCTACCTGATCTTTTACCGATTGAAGCGATACGCTTGTATCGGCGCCGAAGCCTGCGGCCGATTCGGCAATAACGGCGGCATTGGCCGCTACGCCGACACCGCCGGCCATCGGGGCCGGAACCGGAGGCGGCATGGCGCCATCGGCCATTTCCCGCCGGGCCTTGAAAAGGAGGCGTTCGCCGAAAAAGTCATAGCCGAAGAGATCCTGTATCAGGTCTTCCGGCAGAGAGCGATACGTCCGCACTACATTGATATGACGGCTTTCCCAGGCCCCCTGCAGGTGGGACAGGTTCCTGATTCCATTGGCAAACTCGGAGTGCAGGAAAGATGCGTCTCGAGGGAAAACATATTCCAGTGTGGGCCATGAATGGGTGCGAAAGGCATCCAGCGAGGCATCGTACATGGATACGACCATCTCCCCGGCCGCCTTTTGCGCCTCCGGTCCGGAGATAACCGCCGTCCAGGTTTCTTTTCCACCCGGCTGAAGCTTATCGGTAAATCGTTCCCAGCGGATCTTCAGGTCCTTGTTTTCCCATGGAACGGAAATCATCCTGGAATCCAGAAAAGCCCGGTTTTCCCGGACCTGTGTCAGATGCAGAAAAAAGTTGCCCCGCATGGACTCCTTCACCGGAACGCGTACGAGTTCCTGTGTCTTTCCGGGCGAAGTCCAGTAGCGTTGAATGATCTGTCCTCGATGTTCGATCTCGACAAAAGTCCGGCCACTGGGATATCCCGTTCCCCAGAGGGCAACAAATTCCTGACCCGGTCGGGACGACCAGGAGGGGGCGGAAAGCAGATGCGGGATGGGGACGGAAAGACGGGCGGCCTGAGGCTGAAGTACGTGGAGAGGAAGCTGCGATCGGACCGGCTTTTTGTATGGATCCTGCATCTCCACCAGGGCGCGGTAAATGCCCTTGCGGAGAGGAATGGAAAGGGAAGCCTTGCCGTTCTTGTCTGTGGCGAATTCCTTTTCCAGAATGGTTTTTCCGAGCGGCCAGGTGTCGGGATCATC
>CAZTVS010000003.1:14248-100918 GCA_964617125.1 uncultured Acidobacteriota bacterium
AAAGATCGGCTGCTCCGATTCGAGAACCGATGGGTCCGGCCTGGCGGTAAAGGCAATGGTGAAGGAACCGTCCGTTGCCGTTTTCGAGGTCCCATGCGCGATCTCCTGGCTGGGGCTGCGTTGCATCGGCATTCGATAGCGCAAACCGTAATACCAGGGCGGATAACGCACCTCACGAACCACCCGGTATTTCACCTGAGCTCCATCAATGGCGGCCCCGGTATAGCTTTCCGCTTTTCCCTGCAGCGAGACTTTTTCATTCAACCTGGATGCGGCTTTAGGAGCCTCCATTTCCACGCGGAATTTGGGGCGTTTATACTCTTCCACCTGGATTTGGGAGTAGCCTTCCGGGCCTTGACGCACCTGGAGGCTCATCGCTCCCGGGAGCCGGTCGTTGGGAGCCTGAAAGTTACCGGAAAAGGAACCATAGGCATTGGTTCTCAGGGGCTGAACCGAAATATCCTTGCCGTTGACATCCAGAAAGGCCACAGTCAGGCTCTGGTCAGGCAGTAAGCGGTAGTCGTTCATCTTGGGATCGGAACGAACACAGATGCCCTTGAAGTATATGGTCTGGCCCGGCCGGTACAGCGCGCGGTCGGTAAAGAAAAATGTCTGGGAACGGGATTCCGCCATCGGCAATCCGACAGCATAAAATTCCTGATCCGACAGGATCTCCTGTTCCTGGAAACGGGCGTGGACCAATCCGGAAGAGGAGGATGTCTGGGATACACGGAAATAACCCATAGGATCGGTCGAGGCGGCCGTTGGGACATGGGATCTCCTCCCGGAAGGTTGTGACCAATAGGTGATCTGTGCCCCCACGATCGGTTCGCCGGAATTGGCCTCCAGCACAAAACCATCCACACCATTGCCGGAGGGGCGAACGATCAGAGCCAGACGGCTGACCCAGAAACCGCAAAACGAGACCTGATTGTTGACCTTGCCAAATCCGGGTTCATGACTGGTCAGCAGGAAATAAAATCCGGGCTTGAGATTTTCCGGGACAGGCAATTTCTCCGTACGCAAACGAAAATCGGCGGTAGGTTTTAAACTGGCGGACCACTCCCGAGCCGGTTTTTGCTGCAGAAGGGCTTCTCTTTCCCGATCGTCCAGCTGATCGGGGGAACGCCCCTCTCTTTGCACCGATTCCTGCCAATTCCAGGCCACGGCCCTGAAATAGACGGTATTCAGATTGCGATAGGTAATTTCCATTTGCGGCCAGGGGGCATTCCATATCCGTTCGATCTGGATGCGGGACTCCTTGTCTTCGATGCGATAGATCAATTCCTGACACATGCGGGCGCCCATGCTGTCCGGGAACGTTTGGACGGCCCGGGACGCCAACCGGTGAGCCTCCGTATAATCCCCTTCCGAGAATTGGTACCGGGCCAGCTGATGGGTTGCCAGCGTAGAAAGCTCATGGCCGGACCTTTGTTTGATCAGCGATTGAAGGGCCGTCTGGTAACGCTTGGTTTTCTCTTCGCCTACAGCGTGGCTGAATCCGAATTGCAGACGGGCCAGGTCCAAATCGACAAAGACCGTCGGATCGGTGTCCGATTGATGAAACCGCATTAGATCCTGGTAAAGTTGTATGGCTTTGACCAGAGGAGACGAATGGTCCGTTGTGGAAATTTTCCATTGCAGGAATGATTCCGCCGGGCTGAATATCTCACCATCGGCAGAAATTTCAAAGGCATCCTGTGGCTTGGCGGCTGCCTGCTCACCGGAGGTGTAGAAGGCGAGAGCCTCCTGCGCCAGAAAATCGTACAGGGTGGGGCGATACCGGTCCGGCAGAGTTCCTTTCTCCAGCAGATCCTGATACTGAAGGATGGGAGTGGCTCTCAAAATCCGGCTGGAAGACAGCGACAGCGTGTAGTATTTGTCAATTTCCTGAAAGAGCCGCGGCAGGTCCCAGGTCGTGAAATCGGGACCCGGTGGAGCGGCCGTGGCCGTTCTGGAAAGAAACCGCCACTTGTTTCTCTGGAAATAATGCCAGTACCAGCGGGCCAGAATGGCATGCAGAACCGGTTTCATTTCCGTCGGCAGCCGGGTGATCTCCGCTTCCAGGCGTGCAATCCGCTCTTCCGGTTTGTTTCCTTGTATATTGCTTTCCAGGGCGAATTTGCGGGCAATGGCCTTGGTCGCCTCCCCGTAAGCCTTGGTCTGGATTGCCCGGGGGATGATGTTATCCAGATGCGCGATGGCTGTTTTTGGTAATCCGTTCCGGATGGCTTCTTCCACTTTCTGCCATTCGACATCCTGGGCCTGGAGAGTAGCGAGGAACAGGCAGGCGGTGAAAATCAGGAGAGCCAGGTAAAGAAGATCGGAAATCAGAGTATGCACGGTCAGCATAACCATCCTCCCAGCAGAAATTCCAACCAGGGCAACGGCAGGGACGACCGGCCGGTCGCCCTGCCGCAAAAAAAAACTATTTGTCGAATTGGGCCAGATTCAACTTGGGATCCATCTTTTGTTTGGATGCGGCAAGCTTCTGCCAAACGACTTCCTTGCCGGTATAGGCGGCTTCTCTCCCCATGATGGCGGTCAAAGCCGATTCCGCGCCTTGCTGGGCTTCATTGATCCATTTTCCACTGCGGATGCTCTCGATAAATGCCTTTTCCTTGTTGGGATCGGCATCGTCCAGAGCGGATTTGAAGGAACCGGTGGCCCAATCCTTGGCACTGACCGCCTGTCCGGTGCGGGCCACCCCGGAATCCCAGGCATTCTGCCCCTTGATAAAGACACCGCCGGTATAATGGGATTCAGAAAGGCCTTTGGTTCCGAAGAAACGTTCGCATACATCGCCCAGGCTGGGATCGAACTGCGTCGACATCAGGGTGATATGAACGTCGTTGGGGTAAACATAGTTGACCTGAAAGTGGCTCCAGGCATTCCCGTCATCGGTTCGGCCCTTGCGGCCGCCATAACCGACCGCTTTGATGGGATGGGCCCGCAGTACCCAATTACAGACATCGATGACATGAATATTCTGTTCGACGATGATATCTCCGGAAAGGTCTTTGTCCCACACCCAGTGTCGCAACCGGGACTCTTCTTTGGAGGCATTGGGGTAGGGTGCCAGTTTCAAGGCGCCGGCATAATAGTAAGCTTCACCGGAAACGATTTCGCCGATTTCGCCGGCATGAATCCGTTTCACCATTTCCACAAAGGGCGTGGCGTGCCGGATCTGAAAACCGACAGCCAGGCTCAGTTTTCCTTCCGCCTTTTTCCCGGCAGCCATGACCTGCTGGCATCCGAAGGGATCCACTCCGACCGGCTTTTCACAATAAACATGTTTTCCGGCGTTTACCGTTGCCATCAGGTGTTCCGGGTGCAGAAAAGGCGGGGAGGAAATCAGCACGGCATCGACTTCTTTGGATTCCAGCAGTCGTAAATAAGCCTTGGAACCCTTGAATGCCAGATTCTTATCCGGGGAAGCGAATCCCTTCTCCTGGGACAGCTTGCCGAATACCTCGCCGGCCTTTTGCAGGCGGTCTTCAAAGATGTCGGCAAAGGCGATAAAACGGGCCTCTGTGTTCTTCATAAAGGAAGATGCTACTGCCGTGCCTCGACCGCCGCAGCCGATCATCCCCATGCGGATCGCACTATTGGCTTGCGATCCAAAGGCGGTTTCCGGTTTGACGATAGTCCAGGCGGATGTGGCAACGGCTGCCGTAGTCGATGCGGTCCTTAAAAAACCGCGACGATCCCAAGTCTTTTCCATGGTCTGACTCCTTTGCAGGTTGGAATAGTTCTATGCTAGGTTAAAATATCGAACACATCTTTTCATAAATATGCACTTTCTGACTTGATGAATATATGTCAACCGCCGGAAAAAAAGAAAGGGTGCGAAGGAAAAATATCCCAAGATAGAAATCAGAGTCGTATGGATTGCGTGCCGGTGCCGACCTCCTCAAAAAATTTGCAACCATTGGTGCCGGACGGCATACTAGAACCATGCCTATATCCATGAAAGGACATGGCAAGCGCTGGGTAGGTATCGTGTATCGACGAATGGGAATGTTCTCCAAATTGTATCGGATGAATAGGTTAGGTGGAATTCCGGTGAAAATTCATGATACATTTTCACGGTTTTCCAGGATTTGTTTTGCATTTCTTGGTGGGTCGTTTGGGGGGCTGGAAATACGAAGGAAAAACGTTTTTTTAAATAATATCCATACCTGCGGGAGCAACGGATGAATAATTTGGCAACAAGGAGCAACCTGATTTTTTCCACTCATATGAAAACCACTTTTTCGGGGATATTGAGCATGATCCTCTGCCTCCTCCTCGCCGGATGCCAGAACAGCGGACCGGATACGGGCAGGAAAGGGCCGGCCGGCGGCAAGGCACAAGCGGTTTCTGTCCATACCACCCGAGTGCAGAAGGTGAGCATGACAAGGCAGGTGACGCTTTCCGGCACTCTCGTTTCCCCCGATCAGGCCAAGGTAAGCAGCGAGGTAGCGGGACTCATTAAAAATGTCACCATTCAACTGGGGCAGGAAGTCCGCCAGGGACAGCCGTTGGTTTATGTCGATTCCCGGGAATTGGAGATTGCCCTAAGTCGTACCGAAAGCCAGTTACGGCAAACGGAGGCCCAGCTGGGGATCGATGGGGAAAAGATCAAGGAACCCCTGCCGACCGAACAAATTGCCTCCGTGCGTACGGCCATTGCCAACCTCAACGATGCCCGCAGTCAGCTGGCTCGAGCCAGCCGTATGTTCGAGCAAAAACTTCTGCCTCAATCCGATCTGGATACCACCAAAACCAATATGGAAGTGGCGGAAGCTGCCTATCAGTCGGCGATTGAAAATGTAGTCAACCTGAAGGCTGCTCTGCATGACCGGCGTGCCGCCGTACAGTTGGCCAAGAAAAAACTCGACGATGCCGTTATCAAAGCCCCGGTGTCCGGAGCGGTGAGCGAGCGGCTGGTCCAGAATGGGGAATACATATCCGAAAGAACACCGATCTGTACGATTGTCCAGATGAGTCCGCTGAAGTTGAAAACAGCCATCCAGGAACGCTATGTTTCCCGAATCCATCCCGGGCAGGTGGTCAAATTCAATGTGGAATCCTTTCCCGGGGAGGAGTTCGAAGGAAAGATCGCCTATATCAGTCCGGCCATTGACCAGGATACACGAACCTTCGTAGTAGAGGCGCTGGTCGAAAATGGTCACCGGCGTCTGAAGCCGGGCTTTTTTACCAAAGGAACGGTAAATACCCATAGCGACAGCAACGTTCTGGCCATCAGTGATAGTGCAATTTCCACACTCGCAGGAGTATCCACCGTTTTTATCATCGAAGGGAATGCGATACGACAGCAGGCGGTTACCTTGGGTTCACGGGAAGGCGGTCTGGTCGAAATCACCACCGGACTTCAGGGGAATGAAACCCTAGCAGCCAGCAATCTGAGTCAGCTGGCCACAGGCGTGCTCGTGAAGACCACCGGGGAAATTACCCTGAAAGCAGCCCAGGACTCCTCTCTGGAGGCCGGCGAACAGGGTGGCGACGGGAATTCCGCAAAGACGGGGGAGATGCAACGATGAAACTTGCCGATGTAAGTATCAATAAACCGGTTTTTGCCTTCATGATGACCATTGCCCTGGTCACCCTGGGACTCTTCTCCTATCGTGATCTGGGCCTGGACCTCATGCCGAAGACCGATTATCCCAGTGTCTTCATCATGACCGCCTTGCCCGGTGCCAGTGCGGAAGAGGTCGAATCGCAGGTCACGAAAAAAATAGAATCGGTCGTCAATACCATCAGCGGCGTCGATGAGATACGCGCCGGCTCCAGCCAGGGATCCTCTCGTGTTTTCGTCACTTTCGTTCTGGAAAAAAATATCGATGTGGCTGTACAGGAAGTCCGGGACAAGATGGCTACCATCGTCAACGAATTTCCCGATGACACCAAGGCTTCGGTTATTTCCAAGATCGACCCGGATGCCCAACCGATTCTGACGATCGTCGTTTCGGCGCAGCGTTCGGCCAAAGAGATCACCGAGATTACCGATAAAAAAATCAAACAGGTATTGGAAACAGTCAAGGACGTGGGTGACGTCACTTTCCTGGGGGAAAGACGCCGGGAAATCCATCTGTTGCTGAATGCCGACCGGCTGCGGGCTTATAGCCTGACTGCGGATGAAGTGCGGACGGCCATCCAGCGCCAGAACGTGGAGATCCCCGGAGGTTCCTTCATCGCCGGTCCTTCCGAGATCGCTCTGCGCACCATGGGAAGAATGACCCGAGTCGAGGACTTCAACCGGATCATTCTGGCGTATCGTAACGGGGGGACGGTCACCTTCAGCGATGTCGGGCGTGTGGTCGATACCATTGAAGAACCGAAGGGACTGGCCCGTCTGGACGGCGTCCCTGCCGTATCTCTGCAGATCCGCAAACAGTCGGGAACGAACACGGTGGAGGTGGTCGACCGGGTGGCCGAACGGCTGGAACGTGTCAAGGAGACGCTGCCCTCCGATTTCCGTCTGCAAATGATCCGGGACCAATCACGTTTCATACGGCGATCGGTGGAGGACATAAAACATCATCTCATCCTGGGCGGGCTGCTCGCCAGCATCGTGGTCTTTTTGTTCATACGTAACCTGCGCAGTACCATTATTGCCGCCATTGCCATTCCGGCCTCCATCGTGGGCACTTTCACCATCATGAAGGCCCTCGATTTTACCATGAACAATATGACCATGCTGGCGCTCTCTCTGGCGACAGGGATCGTGATCGACGATGCCATTGTGGTTTTGGAAAATATATTCCGTTTCGTGGAAGAGAAGGGCATGGCTCCTAAGGAGGCGGCAGGCAAAGCTACAGCCGAGATAGGGCTGGCGGTGATGGCGACCACCATATCCCTGGTGGTCATCTTTCTTCCGGTGGCCTTCATGTCGGGGCAGGTCGGACGTTATTTCTACAGTTTCGGCGTTACCTCGGCTTTCGCCATCATGCTTTCCATGTTCGTTTCCTTCACTCTGACGCCGGCGCTCTGTTCCGTTTGGCTGCGTAAAAAAGACATTGTAAAAAACCACCAGGGACACGCGGGTACCAAACAGAAGGGCTTTTATGCGGCCATGGATCGCGTCTACGGACATATGCTGGAATGGTCGTTACACCATCGTTTCATCATGTTGTTGATTGCGGCCGGCGTCTCGGCATCCGCGGTGCTACTCATGCCTTACGTCGGCAAGGAGTTGGTGCCGGATGACGATCAGAGCGAATACGGCATCAACATCAACCTGCCCAAGGGAACCAGTTTCGACCGTTCCAACGCCTATAGCCTCGATGTCGAGAACGTGATCCGGAAGATGGAAAACGTGAAGAGTGTCTTCACCAACATCAATACCAACCGAATCAATTACTTTGTCGAACTGGTCAACCATGAAGAGCGGGAAAAGTCGCAACAGGACCTGATGCGTGAAGCCCGTAATATCATGAGACGCTTCCCCGGCGTGCGGATCAGTGTTTCCGGCGGAACCGACATCTCGGGTGCATCCAGCACCGGCGGCAGAGGCGGCGGCGGCAGCAACCGTTTGTACCTGTTGATTCAGGGGCCGGAGATCGAGCAGCTGCAACAGTACAGTCTGCAGCTGGTGCAAAAGTTGAAAACGGTTCCGGGCATGGTGGACGCCGATACGAACTATGAAGCCACTCAACCGGAACTGCGGGTCAATGTCGATCGCCTGCGGGCCGCTGATTTGGGGGCCAACATCTCCTCCCTGGCTTCCAATCTGCGCGCTCTGGTCGGTGGGGAAGAGGTCTCCTACTTCAAAGAGGGAGACGAACAGTATGTTGTACGTTTGCGACTGGACGAAGAATTTCGCAACGATCCGGTCAAGATGGGGGATTTGCTGGTTCCTTCCACCAAGCAGCTGGTCAAGGTAAGCGATATCGCCCAGCTCAGCCTTGCCGCCGGCCCAGCCGATATCGACCGTTATAACCGGCAGCGGCAAATCAGCGTTTTCGCTGGCCTGGACCGGTTGCCTATGGGACAGGCGGTGGTACTTGCCCAACAGAAGGTGGAGGAGTTGAATCTCAAGCCCGGCTACCAGGTGATCTTCGGAGGAAGCGCCCGAACCCTGTCGGAGGCTTCCAACGATTTCGTCATTGCCATCTTTCTGGCGGTGGCCTTCATCTATATGGTGCTGGCTTCCCAATTCAACAGCTTCATCCACCCGTTGACCATCATGACGGCTCTGCCTTTGAGTTTTCCTGCCGGACTCCTGGCTCTGATGGCGTTCGGCATGACGCTGAACGTATATAGTGCCATCGGACTGATGATGCTTTTCGGTATTGTAAAGAAAAACTCTATCTTGCAGGTGGATTATACCAATACGCTGCGAAGTCAGGGTATGGAAAGACATCAGGCATTGATTGAGGCCAACCATGTCCGTTTGCGTCCGATCCTAATGACGACCATATCGATCATCGCCGGCATGCTCCCGATCGCTTTCGGTCGTGGCGCCGGTGCCGGTTCGCGCGCTTCCATGGCTGTGACCATCATCGGCGGACAGATACTGTGTCTGCTGCTCACCCTGTTGATTACCCCGGTCGTCTATTCCTATTTCGACGATCTGCGTGAGTGGAGTCCCTCCAAGCTCTTCTCCCGTGAGCGCAAGACAAAAGCGGCGATCATACCTCCGACGACAGCCGTGGCTTCCGAGGAAGAATAAAGAGTTGAGGCGGGGGCAGCCTGGCGGTTGCCCCCGGTGGCATCAATAAGAAAATTTCTTCTGAAACGCCTTTTGACTCGGAAAGTCAACCGAGCCGGAAGGGTGGTGAAAGGTTGCCTTGAGCCCGGTCCCTTCCAGGCGGAAAGACTCTCCTGAATGGCGGGCATGCCAAATGTTGGCCAGACAGATGGCCTTTTCCCATCCGTCACCCCGGCCGAAATTCCACACCTCGTCCGGCTGGGCCAGGCGGGTGCCGTCATAGATCGATTGATCGGGCATTTCCTTTAAAAAGGAAATCAACTGTTCTTCTGTCATGGAGGCGGATCCTTGAACGGAAACCGGATTGCGCTCCAGTGCGGCCTTGAGAAAAGGCTCCCAGTCACAGCGCGACATGTCCCGGAAGGCATAAAACGCGAGATCGACGGTCCGGTTCCGGGAGCGAATGGAATCCAGGAAGGAGATGATTTCCTCCCGATCCATCTTCGTATCCAAATCGATCCCATGCAATGGAGGCGTCACTTCTTTTTGGTCCAAGTCCGGAAGCCGCGGCTGCAGGCGGGCAAAGTCAATGAGGGTCTTGATGATGTTGCGGGACTGGGTACACTGACAGTCGAATTCCGAAATCAATAACGCCACATCCTCCTCTTTGCTTAGATCGATACTCTTTTCCCGGAAAAAATCGTCGAAACGGTTGAGCAGCAATCGACCGGGGAGCGGGGCACAGAAAAATTCATCTTCGTCGATCTCATCCAGAAGCTTTTCCCGGGTTGCGTCACTGACCTTGTAAGGGCTGGAATGCTCGTAGTGGTACACCGTCTCCACCGGAATGAAAAGCTGTTTACCGCGGCTGTCGCGGCGGATTTGAAAACATTCCTGCAACCGCCGATTCTGCCGCAGAAAATTGGCCAGGATTTCCATGTTGATGTCCGTCGAGAGGAAGGCCTGCAATCGGGTCTGAAATCGTCGATAGGCGGCGGGATCGATGGTCGATTGGGGGTAGATGACGTGAATGTATCCTGTATGATGAGAAACGATGGTCACCTGTTCATGACGCAAGGCCCGTTGGGCTTTGTCCGTAAGTTCGGTGCCGTTGAACCACATGTTTTTTGTCACCAGCCGGCGATTGTTGGTCAGAATTCCGTCCGCGGTATCGATAAAATTCTGGGAGTGAAGCGGAGTGGCCATAAGGAAGATATCATCCAGCGGGATATCACACAAAAGAAACATGGCGGCGGCATAAAGCGTGGATAGAGAGACACATTCGCCGGCGCCCGTGGTATATCCGGATTTGTAACGAAAGGCATTCATGGCCTCGATAGTTTCCGTCTTCCAGTAGGGGATGACATCCGAATCGTACTTGTCGAGGCCGAAGTGACGACGAATGTCCAGGCTGAAATAGTATTTGTCCCCTTCGTAACCGAAAAGGGCGTTGCTTTGGCGGAGGAGGTCCTCGTTGATCCAGGGGCGAAAACGCTCCAGCTCCTTTTCCTTGGTCGTCAACCCCCAGGTGTCCAGGTCCAGGTTGAATTCATACCGATCGATGATAAACTGTTTTAAACGCAAGACCCGGCGATAGGGCGTCATTTTTTCCATCTTGGCAAACCACGGATCTTTTTTCCACTCCCATAGCAGCGGAGACATGATGTTGGCCAGGACGAGACTGTAGAGCAGTTCCGGGAAGAGAAAGATCTCCATATCGGACAGGGTTACGGCGGAAGAATATTTCTCCAGTTGATCCGGCGGCAGGGAACCGATTGACATAATAACAATTCTCTATGGATGGAATCGAATCAGTTTTTAGATAGGGCCCAGGCCTTGGAGCGCTCCAAGGCCCGTTTCCATTCGTTGCGCATCTTCTCCCGGTCCACTTTTTTCAGGACCGGACGGAATTCTGCATCCTTCTGCCATAAGGAGGAGATTTCCGAAATATTTTTCCAGTATCCGACAGCGAGTCCCGCCAGATAGGCGGCTCCTAGGGCGGTGGTTTCCGATACCTTCGGACGAATGACCGGAACTCCCAGAAAGCTGCTCTGCAGTTGCAACAGCAGTCCGTTGACGCTGGCGCCTCCATCGGCCCGCAGCTGGCGAAGAGGGATGCCGGCATCTTTCTCCATGGCTTCCACTACGTCCGTTACCTGATGGGCGATGGCTTCCAGGGCGGCACGAGCGATATGCGCCGGACGGGTACCACCGGTGATGCCGATGATCAGTCCCCGGGCGGTAGGGTCCCAATGAGGGGCTCCCAGTCCGGCAAAGGCTGGAACGATCGAGAGACCCTGGGATTCCTGCACCTGCCTTGCCAGAGATTCGATCTCGGAGGAGCTACGGATGATACCGAGTCCGTCACGAAGCCATTGGACCAGAGCCCCGGCAATGAAGACACTTCCTTCCAGGGCATATTCGGTTCTGTCGCCGATTTTCCAGGCCACGGTCGATAATAACTGATTTTTCGAGAAGACCGGTTTGTCTCCCGTATGCATGAGCAGGAAACACCCGGTGCCATACGTGTTTTTCACCATTCCCGGCTGGGTGCAAGCCTGCCCGAACAGGGCTGCCTGCTGGTCTCCGGCGATTCCGGAAATGGGTATAGGGGCACCAAAGAGGTCCGTCTCCCCGTAGACACAGCTGGAAGGTACGATTTCAGGGAGAGAAGAGAGGGGAATACCGAAAAGTTCAAGAAGATCCTTGTCCCATGTACCGGATTTTAATTGAAACAGCATGGTCCGGGAGGCGTTGCTGGCGTCGGTCAGATGGAGGCGTCCACCGGTCAAATTCCATACCAGCCAGCTGTCGATGGTTCCAAAAGCGAGGCTTCCGCGGCGGGCGGATAGGCGTGCCTCTTTCCCATTTTTCAGTATCCATTCCATTTTGGTGGCGGAGAAATAGGGATCGGTTACCAGCCCCGTCTTTTTCCTCAGCATAGGCGCCAGTCCCTGCTCCTGCAATTGCCGGCAACGATCGGTGGTCCGACGGTCTTGCCAGACGATGGCATTCCCCAATGGCTTCCCTGTCGATCGATCCCAGGCCACAACGGTTTCGCGCTGATTGGTGATTCCAATAGCGGCGATATCTTTGGCGCCAACGCCGGCACTTTCTATCGCTTCCCGGGCCACGAGAAATTGGGTCTGCCATATTTCCAAGGGATTGTGCTCCACCCAGCCCGGCCGGGGATAAATTTGGCGGAATTCTTTTTGCGCTAGGGATACAATATTGCCGTGTGCATCGAAAAGGATCGCTCTGGAACTGGTAGTACCCTGATCCAGGGCCAATGTGTAACGGGAACTTTTACGGTTACATTTCATAAAAAGGTCCATTGTATTTGACAAAGAAAGGGTGTATATGCCGGAAAAAACTCTGAGTATCATCAAACCGGATGGGGTGAAAGCCAATCGGATCGGAAAAATCCTGGAGAGAGTAGAAGACGCAGGGCTGACAGTGAAAGCCCTGAAAATGATCTCTCTGACAAAGCAGCAGGCGGAAGGTTTTTATATCGTTCATCGCGAAAAATCCTTTTATGGACCATTGACGGATTTCATGTCCGAGGGACCGGTTGTAGTCATGGTATTGCAGGGCGAAAATGCCATCGTCCGATTACGCGAGATCATGGGAGCTACAGATCCGTCGAAGGCGAAAGAGGGTACCATCCGCCGGGATTTTGCCGAGAGCATCGAACGTAACATCATCCATGGATCGGATTCTCCCGGCTCCGCCGAATTTGAGATCCGATATTTTTTCAATGCCCTGGAGATCGTTCCCTGAGTATGGAGATTGTCTGCCCTCGATCTTGATGGTGATAGGAAAAAGGCCGACAGGTATGAATCCTGTCGGCCTTTTTCGATTCCGTCGAATGTCCTACCTAAGCACAGGCCTAGGGAACAAAGACAAAATGGGCGCGACGATTTTGCGACCAGGAAGCCTCTTCATGGCCGGCGACGAAGGGTCGCTCTTCACCGTAACTGATCACTTCCACAATCCTGTCGGCCGGCAGGCCCAGAGAAATCAGGAAGTCCCGAGTGGCTGTGGCCCGGCGATCGCCGAGTGCCAGATTGTACTTGGTGGTACCGCGTTCATCGGCATGTCCTTCGATCCGGAACCGAACCTGAACTCCACGCTCCGCCTCGATTTTCTTCAGCCAATTCACGTTTTCCTGCAGAACGGTTTGGGCGTCCGCACGGATCTGGTGCTTATCGTAATCGAAGAAGACATCGTTGAAAGATGCAGGGAAGAGTTCGGCTATCGGAGTCAGGGGAAGAACAACGACCTCCACACTGTTCTTGGTCTCACCACCAGGGCCTTTACCGTAGATGGTATAAGTCGTGGTTTGCGAAGGCTTGACGGTCTGTTGCGCGGAACTGCTCACTTTACCGATGCCCGGCTCGATGGTGACCGAATCGACATTTTCCGAATCCCATTGCAGAACGGCGGTTTCACCGGCCTTGATCGTTGTTGGATTGGCACGGATGCGTACGCGCGGCAGTGGCGGTTTCGGAATTACCGTCAGAGAGGTAGTCGCTTCTGCGGTTCCACCCGGTCCGGTGACCTTCAGGGCATAGGTGGTGTTGATTTCCGGATTTACCTGTCTGGATCCGCTGGTTTCGACCGTACCGAGTCCGGTGATCGTTGCCGATTGAGCGTTGGTCGAACTCCAGGTCAACGTTGCCGACTGTCCGAACGGGATCGAACTAGGGCTCACCGAGATATTCGCTGTCGGAGCCGAGGGTGGCGGCGGTGGTGGTGGCGGTGCAACTTTCTTAGTGCAGCATCCGCCGGCACTGAAGATCAGCAAAACGGCAAAACATATCAAGATTGCGTACGTTAGGTTTTTTTTCGTCATCAATTCCTCCTTCTTCTTTAATTACTTGAAATTCACTTTCGCTCGATAGCGAGTCGCTGCGTTAAAAAAACAGTGTACATAAATCAGAAAGCCTGATGTCCGTTCTGCAAAAAATCCGCCGGCTTAGTAAAGTGGCGAATTTTCCTTTCTTTTTGCCTTGTTTTGTTTGGTATGTCGGCGCAGAGAATTGTATCTCCATAGAAAAAATTAGTCAAAGTCCAAGCCAAGAAATAGATAAAAAATTCTAATGGCGCACCTTCAGGAAAGCGGTTCGACCCCCCAGATCTGTCGTGCATATTCCCGGATGGTCCGATCGGAGGAGAATCGTCCCATGCGTGCCACGGTCAGAATCGAACGGCGGGTCCATTCCTCAGGTACCAGCCATGTCTGCGAAACCGTTTCCTGACACTGCAGATAGCTGTCGAAATCGGCCAGCAACAGAAATTGGTCGCCTCCGCCGAGTAGGGAATCGACGAGGGGATGAAAGAGATCCGGTTGCTCGGGTGAGAAAAATCCGCGTCGGATCATTTCCAGCACCTGTCTGAGCTCTTCGTTGCGGTGGTAAATCTCCCACGGATTGTAATCGGAGTTTTTCATTCGCTCGACCTCCTCCGCCTTCAGTCCGAAGAGAAACAGGTTTTCCTGTCCCACCTCCTCCATAATCTCGATATTAGCCCCATCCATGGTGCCTATGGTCAAAGCTCCATTCAGTGCAAATTTCATATTGCCGGTCCCGGACGCCTCCGTCCCGGCCATGGAGATTTGTTCCGACAGTTCCGCGCCGGGAATGATCTTTTCCGCGGAAGAAACACAGTAATTGGCGAGAAAAATCACCTGTAGACGATCGTTGACCGCTGGATCTTTGGCCAGTGTTTCTCCGACGGAACTGATGAGTTTGATGATCAATTTTGCCTGGCGATAATCGTGGGCCGCTTTTCCGGCAAAGATGACAGTCCGTGGAGCACTCTCATAACCGCCTTTTTTCAATCGATTGTAATGGGCAATGACCCTCAATACATTCAGGAGTTGCCGCTTGTATTCATGAATGCGTTTGACATGAACATCGAAAAGGCTGTCGAGGTCGACATTCAGATTGTTTTTACGTTTGATATAGGCAGCCAGGCGTCTTTTTTTGGTCCGTTTGGCTTCCCTCCATCGTTCCTGAAACTCCGGTTCGTCGGCGAATGCCTCCAGGTCCCTCAGCCGATCGAGGTCGGTGATCCAACCGCTGCCTATCTTTTCCGTGATCAGATGGGAAAGGGTGGGATTGGCCTGCAATAACCAGCGGCGCTGTGTGATTCCGTTGGTTTTGTTGTTGAAGCGATCGGGAAACATCTCGGTAAAATCCCGGAAGAGTTTTTCTTTGATGATCCGGGTGTGGACCTCGGAGACCCCGTTGACCGAATGGGATCCGATAATGGAAAGATTGGCCATGCGAACGCGTCGTTCCGGCCATTCTTCGATCAGAGACATGCGGCGGATCTTGTCTTCATCGCCCGGATAAAGGGATCGAACCTGGTTGAGAAACCGGTGATTGATATCATAGATGATCTGCATGTGGCGGGGGAGAATGCGTTCCATCAGCTCCACCGGCCACGTTTCCAGCGCCTCCGGCATGACCGTATGGTTGGTATAGCCGAAGGTATGAACGCAGACGTCCCAGGCATCGTCCCATGACATCGATTCCTCATCGACCAGGATTCGCATCAGTTCCGGTATGGCTATGGATGGGTGGGTGTCGTTTAATTGAATGGCGACACGGTCCGGAAGAAACCGGAAATTTTGGTATCGTTTGCGGAAGCGTCGCAGAATATCCTGGAAGGACGCGGCGACAAAGAAATACTCCTGTTTCAGCCGCAGCTCCTTGCCTTCACTGACCGATTCGCTGGGATATAGAACCTTGGAGATGTTCTCGCTCTTGGCTTTCTCTTCCACCGCCTGCACATAGTTGCCGTTCTGGAAGAAATTCAGGTCGAAATCCCTGGTGGCTCGGGCAGCCCATAGCCGGAGATTGATCACATGACCGTTTTTGTAGCCGGGAATCATCGTATCACAGGGCATGGCAAGCACTTTATCCGTATCCATCCACCGTCTCCGGTCCCTGCCGTCGGCATCCTGATACGACTCCACACGCCCGCCAAACTGAATGGTAAAGAGATATTCCGGCCTTTCGATCTCCCAGAGATTGCCCGAACGCAGCCAGTTGTCTGCCTGCTCCACCTGAAATCCGTTGTTGATGACCTGGAAAAACATACCGTAATCGTAACGGATGCCGTAGCCATAACCGGGGATCTGCTGCGTGGCCATGGAATCGAGAAAACAGGCGGCCAGGCGGCCCAATCCGCCGTTTCCCAACCCGGCATCCCACTCCAGTTCCTCCAGATCCTCCAAGGCGTAGCCCATCTTCTGGACCGAGGTGCGGGAGGGTTCCTGAATGTCCAGATTGACCAGACTGTTCTGCAACATCCGGCCAAGAAGAAATTCCAGGGAAAAGTAATAGACCCGTTTGACGTCTTCATCGTAAAAGGCGCGCTGGGTTTCAATCCATTGCCGGGCGAGGTGATCGCGAGTCGTATATGCCAGGCCTTTCAGGCAGCGAAAGGAGTCGATTTTATCGGGATCAGCACCGAAACTTCCTATCAGATGCCGGCGGATTCCATCTTGAATCCCTTCCAGACTGGAAAACGGTGTATCCGGCAAATCTTGATACTGCTGCTTATTTTCTTCCATGAGGTGTTTCTCTTCCGCCGTTGTTAGAAAATCGATTCATGCCATCGTTCCGAGGGGGAAATCCCAGGTCATGGTTTTACCTGAGGTTCGAAAGTGATCGTGGCATCCACATTGAATTTCTTGTAATTTCCATAGGTGACGATTTCGGAGATTTCTACCTGATTGTCCGGAAAACGAAGAATGTCGGTGGCCTCTGTCCAGGTGGGGAACCAGTATTTTCCGTCGATCAATTCCCTGCGGGTTTCGAATTCGGGGAAACGCTGGCCTTTCGGTTCCGGAAGCGGCTTGCCCCGTGTCATTACGATTTGCAGGTCCTTCTGGTCAACCCATATCTTACCGGAAAAGTAAAAACGGCCTTTGCTCATTCGCTTGGGTTCCACCTGGAAGACGAAGCAATCCAACTCGTCCACCCGTTCCTTTTTGGAAAATTCGATTGTGTAGTCGTTCAGATCGTCCGTCGTCAGGACAAAAGGCTGGAGATTGAGGACGACATCCTCATCCTCGCGAGTAAAGGTGATCTCTTTCAGTCGATTCAGGTGACGGGTGATACGGATTTTCCGCTGTCCCTGACTGTCGAAATATACCTCCGTATCCATCTGCAGTACCTGTCCATGTATCTGTCGACCTCGGCTTCGCAGGATCTTCATCTCCAGGCTTTGCAGATAGGTATAGCTCAGCCATGCCGTACGAAACTCTTTTTCTTTGGAGGCGAAGGAGGAGATGATCCGGGTAATTTCTTCCTTGTCCTGACCGGAAAGTCCGCCGGAAAAAGGAAGGAGTAAAAGGATAAGGAAAACCCGGGAAAACAGAGAGATCTTAAAAATTCCAGGAATCATAACGCCATAGAAAAATCAGGTATGGTTATTATTCCATGGATCGGGGAAAAAAGAAAATCGACCTGAGTGACTTCCTGGCACTCAGGTCGATTGCATGTCTTTGCCGTAGCTGTTTCGCCGGTCGATTGCGTATCTGGATCAGGGATGATTCAGGACATAGACCACGCGAGAACCGGACAGCGAACAGGACCCCAGCCGATCCTCGAATAGGACGGTGATCTGATGGAACCCATCCGGCAGGGTACTGGTATCAAAATCGAAATGGAAGCCGGCTGTGTCGCTGTTGGGAAATTGCGGAAAAAGAGCGGCGATATCCGGCCGCAGAATCCGGGTGACATCGACCGCTACGGAATCGCCGTCGATCATCAGAGTGACCTTCAGTGTTCCCTGATCGTCCACTGCCCAACCGTCAATGGAGATGCTGTCCCGTACGGTCGAGCCGCTGGAAGGGGTCTCCAGCTGTCCGAAAGGCTGCAGGTTGAATATGGTCGTGGTCGTGGTGCTCAGAGTGGTGGAAGTCGAGGTGGTGGTTAAAAGCGTCGTGGTGACAGGGAGCGAGGTCGTCGTGAAATAAGGAATAGAAGTAGTGGTATTCCATGGCCAAGTAGTCGTCGGCCATAAGAGAGTCGTCGTCGGTAACAGCAACGTGGAGGTAGTGATCGGCATCAACGTGGAGGTGGAAGAAGTGGATGAGGTCGAGGTAGATGTAGTGGACGTAGAGGAGGTGCTGGTGGTAGTGGAACTGGTTGACGATGTTGAGGTGGTTGTTGTCGTTGTCGGCAGAGGAGCAACATTGATGGGAACGGCATTGGAAACATTGTTGATATCTCCTGGAGGCCGTATCACTGAAACCGTATATTCCCCATTCATGAGCGACATGGGAAAATGGAAGGAGAGATCGGTGGGGGTGACGATGATCGGTGTAGCGGTAACGATCAGACCGTTCGACAAGGCGGTTATGCGAACGAAAGAGTGATTGGTGAATCCGGAACCGATCAAAGTAACGATCGGATTGGTTGTCTCGTAGATGGAGGATGGAGACAGCGAGCCGATACTCAGATCGTTTTTAAGAATCGTGAAACTCAGAGAAGAGGATTCGTTTTCCGCTCCGGCGGGCGGACGAACGACACGGAGATTATATTGTCCGGGAACCACCTCGGCCGGGGCAACAAAGGTCAATAATCCAGGATCGATCACCCGGGCCTGCAAAGATATTTCATATCCGTGCTGCTGGTGGCTGAGGTAGACAACCATCTGGCTGTAGAAATTGGTACCTCTCACCTGGACGGGATCGTTGCAGTTATATAGAGCCTGCGAAGGGACGATAGAGGTAATAGTCAGCGGAGAGGATGTAACCTCCAGTATCTGGTAATTGGTCGAGACGTTTCCTTCGCCGCCGGGAGCGTTCACTACATAGACGCGATAACTACCGACCGATAATTCATAAGGAAGGGTAAAACCGATCTGGTTGGAAGCTGTGAATACGGCGGAGATTTCCTTAACCGTCTTCAGGGTGGCGGCATGCATCAGAAGCACATGGGATTCGGAATGGAAACCTTCTCCATAGACCGTGATAAAGGTGTCGGAATGACTGGGAGCGGAGGAAGGAGACAGGCCCGTTACGTAGATCGATTGATTCAGGGCTATCTGAATTTCGCGTTCTTCTCGTGCCGGCAGCAGCACGATCACCGCATCGCTCGGATCGTCCGGAGGATTGCTGGATGCTTCATCCACTCCATTATAGAATTCCGGTACGATCAGGAGCGGATTTCTTTTTTGAAATACCGGAAACTCACCTTCTCCCAGTGCCTCGATCTCGACGCGCATGGGCACCATGGCCGGAATTCCCGGAAGATAGAATTCACCGGGACTGGCGACAGGTGCATCTATGTCGGGATGGTATAGAACACCGGAAATCTGAGAAACCGCGTCCCGATATACGGCGAGGGGATCGTTGGTATTTACGTTGCGAGCGATCACATTGACACCTTGGGCCTCCCGGACGCTATAAGGCTGGACGATCGTACCATGAAAAGAAGCCGTGTTGTTGAAGTAGGTGGCGGGAGAATAGAGCCAGTTCACGGTGACAATGTCGTCATATTTCAATGTACTCTGGCTGATGGTAAGAAACGGATACATGGTTTCCACCATGTTCTCAGGTGGGACACCAAATCCGGGTACCGACCGGTTGGCGAAATAGGCATCGCCGTTGACCTGACTATGCCCCAGGCCGATATAATGTCCGAACTCATGAGTAAGGACGGCTTCCAGGTATTTCTCGTCCAGCTCCCCACCCTCATCGCTCTTATCACCGTCCCATGGGTCGGTGTTGATGATGGAATAGGCCTCTACTACGTAGCCTGTGGCAACACTGATGAATTCCGGACCACTGACGCCCAGGACCTCTTTGGGCAGGCCGAGTTCCCGCAGAATCTGCCGGTCGTTATCGAAGATAATCGGACTGATCCCGTCATTGACTCCAATGTATTCCCGGAAGTTAGAACCATTGATATCCTCATAAATTCCATCTTTTTCGAGAAAACCAATCGATTTGCAGGCATCGGACCACTTGTGGAAAGCCTTGGAAAGAAGATTTTTTGCCGAGCGGTTGGGAAGCAATCCCATAGAGCCGCGATCAGGCCAATAGGGAATAGTCGGACCCTTCCAAAGAAGGGGTTCTCCCTGCCTGGGAATGGTGATCAAAGTAGGTTCGTGCTGAGGTACGATTCCTATAGGATTACCGCCGAACAGTAAGGCCGTAGAAATCAGAAAAAGGAAGCATAGTATGGTTCCGATGAAAAATTTTTTAGCCATGAGGCCTCCTATTTGCCAAGTAAAATTTCTTGAACGGCCTGAATCAAATCCTTGAGCAATACCGGAGAATTCTTCTCCGGTAGATCGGAGGATTCACGCAACCTGGATCCGGTCTTCTGGCGAATCCCTGAAAACAACTCAGCATTGCCGATCCCATTGACGGCCATCACCTTTTTTGTGGCTGGGTCCATGTAGGCATGAAAAGCACCCTGCGAGAGTCCCTGTGGGCTGGAAAATCCCAATTTTCCGGATTGCGATAGGAAAAGGAGGTAGGAATCCCCGATGTTATACTGTGGCATACCATCGATTTTCATGATGGGTATATCTTTATATGAGGAGGCGGCTTTCGAAGAGGATATACCGAACTGTTTGATGGTACGAGTCTCTGCCGAAGATCCTTTTAAGGTCTGTTGGATTTCGAACCGGTATTGAGTCGAGGGCAATCCATTCTCGTCAAGGCCTGCCTCCACGGAGACGCATTTACCTACAAATATGGTCTGTGCATCCAGGGTCATCTGCTCCAGGTTGATACGACGTATCATGGTCGTCGCGGAAGCGGACAGACTGAGCAAGACGAAGGCACAGAAGAAAGACATCGTTTTCTTCATGATGTTCCCCCTTTGAGGAGAAAGAGCGGAACCGTCCGAAAACGGTTCCGCCGTTGTTTGGATTCCAGATTCAAATATAGGAAGGAAGAGAGCATAAGGTAAAGAATCAGGTAATTCCTTAGAAGCGAAAAACCAGGCCCGTATTCAACTGCAGATAATGTGTCGTCGGGTTCCAGATTACCAGGTCACCCAGTTCCAGTCTTGCGAGCAGATTATGTTTCAACTGGACATCCACGCCTCCTCCGTATTTCATGGAAAACTCACTACCGGTGCGACCGAAGGCGCGAAAGTGAGAGGCCCCCGCCATGACCTGGACAAAGGGGCTGATGCGTTTTCCGGGCAGAGAGAAACGAGGACCACCCAGGGTCGAATAATTGTCAAAAGTTGTCCCAGCCAGGTTGAAATTGGCATCGAACTCCAGGGCGACCTGAAACCAGGGCTTGGCCCTTTCCGCATAACCGACGGTAAATCCCGAACCGCCCATGTTGAAATCGGTCATGTAGCTGAACCCGACATTGAACTCATGTTTCGCAACGCTTTGCTGGGCAAAAACCGAATTCATCAGAGCGAAGGCCATGATAAAAAATAGTATTCGGGGGAAAATACGCGGCATTTTCTTTTCTCCTTAATGCAGTTTATTAACAATTACTGCATAACTAATCATAATATATTGGGATTTTATGCTTAATAAGGAAATAAATCAAGATCTTTTTTTGGATTCGGCCGTATTTTTATCGTATCCGGTGACCCTTAAACCGTGATGGACCCGTCCCGCGGGCAAAGTAAATACAGATAATGACAAGCATCCGTGCCCTTTGATACAATAGTTTCATGCCTTGGGCATGTCGGGAAATTTTCTTCATGCAGGAGAGGGTCCTATGTCGGAAGAACGTCGGGAATTTACGCGTGTATTCGTACATGTCCGTGCCGAAGTCTCCTTTTTAGACGGAAAAAAGATCCAGGCAGAAAGTTTCGATCTCAGTATGAAAGGAATATCCTTAGAAGGGGGCACAACGGACTTGATTGGCAGGGAGTGTTCCGTAAACATCGCTCTCAATGCCCCTCCAGAGGTCATGCAGATAAAATCAACTGGAGTGGTGACCCAATGCCATGATGGCAGAATGGGTATCCTGTTCCACAGCGTTGAGATGGAAAGCTATGAACATCTGCGTAATCTCGTTCTCTACAATGCGGCAGCTGAGGATGGGAAAAAAGTGGAAGCGGAATTGAAGAGCCATCTTGGGTTGAGACAATCAATGGAATCATAGAAGGAGCCTTGGGATTTATGACAGCAAAAACACTGTTCGAGAAGATATGGACTGATCATATGGTCTATGAGGAAGATGGTTGTCCTTCCATTTTGTATATAGATCTTCATCTTTTGCATGAAGTCACCTCTCCGCAGGCATTTGAGGGATTGCGAAGGAGAAATCTCAAAGTCAGAAGACCTGCCCAGTGTCTGGCCACGGTGGACCACAGTATTCCAACGACGGCAGAAGCGTCCCTTGTGGCCGATCCGAAGGCCGCTTTACAGATTTCCAGGTTGGTGGAGAATTGCCGGGAATTTCAAGTAACCCTTTTCGGGCCAGGCAGTCCGAATCAGGGAGTTATCCACGTCATTGGCCCTGAATTGGGTGCAGTACATCCTGGAATGACTATTGTTTGCGGAGACAGTCATACGGCCACTCATGGTGCTTTTGGTGCTTTGGCTTTCGGAATCGGGACCAGTGAGGTGGAAAATGTGCTGGCAACCCAATGCCTGCTGCAGTATAAACCGAAAAATTTTGAAGTCAGGATCGAGGGGATCCTGCCGAAGGGGGTTACGGCAAAAGACATCATTCTGGCCCTGATCGCAAAAATCGGTGTTGGCGGCGGCACGGGACACGTTCTGGAATATACCGGGAAGACGATCTCCCTTCTGAGCATGGAGGAGAGGATGACCGTGTGCAATATGTCCATCGAGGCAGGCGCCCGGGCCGGCCTTATGGCTCCAGATGATACCGTTTTTCAATATCTGGCCGGAAAACCTTTTGCTCCTCGGGGAGAGAAATGGGATCGATGCCTGGAGAGCTGGAAGTGCCTTTCTTCTGATCCGGGATCGATTTATGACCGTCGAATTCAGATCGACGTGGATTCTCTGCAGCCGATGATCACCTATGGAATCAATCCGGCGATGACCATCCCGATTGATGCGGTCATTCCCGATCCGGATCATTGTTCCACCGTGGAAGAAAAGGAATCCATACGGCATGCCCTGCAGTATATGGACTTACGTCCGGGACAGCCGATTTTAGGACAACCGATCGATGTCGTGTTTATCGGCAGTTGCACCAACGGGAGAATCCTGGATCTAAAACAGGCCGCAACCATTCTCAAGGGTAGAAAAGTGCACCCGCGTACCCGGGTCCTGGTAGTACCCGGCTCTGGTGCGGTAAAAAGGGAGGCGGAGGCTCTTGGACTGGACCGGATCTTTCGCGACGCCGGTGCCGAGTGGCGAGAACCGGGATGCAGCATGTGCATAGCCATGAATGGAGATGAAATAGCCGCCGGACAATATTGTGTCAGTACCAGCAATCGCAATTTCGAGGGAAGACAGGGTCAGGGCGGGAGAACCTTCCTGGCCAGTCCTGCTACGGCTGCAGCTTCGGCCGTTGCGGGGGCTGTAGCTGATTGTCGTCGGTATATCTAATCGGATTGTGGGCTCATTTTCCGTTCAGGCAAAAAAGGAAATGTCATGGAACCATTGAAAACAATCACCGGTCGAGTCGTTTTAATAAATAAAGATAACGTGGATACCGATCAGATCATCCCCGCCCGTTTTTTAAAGGTCACGGACAAGAAAGGGTTGGGTGATTGCCTGTTTTATGACTGGCGCTATGACTCCCAGGGAAATCCAAAAACCGATTTCATTCTCAACCGACCACAGGGACATCAGGCCAAATTCCTGATCGCCGGGGATAACTTCGGTTGTGGCAGTTCCCGGGAGCATGCTCCCTGGGCCCTGGTGGGATACGGCTTCGCCGCTGTCGTCAGCACCTCTTTTGCCGATATCTTCCGTAACAATTCCTTGAAAAACCGTCTGCTGCCGATCGCCGTTTCTCCGGAAACGCACCAGACTTTGCTGCGTATCGTCGCGGAAACTCCGGAAATGGAGTGGAAGGTCGATCTCGCGGCTCAGATCTTGTCGGCAGGATCTCTGGAGCCCATACCCTTTGCGATCGATGCCTTTTCCAAAAAATGCCTGCTGCAAGGGATGGATGAAATGGAATTCATCCGCAGGCATGAGGCAAAAATCACGGCTTACGAAGGGGAGCATCCAGCCAGGGCCCGGGTGGAGCCGGTCGAATCGGGCCTTTAGTAGCCTCGGTGGCGGAGGTCTCTCTCTTCCATACCGAAATAATGACCCAGTTCGTGCCATAGGGTCAGGCGTATTTGTTCCTTTAACTCCTCTTCCGAATGAGAGGTACGCTCCAGGTTCTGTTTGTAAAGGAGTATGCGATCAGGATTTTCTTCGGAAAAGGAAGAGCGCAGGGGCAGGGGGACACCGATGTACAATCCAAGCAAAGAACTGTGTTTTGCCGGGCTGGTCTCTTCCACCTCAATGCTTAGGTTCTTGACCCGATTGCGAAAATAATTTGGTATTTGAAGCCACGCTTCTTCCACCCATAGATCAAAAGTCGGCCGGTCTACGGTGAACATAATAGGAGGAGCTGGATGCTTCAAGATCGGACGGGGGATCGATGGAAGCGACGGGATTGCTGACTTCCAGAGGCTGAAACAGGGAAGGTTGCTTGGAAAACCGGCAGACGATCAAACCGTCCCGCATCCCTCGCCAGCCGTAAAACCATATGAAGAGAACTGCCGTCAATACGACTCCCAACAGCAACAATTGCAGACCTTGCCATTCGCTGAGGAACACCTGGACGCTCTGCCCGAATCCATAGCCCAGCAGCGCCATCAACGGCGTCCATAGCACGGCACTGATAAAATTCAACAAACTGTAGCGCCATGCCGGTATGCGCATTACGCCGCAACAGGTGGGAATGATGGTGCGTAAACCGTATAGGAAGCGGGAGAGAAGGATGATCCAGACAGCATGTTTCCGCATCAATTCGGAGGCCTTTGGGTAATTCTTTCGAAAACGTGAGGAACGACAGGCCCAGTCATATCCCTTCCATCTGGCCAGATAATAAAAGATCTGATCGCCGATCAAAGTCCCGACCAGAGCGACCAGAATGAGAGACTCCAGATCCAGGATGCCTTGGTGCGCCAGTAATCCTCCTAGGATTACGGTCGCTTCCCCTTCCAGAAGGGTCCCTACCAAAATTCCCAAATAGCCGTACGTAACCAGTAGGGCTTCCATATATTATTGAAGAATCAAAAATATGAATCCAATAAAATGTGTTTTTCGTTCGTACAAACTATCGCCATCGTCAAATAAGGGTCAGGAACTAATCGGCACAATTGTTTTTCAATTGTTTTTAAAAAGCAAGTGCCGGTTAAAAAAAAATTCGCAATAATTAGTCGGTTTTTTCGGGAGAGATACTTCGGTCCAACTCTTTTTTCAGTTTTTCCACTTCCTTGAGCAAACGAGGCACGGAGGCAAGGAGTCGATGCTGTTCCTGTATCTCCGATATCGGTCGGGCAGGCGTTCCCCAATAGAGAGGTCCGGGACGGAGCGTTTTTTTGTTGAGTACGCCGGACTGTCCACCTACCATCACTCCACTCTGCAACGTAGCATGTTCGCCGATGCCCACCTGTCCGGCAAGGGTAACCTGGTCTCCAAGTCGGGAACTTCCCGAGATTCCGACCTGGGCTACGACCAGACAATTTTCTCCGATCTCCACGTTATGGGCGATTTGTACCAGGTTGTCGATTTTCGTTCCCTTGCCGATACGCGTGGTACCGAGGGCGGCGCGATCGATACAGACATTGGCCCCTATCTCGACCTCATCGCCGATTGCCACGTTTCCTATCTGCGGGAATTTTACATGACGTCCTTGATGGGGATAATAACCGTATCCGTCGGCCCCAATGACGGTCCCTGAATGAACGATGCAATCCCTCCCGATGGTAACACCAGGATAGAGCGTTACCCGGGGCAGCAGACGAGTGCCTGTACCAATCCGGCTGCCACGCCCAAGAAAGCAGTGGGCTGCAATCCAGGCCCCTGCCATGACGGTCACATCCTCTTCAATGACCACATAAGGACCGATCACGACATCCTCGGCGATAGTTGCCGTTCGAGCGACGACGGCACTCTCATGAATGCCGGGACCGGGTTTGGATACCGGATAGAGAAGTCCCAGAACCCGAATAAAATCGTAACGTGGGGAATCGGAGAGTAGAAGGGTCCTATCCGGCAATTGTATCGTGGACGAGACGACGATGCAGCCGGCTTGCGAGGACTTGGCCTTGGCAATATATTTCTCCGTCTCTAAAAAGGATATGTGCTCCCTTCCGGCCTGATCCAACTCAGCGGCTGCGATGATCTCCGTCTCAGGATTGCCGGCCCATGGCAGAGCTAAAAGGCGTGAAATCTCTCCAACCTTCATAATTTTTTCCCTCCGGCTCGAATCGTAAATAAGATATGTTAGGATTGATGAGTAATCCGAAAGCATAACATACAAATTATTGTTTTGGAGGTGCAAATGAAACTGCGTTCCCTGATTCTACTTGTGGTCCTGATTTTCGTTGTCGGTTCAGGCATGCTGGCGGCCCAGGATCGACAACCGTTGCGTCTGTTGGTGATCGGTGCTCATCCCGACGATGCGGAAGAGACCGGAGGTACCATGGCGAAATATATCGCTCTGGGACACAAGGTCAAGCTGGTCTCCCTGACCAACGGTGATGCAGGTCACTTCCATATGGGCGGAGGTCCGTTGGCCGTTCGGCGCGGCAAGGAAGCCCAGGCTGCGGGAAAGGTAATCGGTGCCGAATATCTGGTACTGGATAATCATGACGGAGAACTGATGCCTACCCTGGAGAATCGCCGGGAGCTGATCCGTATCATACGGGAATTCCAACCTGACATCGTTTTTACTCCCAGAACGGACGATTATCATCCGGATCATCGGAATACCGCCCTGCTGGTGCGGGATGCAGCCTTTATGGTAACGGTTCCCAATGTTGTAGCCAACACACCGCATTTGCAGAAGAATCCCGTTTTCATCTACACCTACGACGATTTTACCCGGCCGACTCCGTTTCGGGCAGATATATTGGTATCTATCGATGAGGTGGTGGAAAAAAAGATCGACATGTATCACTGCCACACTTCGCAAATGTACGAATGGCTTCCCTATAATGGCGGATATCTGGATAAGGTTCCGGAGGGGAATGATGCCCGTCGGGCATGGTTGGGTGAGAGGCAGAAAAGGTCCTATCAGAGATTGGCGGACAAATTCCGTTCGCGCCTGATAGAGACCTATGGTGAGGAGAAAGGAAAGCAGATCAAGTATGCCGAGATCTATGAGGTCTCCGAATATGGAGCTCAGGTCAACGAGAAAAACAGGAAGATCCTGTTTCCTTTTCTTCCCTGATGAGGTCGCTAAAAATCCTGGGAGCGCCGGCGTCCCGCCGGCATCCCTTGGCGAATCCATACGGAACAAACACGGAATAACGGGATATCGCTTTTTAACTAAAGAGGTCACTAAAGAAAATCATCATGCAAGAAAATCAGGGATGGGTTGACCTGCAGGTGAACGGGTATCGGGGCGTCGATTTTTCCTCCGAGGAATTGACACTGGAGCAGATAGAGCAGGTTGTTCAAGCACTGAAAGAACGCGGTGTCGATGCCTTTTGCCCCACCGTGATCACGTCGTCCGAGGCCGTCTACCGGCGTAATCTGCCACTCTTAGCCAAGGCTATGGAAGACCGGCGTCTGGCCCCGCATCTGCTGGGTGTACATCTGGAAGGTCCCTTTATCTCTCCTCAGGATGGCGCCCGCGGTGCTCACTCCCGGGCGCATGTCCGACCGCCTGATATCTCTTTCTTTGACCGGATGAGAGAGTGGTCCGGAGATCATATATCTCTGGTTACCCTGGCACCGGAACTCCCGGAGGCGATGTCTCTCATAAGCCACATCGATCGTTGTGGCATCCCTGTCTCTCTGGGTCACCATCTGGCAGATGGTGACACCATCCGTCTCGCCTGCGATCATGGCGCCGTCGCCTCCACCCATCTTGGAAACGGAATACCAAACATGCTCCCCAGGCATCCGAATCCTTTGTGGGAGCAACTGGCCGAGGAAAGGTTGACTGTAATGCTCATCGCCGATGGGCACCATCTGCCCGACTCCTTTCTGCAGGTGTGTTTCCGCGCCAAATCCGAGTCTCGGGTCGTGCTGGTCAGTGATGCCGCGCCCATTGCCGGATGCCCTCCGGGGGATTACTGGAACTTAGGGCAAAAGGTAAGGTTGGAAGAGAATGGCCGGCTGTGGAACCCGGAAGGGAACCATCTGGTCGGGTCCAGTTCCAGCCTGCGTGAGTGTGTTCTTCGAGCCAGAGAAGTACTTGACTTATCCGATTCTCAGGTACAAAGAACGGCTCGAGAGAATCCGCTGCGATTGATTAAAAGAGAGAACGGATAAGTACCTGCGGATAGCTTCAGGCACAGGTAAAAATGGGAACTACCCAAATCCGTCGGTTTAAGTTATTCTATGCCTTCAGCGAAGAAGGGGGTAGAGTGGAAAAACAATTTGCAGGATGGTCCAATTCGTGCGGATACTAATACTTTCGGATATTCACGGGAATCTGGAGGCATTAGAGGCCGTACTGAAGAACCAGAAATATTCCGAATTGGTGGTATTAGGGGATCTGGTAGGATATGGGGCCAATCCCAACGAAGTTGTGGAGACCATACGAAGCCTGAAGCCTTTGGCCGTGATTCGGGGCAACCACGATAAAGTCGCCTCCGGGGTCAGCTCCGGAGAGAATTTCAATGCCAGTGCTCTGAGTGCCATCCAGTGGGCCCATCAACAGCTTACCCCCGATAATCTGGACTACCTGAGGAATCTGCCCACAGGTCCGCTGTCCCCTCAGGAAACGATGACCATCGCTCACGGTTCCCCCTACGACGAGGAAGAATATATCTTTCAGGAGTGGGTTGCCCTGAGAAGCTTTCAATACTTTCATACCCCGATCTGTTTCTATGGACACAGTCATGTTCCCATTGTGGTTACGCCCAAAGGAGAGAACGATTTGCATATCGTCTTTCCCAAGGGGTCGGAAACCATCCCTCTGGATCTGCGGACCTTTCCCAAGTACCTGATCAACGCCGGCTCCGTCGGTCAACCGAGAGATTGTGATCCTCGATCCTGCTCCCTGATCCTCGATCTGGAGAAGATGGCAGTCGAATTTCACCGACTGGATTATGACATTGTCGCGGCACAGGAAAAAATCCTCCAGGCCAATCTCCCCGCTTACCTGGCCGAACGTCTGGCTTTCGGACGTTGAAACGGTTTATACATACTGGAGGTCAGGTGACTTTCTCGCCGATCGTTTCTGCTGCACGAGGGATCATAAAACTTTTCCAGTATAGTCCCCGGTCCTTGGCCATGGCGTCCGCGATGCAAATGGCTGACGCCTACCGATTGTTCGACCGCAGACACCGCCGGATCGCCCTGATCAATCTGGAAATCGCTTTTCCCCGGTGGACAGATAAGCAGAGAGTCGCCGTGATGCGGGAGAGCTATCGCGGTTTGGCCAGGCTGGCCGTAGAGGTCGCACGGCTACCGTTATTGCATAGCGGAAACATTGGCAATTTGGTGCAATATGATGACAATCTGGGGCTGAAGCATTATCAGCAGGCAGCGGCCCAAGGGAAAGGCGTCCTTTTTTTAACCGGCCACTTCAGCAGCTTTGAGCTTCTACCCTATGCTCACGCGCTCTATGGATATCCGCTTCATTTTCTCGTCCGGCCGTTGAATCATCCAGGGCTGGAAGCCTTGATATCCAAGTATCGAACAGCTTGCGGCAATCGCATCATTCCCAAACGGGGGGCTATCAAACCTATCCTTCAAACCCTGCAACAGGGGAAAGATGTCGGCATCCTGATCGATCAAAACGTTCAGCCGCAGGAGGGTATTTTCGTCCCCTTCTTTGGCAAGCCGGCCTGTACCACCAGCGGATTGGCCCTTGTTGCCTTGAAAACGGGCGCTCCGGTCATTCCCGGAAGGATCCAGTGGCTGCCGGAAAAAAAGAGATATCTCATCAAATTCTACCCTCCGGTTCCCCTGGCAACAGAAGGGGATAAGGACTTCCTGGTGAGAGAAAACACGATCCGCTTCAACCGGATTGTAGAGGCCTGGATTTGTGAGGATCCTACGGCCTGGCTCTGGGGACACATGCGTTGGCATACCCGCCCGCCGGATGATCCGGAAAGCCCCTACCGACGACGATAGTTCCGGTATTTCTGCCGGCGTCAGGTATGACGAAGCGGTAAAAAGTCGAAAATCATACTGTGTGGTTTTTCCTAATGCCCATTGGACGCACGTTTCAGTCACAGACAAGAATGTCTGTGCCACTTTTTGCGGCATCATCAGGTATAAGCGGATCGGATTGTAGCAAGGATCCACTCCACCAAATTTTGTCGCATGCAGAGAAGTGGCTATAGGGCGGATTTCAGCTGTTGGAAGCGATCCAGGATGGGCAGCTGCTGCGTACAGGCGGTTTCGCATTGCCGGCACTCCGTGCAGGACTGCAGTTTTGCCGGCAGATCGGAAATCCCCCAGTGGTATTGAAGGTGCTCCTTGGCCCCTTTTCGCCCTTCCAACATCAGGACATTGTAAGTGTCCATGAGGCGTACGACGGGTATCCCTTCCGGACAATCGCGACAGTAACCGCAGCGTGTGCAGAAAGCCAACTTTTGGCCAGGCACTTTCTGCCGTATGCCTTCCAGTTCGCTTTCCTGCAGCAAAGAAAGCCTCTCCATGGCCTCGACGGCTGAATCGATGTCCTTCTTATTGCGGAAACCGACCAGGGCGCAGGTGACTCCCGGTATGGATAGGTTGAACTGCAGGGCCGCATCTACCAGGGTGGGGGCTCGATCCCGAACCAAGTACTGAAAATGTTCCGGATGACCGGTGAGCAGTCCTCCGCCGAGAGTGTTCATGGTGACTACTCCTATGCCTCGTTTTCTCGCTTCCTGGATGCCGGCGGCTCGCAGATCGTAATTGAGGGCACATACGCCGATAAGCAGTCCTTCGAAAAGACCGTCCGACTCTTCCAGCATATGTTTCAGGTGATCGTACTCCAGATGGGAGGAGACGCACAGATGACGGACCAGACCTTCATCTCTCAGGCGGATGAACTCGTCGATGGCCCCTTGTGCCTTGCGTGCGGAAAATTCCTGAGGATGAATCAGGCACCATACATGATAAAAATCGATGGCATCTACATGCAGTCTCTGCAGCGACCGTTCACATGTCTTACGAATGATGGCCGGATCGGCCGATCCACATTTGGTGGCAGTGTAAAAAGCCTTGCCGCTTCTTTTCATTTCCTTCACTGCCAGGCCGACGATCTTTTCGCTCTGGTCTTCGCAATAATAAGGTGCGGTGTCGAAATAGTTTATTCCTTTTTCGAAGGCATGAAGGACCAGGTCGGCCATCTCTTCCGTCCTTTGCGGCGCCTGGAAACGCATCCCGCCAAAACCGAGAGCGGATACTTCCACTCCTGTGGAACCGAACAGACGATAGATCATATGTTTTCCTTCCTCCGATTTACAATTGTACGGCAAGTCTGCCTTGACGTCGAATCCGGTGATTTTTATAATGGAGATCATTTGGGCTCATTTTGGACTCGCGGCATCAGGATCAATATAGTCTGAACCAAGGGGACCGGAAAACGATGATAGGCTTCTGTTTTTCTCTATCTGCCTTACGGCGGGCAGGCCTGATTTCTTGCCTTTACCTGCCGGCGGTCTGGGGAACCCTTTTCTTCCGTATCGCTCCTGTCTGGGCCCAATCGGCAACGGAGAGTACTCCACGGATTTTGGTAATCAACTCCTACCACCCCGGATATAACTGGAGTGACGGGGAACAGGCCGGATTGATGGGAGTGCTCCTGAAAGAAAAAACGGGCATCCTGCCGAATGTCGAATACCTGGACTGGCGGCGCTTTCCGGTCACCTCCCGTATATCGGTTTTTTTGAACCACCTGCAGCAGAAATTTGGCAAACTCTCCTTTGACCTGATTATAGCCCTGGACGATCCCGCAATCGCACTCGTTCTGGAGCATCGCGATTTCTTCGGACGAGATGTGCCTGTCGTCTTCGGAGGAGTGAACGATGTGGACCCGGATTTTTTTCAGAAACATTCCGGAGTAACGGGAGTGGCGCAAGCCTACGATTATGCCGGAACCCTGGCGTTGATTAGACGATTGCAGCCTGAGGTGCGCAAAATCGCTGCAGTCCACTGCCAGACAGAAAGCGGCCTGGCGTCCCGCAAGGCGATGGAGAAGGTCATTGCCCGTAACGATTTTCCCTTTCAGTATGAATGGATCGATGGCTGGACGGCGGAATCGTTGCTGCGACGTGTCCGCACTCTCCAGAGCGATACGGTTGTGTTGCTGTTGAGCATCTTTCGTGACGAAGCCGGACGGGTACTCATCGATGATGACGAATTCGGTCGCCGATTGGCCGCCGAATGTCCCGTCCCCATCTACTTTCTGGCACCTCCCATGATCCAGCACTTTTCGGAGAATTCCTGGGAAACGGCCGTCTGGCAGGGGATGGGAGGCAGTTTATTGTCTGCCGATCTGCACGGAGAGATGGTTGGAAAACTGGCTTTGCGTATCCTGAAAGGAGAGCGACCCGACGCTATACCGATTGTGACCCAATCCCCGTCTCGTGTCGCCTTCGATTACCTGCAGATGCAACGGTTTGGTATTTCCACCGAGGATCTGCCGGCGAATGCCGAACTGTATCATGCCCCGAAAACCTTTTATCAGATCAACCGGAGCCGTATCATTGCCGGACTCGGAATCATCGTGTTTCTGAGCTGCACCGTGGTCCTGCTGGGATGGATCCTTCTGCTGCGCCGTCGTGCGGAGAATGCCTTGCGTCGCAGCAACGCTCACTTTGAAACCATTGCCCGGGCTACCAACGATGCCGTTTGGGACTGGGACGTGATTGCCGGCACGGTCTGGTGGAATGAGAATTATCGAAACCAACTACATCTGTCCTCTCAAACCATGGGCGGTTTTTCTGCCTGGGAGGAACATATTCATCCGGCGGACCGTGCCTGGCTGGTACAATCGCTGCACGAGATTCTAAAGACCAACAAGGAAAATTGGGAGGTGGAGTACCGTCTCCAGCTCCAGGGCGGAGAGATCCGCCATATTCTTGACCGTATCTGGATCGAACGGGATGTCGATGGCAAAGCCTTGAGGGTCCTGGGTGCCAGGCTCGATCTCACCGATCGGAAGCAGGCGGAAGAGGAGCGGATCCATCTGGCTGCAGCCGTGGAACAGAGCAGTGAAGTCATCATGTTGGTGGAACTGGATGGTGGCATCCGCTATGTCAATTCAGCGTTTGAACGCGCCACCGGCTATTCTTCCCCAAAAACCATACGCCAGGTATATGAGCTTCTATGTACCACACGCGAAGAACAACTGACGTTACAACAGATTTCCGAACAGGTAACGCGTACCGGGCATTGGACCAAACGCCTGGAAGGGGTTCGTCGCGATGGCAGTACATGCGTTTTTTATCTGATTCTGTCTCCGATTCGGGATCGGCATGAAGTTACCGTCGGATATGTGATCGTAGGCGAAGATGTTACGCGAGAAACCAAACTGGAAGACCAGGTGCGCCTTTCCCAGAAAATGGAAGCGGTAGGACTGCTGGCCGGCGGGATAGCCCACGATTTCAACAACCTGCTACAGGTGATCGGCGGATTTGCCGTTCAGGCCCAGTCGACGGCCGATGAGAAGGAACGTGTGGAATGCCTGGAGCAGGTCGTAGAAGCAGCCGGCCGGGCCAGGGAACTCACCCGGCAACTTCTTGTTTTCAGCCGTAAAGAACAAGGGCAATATAAGGTCCTGGACCTGAATCATCTGCTGACAGGTCACATGAAGATGATTCGCCGGTTCATCGATGCCCATATCGAAATGGACTTCCAACCGTCAGCAGAACCCATTCACATCCGGGGAGACCAGGGACAGATCGAACAGGTATTCATGAATCTTTGCATCAATGCCCGTGACGCAATCGTCAAGAACGGAAAAATCGGCATCGTAATGAAGCAAGTCGTTGTGGATGAGACTTATTGCTCCATCCATCCATGGGCCCGGCCCGGGAAATTCATTCAGGTAATGGTGTCCGATAACGGTAAGGGCATGGACCGGGAAACTCAGTCCCGCATCTTCGATCCCTTTTTCACTACCAAACCAAAGGACCAAGGTACCGGTCTGGGTTTGGCCGTGGTCTATGGAATCGTCAAGAAGCATGACGGTTTGATTCATGTTTATAGCGAACCCGACATAGGAACGTGTTTTAAAGTATACTTCCCCCTGTGTGACCAGGAGATGCCGACGGCTGTTCCCATCAATGAACCGGCAGTAGAACAGGGGAACGGGACCATCCTGGTGGCGGAGGATGAGGATGCCGTCCGCAATCTGGATCAGGTCATCCTGACTAAAGCGGGCTATCAGGTTCTGGTCGCCGCCGACGGAAATAGTGCTCTGGCTATCTATCTGGAACAATCGGAGAAGATCGATCTGGTCATGTTGGATGCCATCATGCCGAAAATGACCGGCCGTGAGGTCTACCAACAGATTCGAGTCCGGGATGCAAACAAACCGGTGCTTTTTTGCAGCGGCTACAGCTCCGGCACACTGCAATTGGATTTTCCGGCCGACGAAAACCTGTACATGCTGGAAAAGCCTTTCAGCCCGGGGGAACTCTTGCAGCAAGTCGCTGCGTTATTGAAGGGAAAACAGGAGAAGTGTCCATGAAACAAATTTTGAATCGTCGCAGCCTGCTGGCCGGGACTGTCGGTTCGGGGTTCCTGGCGGGGACTTCCTTCGGCCAGGGCGGATCCGTCCTTGGGGCCAACGATACCATTCGCTTGGGCATGATCGGTCTGCGCCAGCAGGGTATGGTGAACATGCTTGATTTCTGTCGCGTCTCCGGAGTGGAAATAGCCGCTCTCTGCGACGTTGACGAAAGTCAGTTTGAGAAACCGCTACGTACGCTGGAAGGGATGGGCCGCAAAAAACCCATGCTCTTCCGCGACCTGCGAAAATTATTGGAGCAAAAGGACATCGATGCCGTCAGCATCGCCACGCCGAACCACTGGCATGCCTTGGCTACCATATGGGCCTGTCAGGCAGGAAAAGATGTTCATGTGGAGAAACCCGGGTCGCACAACATCTATGAAGGAAGGAAAATGGTAGATGCAGCCCGTACATACCGGCGTATCGTACAGCATGGGGCCGAACAGCGCAGTTCGGAAGTACAGCAGGCGGGGATACGCCTGTTGAGGGAAGGGGGAATCGGCGAAGTTTATATGGCAAAGGGGATATGCTACAAGTGGAGGGATACCATCTCCCACACGGAAGAGGAACCCGTTCCTCCCGGAGTCGATTATGACCTCTGGCTGGGACCGGCCCCCAAACGTCCCTTTTCCCGGAACCGTTTCCATTACAACTGGCACTGGCACTGGGATTACGGCAATGGGGATATCGGCAACCAGGGAGTGCACGAGATGGATGTGGCCCGATGGGGGCTTGGTGTATCCCTTCCGACCCGGGTGACTTCCATCGGCAGTCACTTCCTGTTTCGCGACGATCAGGAGACTCCCAACTGGCAGATCGCTCTGTTTGAATTTCCGGATACCATTGCTTCCGGGGACAGGAACAAGGTCCTGCAGTTTGAAGTCCGGCCGTGGATGACCAACCGGGAAGGCGGCTTCGGACAGGGAACGGATAACGAGATCGGCAATTTCTTTTATGGAACCAAGGGGTACATGACCATGACGGTAGACGGTTGGAATACCTATCTTGGGAAAGAACGCACACCTGGTCCCAGCAGGAAGGGACTGGGGAACGTCGCCTATGCCTCTGCTCATGCCCTGCATTTTATTGAAGCCTTGCGGAAACGGGATGATTCCATCCACCAGGGGGACATACAGGAAGGCCATTATACCTGTGCCCTGATTCACCTGGCGAATGCTTCCTGCCGTCTTCACCGAAATCTGACATTCGATCCTAACCAGGAGATCTGTCCCGGCGATCAGGAAGCCAACGACCTGCTCACCAGAAAATATCGGCCTCCCTTCGTTCTCTGATACCCATGCAGAAAGCCCTGGGAGCGGCACCGGCATCCCGCCGGCAAACACAAATCTAAACATCCAATCGGAGTTCATGTATGAAAAAATGGAGAATGTTGTTCTGCACCTTGTTTCTCGGCCTTTGTCTTTGTTCCCATGCCTGGGCACAGGCGGCGGCTGCAGCCAAACCAGAGCCTACGGCTGAACAAAAGAGGTATGCGGAACAGGCAAAGAAAGCGAAAGCCTGGGATGCGTTTCCGCGCATTGGCAACTGGCCGACGCGTCACGAGGGATTTGTGGCCCGCGCCCGTCAGGGTAATGTGAAGGTTCTATTCCTGGGCGATTCCATCACCGACGGCTGGAACAGACAAAAAGAGCTTTGGGACAAGCATTACGCCTCTCTACCGGCTGCCAATTTCGGAATCGGGGGAGATCGCACCGAGAACATCGTTTGGAGGCTCCAGCATGGAGAACTCGACGGTATTCAGCCGAGAGTCGTGGTTTTGCTTATCGGGACCAATAACACCAGTAAAGGTGACAGTCCCAAGGATATAACCAAAGGTATCAGGAAAATCCTGGGGCTGATCCATAAGAAATCGCCGGCAACCAAGGTGTTGTTGCTCGGTATCTATCCACGGGGAGAAAAGCCGGGCGACGAGAGGACCGACAGGTATCGCGCCAATATCCAGGCCGTCAATGCGTTGATTTCCAAACTGGACGGCAAACGGGGAGTCAAGTACCTTTACTTCGGAGATAAATTCCTGGCAGCGGACGGGTCTATTCCCAAGAGCCTGATGCCCGACGCCCTGCATCTATCCAGCGAAGGCTATCAGATCTGGGTAGACAGCATCCAAACGGCCCTCCAGGAGATGCTGAAGTAACCGCCTCGATCAGGGTGAGCAGTGCCCCCCTCTCGGGAGTGGGCTTTGATGTCATGCAGATTGAATATCACATATTAAATCTGCATGACATGTCCCTTGATTGCTCTGGACGATTTTTTCCAGGAACTGGGGAGGCGGAAGTAGAAACAATCCTCTTTTCCCCTTACATGTTGGTTCTTGGACCGTAGATGATGCCCAACTCCGTCTCCAGAGTGAGGATCTGGCCCGGATAAAAGGTAGTCGTTGCTTCCGGAATGCCCAGAATTCCCGGGATCTGGAATTTTGTACAGAAAAACTCGGCGTAAGAACCTTCTCCGCCCTCTTCGGTGATGATCCCTGCCGGGCGATTGGCAATGCTCCGGAAGGAATCGTCGAGCCGTTTGGTCACCAGGATGTCATCCTTGTCCACCGAAGCCAGGGCCTGTTCCGCTGTTTCTACAATACACACCTTGCCTGTGGCCTTCAGGATCGGTCCCACACCGTTCCCCCGCCGAAAGACGTGTCCCAGAACATCGACTTTAATCATGTTGGTACTGCCCTTGATCATGGCAGGGATGCCGGCTGTGATCACCACCAGTTCCCCTGTCTTGACGATTCCGGATGAAAGGGCCGCTTTGCTGGCATTTTCCAGCATTTTATCCGTGTCGGATGTAGCTTCCACCAGGAGGGGGAAGACTCCCCAGGAAAGCTTCAGCCGGAGTTGCGACTCCTGATTGTAGGTGATGGCCAGAATTGGCGCATCGGGCTTATAGCGGGAAACCAGTCTGGCGGTCCTTCCCGAATCGGTAAGAACCACGATCCCATGTGCGTTCAACTCCTCGGCTATTTTGCAGGTGGACTCGGAAATGGAATCGACCACGTTGTGATGGAAGTTATATTCGGGACGGGCCCGCTTCTTCATCAGTTGTTCGGTGGCCACACAGATTTTATCCATCATCTTTACCGCTTCGACCGGATATTTGCCCGAGGCCGTCTCCCCCGACAACATGACCGCATCCGTTCCATCCAGAATGGCGTTGGCGATGTCGGTTACCTCAGCCCTTGTAGGTATGGGATTGCGGATCATCGAGTCGAGCATCTGGGTAGCGGTGATTACCGGTTTGCTCATGCGGTTGCAGAGCTTGATGATCTCCTTCTGGATCAACGGAACCTCTTCGATGGGGGCTTCGATACCCAAGTCTCCCCGGGCGACCATGGCCCCGTCCGCCATGGTAAGAATAGCTTCCCGGTTGGCGACCGCTTCCCGTTTCTCTATCTTGGCCACGATGGGGATGAATTTTTTCTCGTTTTCCATGAACCTCTTCAACTGCAGGAGATCTTCCGCTTTCCGTACAAAAGACAGGGCCACGAAATCGACGCCCAGTTCCATTCCCAGACGCACATCTTCCAGATCCTTCTCCGATATGGCGGAAATCCCGAGATCGGATTCCGGAAAATTGGCACCTTTGTGAGATTTCAATATTCCGCCCACCAGGGTTCGGCAGTGAACCACCGGCCCTTGAATCGATTCCACGCGGAGGTGGATCAGCCCGTCATCGATCAGGATAGGCTCTCCCGGCTTGAGATCCAGAGAAAGCCTGGGATAGGAAACATGGAAAAGGTCAGTCTCCGGCGTCAGGTTCTCTCCGGTCAGTTTGACCATGCTTCCATCCTGCAGGACGTGACCGTCACCCGGAATTTCCCCCAACCGGATTTTCGGGCCGCAGAGATCCTGAAGGATACCGACCGGTGAAGCCATTTCCGTAGCGATCCTCCGTATGCGTTGAAAAGTACTGCGGTGTGAGTCATGGCTTCCATGGGAAAAATTCAGTCGGGCGATGTCCATCCCGGCGGCGATCATCTTCCGAATCGTATCGTCCTGATCGCAGGCCGGGCCGATCGTACATACAATCTTTGTTTTTTTAATCATAGACCCCTATACTTGATGAAGCGGCAAAAAGTCTTTATTCCGTTTCTTTTTGCAAATCTCGTGTCGATTCCATTGCTTTTACCGGCGGGACGCCGGCGCTCCCAGGACTTTTTACCGCTTTATCATGCTTGGTTATAGGATCGGTTTCAAGGAGCGACCGGCCGGTCGCTCCCATGTGGATGGTATCTGCCGGGATCAGAGGCCCATTTTCCGCAGGTTTTCCAGGCACTTGGCCACACCCTGGATCGGAGGCGGATCGTTGTGTTCCCATTCCACGATGTACCAGTCCGTTGCGTTCTGCTTGCTGACCACGGCGAAGATTTCCTTCCAGGGGACGTCTCCCTCGCCGATGATCGCCCGCGCATTGCTCTGGGAGAATTCTTTCAGATGGATGGTGGTAGCCCGTTTCGGATAACGGTTGAGATAATCGACGGCCACGGCTCCCCCATGTAAAGCGTTGCCGGTGTCGAATTGCATGATTAGCTTTTTGGTGTTTTTAAAGAGGATGTCCCAGGGTTTTTCTCCGTTCTCTACCGGCTGGAATTCGGCGGTATGGTTGTGATATCCGACCAACATCCCGCTGGCCTTTATTTTTTCGGAAATCTCGTTGAAGATTTTTGCCGTATCCAGACAGGCTTGGAGGCTGTTCAGACGTTCCTTGGGCAGACTGGGCACGACCAGATACTTGTTGCCGATCTCCTGGTTGTAAGCGACGGTCGCTTCCAGTTTGTCTCCGAGAAGAGTATCCAGACCGGTGTGTGTGCCACAACAACGGATGCCATTGTTGTCCAGCATTTTTTTAATGTCCTTGGCCGTATGGTCGAAATAACCGGCGAACTCGACACCCTGGTATCCCATCTTGGCCACCTTTGCGATCGTGCCGGCCAGATCCTTGGCACATTCCTGTCGTACGGAATAGAGTTGTAATCCGACCGGTATCTTTTTGGGAGCTCCCAGAACTACTTGCGGCAGCAGGCCGCCGGCACTTACCAGAATCCCGGCTCCGCCGAACTGGAACCAATCTCTACGGGAAAATCGCTTGGACGCCATAAAATCCTCCTTAATCATTGATCGTTGTTTTGTGTTCTAAACCTTCCCGAAAACCGATCCGTTCTGGGGACCGGGGACGCAATGAATGTACCCGCGATTTACCGATTTGCAAAGGGGCAATGTCGGTCTACCTTCCTCCCCGCCAGCAAGGACATTTTCAATTGACGGATGCGTTTTTTTGCTTGTGTTGCCGGCAGGGATGCCGGCGATCCCGGCGGCTGAAGAGAAAGAATCATGGGGTTGGTGTTTTTGCCTCGAATGAGTACAATAATGTATCCGAAAAAAACGGCATGATACGCATCGCTCAATACAATAAATACATTGCCACGGGTGTGGTTCTCCTGTTCGCCGCTGGTGTGCTCTATCTGGTACGGATATTTTTTGTCGCCCTTTTCGGGGCCTACATATTTTCCTTTCTGTTCTCTCCGGTTTACCTGGGATTGAATCGAAGGATCCGCAACGACCACATTTCGGCCCTGCTGACCTTGACTTTGATTGCCCTGGTGGCGCTGATGCCCATGTTGCTAGTGACCTATACAGCCTTCCAGCAGGCGGTGGCCTTCCAGGACCGGTTGAATCTGGAGGAGATCAACCGGCTGATGCAGGGAATCCATCTGCCGGTGTCGCTGCAGAAAATCGTCCAGCGACTGGTCATGGATTTATCCAACTCCATCGCCGATTCTCTGCCGACCATTTTTTCCACTGCATCCCATGTAGCCATCTCGGTATTCATCATGTTTATCGTGATGTACAGCATCTTTTTAAAAATCCATTATGTGATTGCCCGGTCCCTGGAATACCTGCCCTTCAGCCAGAAAAACGCCATCTGGCTGATCAAACAGTTCGAGCAGATCAGCCGGGCGGTATTGATCGGTCAACTCATGATCTCCGGATTGCAGGGACTGCTCGGCGGCCTGGGTTTTTACTTTCTGGGGATTCCCAATTCCGCGCTCTGGGGTGTGATGATGGCCATTTTATCGTTGGTACCCATTTTTGGAACCTCGCTGATCTGGCTGCCGGCAGGAATCTATTTTTTAGCCCAGGGAGACAATGTGTCCGGCATCCTGATTCTTCTCTGGGGTGGGATCGTGGTCAGCCATATCGACAACGTCGTCCGGCCCATTTTCGGCAGTAAACTGGGGAACATCAATCCTGTGGTTATGCTGGTCGGGGCCTTTTCCGGTCTGGATTTTTTCGGCATCGTCGGTGTGGTGTTGGGTCCCTTGATTTTGGCCTTTTTCTTCGCTTTGCTGCAGGTCTATCGGCAGGAATACCTGGGACATCCGGTGCCCATGACACGGGCACAAGTATTGGAGACATCCGACAGTCACTGATCTTTCCCTTAGACGATTTCTCCTTCAGGAGGCACGACTATGCGAAGTACTGGTGTTTTGCTGATGGTAGGCTTTTTCCTGTGGAACAGCCTGACACCCTATTCTTCCGGCGTGCCTGTCGACATACAGGCTAACGATCCCCTGCAGGCGGTCTTCTACCAAAAAGAAACACTTCTGGAGGAAGAGAGCCATGTGCCCCGGTCCTCGCAAAGGATTGTCGAAGATCTGAAAAAGCTGATCGTGCTTCACCCGGAGAATCTCGAATATCTCAAATACCTGGCGGTAGAAGAGATCGCACTAGGGCAGGAGAAGGAGGCGGAAACTCATTTTCTGGCCTATGTGCAGGGACGGGAACGCAGTGTTTCCGCTCTCCTGGAACTGGCCGATTTTTATCGATCGCGCAACCGACCGGACCAACAGGTGCGCATCCTGCAGGAAGCCGTCCGCAAACGGATGGAAACCGGTCCCAGTGCCCGTTCGCTTAAAGAGCCATCCTCGTTCCGTCTGGCGGCAAACATTTTCCAGGTCGTAGAAGAACAGGGCCTTTCCCGGCAAATCCGGTGGGATGTCCTCGAAGATCTTCGCCGCGGCCTTCCCGGCGATAGCCGCGTGGCTCATTGGATCCACCAGGAGCTCTTAAGGCAAAACCGTATTACCGAACTGCAAAAAGAGCTATCCGCCTACCGTCTGCGCTTTCCGGCGGAAGCGGACTATTCACTGGAGTGGGAAGGGAGAGCGATGGTTGCCGGCGGACAGGTGGCCCAGGCCCAGTCTCTGCTGGAAGGCCGATTCCATCCGTTATGGCCGGCTTCCCTGATGCGCTTTTTCTACGACCTGAAGAAGAAAGACTCCGGCCACTGGAAGGAATTCCTTTCCGCCCTGGATAAGCGACTACAGGCCAACCCGACCGATGCCGCCGCCGCCGTACAGATGTTCTTTGCCTATCAGCAGCAGGGGAAGATCGACTGGGCCATGCGGTTGCTCTATGATTTTCAGAACCATCGGAATGAAGCCGCCGGCATTTATCCCCGCTCGACCTCTTCCGCCGCCCGGAACTGGAGCGCCGAAGAGCTGTATGTCTGGGGCATTCTCTTCCAACAGCTGGGAGATACCCACCAGGCCGCACGTCATTTTTACGGACTCTATTCTCTGCTGTCGAGGGACAAACAGGCCGCGGCCGGAAAAATCTGGCCGCTTCCTGCCGGGCGCATCCATAGAGAGGAGGCCCTCTTTCGGTTGTTTGATACCTTGGTGCAGTCGGCCGATCGCCCTACGCAACTCGGGGCCGGAAGTATGGCCTATTACAGGAATATCGCCGTTTCGGACGACAGCCCGGGAGTACTGAACGGCATCCTTTCCATCCTGTTGAGCAGAACCAATCCGGTATGGATGACGCAACAACAGGAGAATAAGGCCGCCGGTTATTTCAATGCCGCCAGGGCCGATTCTCTTTATCAGCTCTTCCATCAGGAATTTCCCAAGTCCTCTCACCTTCCGGCGATGGAATTGGCTTTGATGAAAATTTTCCAACAATATGGTGCCTGGGAACCGATGATCCGATTGGGAGAATCCTTTCTGGCCCGGCATGGGGCCAGTCCGGATGTCGGCCAGGCGGGGATGCTGCTGGCGGACGCCTATGCGGCCGCCGACAGGAGGGAGGATTGCTGGAAGACCTATGATCGGCTGCTGGTCCTTCTGGCCCGGGACAAGGATGGAGATTATGGCATAGACCAGCCTTCCGGGCGTAAAACTTCCGGTATAGCGGCCGGTCCAGAGGAAGATAAAGAAGAAGGAGATAGCACGGAGTCTGACGGCCGTGAGGAAACGAAAGGAAGAGGGACCTCTACGGAGCGCCGGCAGGAAAATAGGGTCGTGGAGTATGAACAGGTCCTGCAGCGCTATGTTTCCAGCCTGGCGTCCGCCAAGCAGATGGTTCGCTGCGTCGGCCTTTTCCGCCGGGAACTGGATGCCCATCCCGGAGATGCAGGTTTGTATGAACGTCTGGTGGCCTTTCTGGAACAGAATCGTATGGGAGGGGAAGTCGAAGAGGTATACAAGCGCGCCATACTCCATTTTCAGGAAGTCGGCTGGTACGATCGTCTGGCCCGCTGGTATTTAAAAAGAAAAATGTATGCCGAGTACCAGAATCTCTCCCAGCAGGTAGTGGATGCTTTTCGGGGAAATGACATCGCCCGGTATATGCGGGATGTCGTAGAAAAGGAACCGGGCGGCAACCGCATATTCCGTCAGATCAACCTGTATGCCAACCGGCGTTTTCCCCACAATCTGGTCTTTGTCAAAAATCTGCTGCGCAGCTATCGGCAAAGCAAACCAGTAATGGTGCTCGAATGGGAAAGGCTGGCCCGCAGATATTTCTTTTACGATGCGGAAATTCAAAAGCAGTACCTGGCTCATCTGGCCAGAAACAGACAGCTGCACTCTACCATTGCGACGGTGGAACAAAAAACCGGCGTAGCGCCAAGAACGGATATGGTATCGACGGACGCCGTGTCCCTGGCTTTCCTTGCGCAAGCTTGGATCTGGCAATCCCGCTTTGAGAAGTCGGAGCCGCTCCTGCAACAACTGGCTTCTTCCTTTCCCCGGTGGGAAAGATATACCGAACAGCATGTGGACCTGCAGCGATCTCTCGGATCGCTGGATTCGGAACATTACCGGCAGGCAATTCAGGCGATGGAGAAGTTTTCGCAGATCCATCCGGATGACAGCGCCCCCTTGATTAAAATGGGAGAGATATGGGCCGACGCCGGAAGGTTGGATCGGTCACAGGATGTATGGCGCCGGGTAGCAGGACTGAGACCGGGTACATCTCAAAGCACCCTGGAGGCCGCTACCGTATTCTGGGATTATTATTTACCGAACCAGGCAGAGGAGATGATTGCCCGATACCGGAAAAGTTCCTCGAATCCCAGGGCATTCTTTTTCGAGATGGGGGCCATACAGGAAAGTCGCGGCGATATGGTCGCCGCCATACGGGAGTATCTGCATTTCTTCGCCGGCCAATCGGCCGGTCCTGTCCCTGCCGGCCGGGCGAATCGGGAAGAAATCAGAGATGAAGACGAGATCCTTTCCTCGGGTCCGGTGTCTCGCGAGAGGGAATATCAAACCTCCTACCAGGCCCTTACACGCCTGCACCAGTTTATGGATCGGGCGGATCGCCGGGAACTGGTTCTGCAGGAATTGCTGAATCCGAAAGGAGGAGTACCTCTCCAGTCTATTCCGGCGTGTCTGCAATTTTTGAGCAACCGGAAAGAAGATCAGGCCATTGTCAAAATGGTACAAAGTGCATCCGGGGAGATTGCCGCTTCGGCCGATATCTTAAGGGATGTCTGCCGTGTGTTGCGCGAGCGGGATCTGACCGAGGCGGAGGAGGGTCTTTGGCAGGAGCGCATCCGCCGGGCCGTCAGACCGGGAGAATCGATAGAAGCGAATCGGAATCTGATGCTTTTCTATGAAAGCCGGAAGCAGATACCGGCAGCCATGGCCGTCTGGGAGCGACTGCGAAAAGAATATCCGAAAAATGCCGGCGTGCTGGAGGAGGGAGTTGCCTTTCTGCAAAGGATCGGGCAAAAGGAGCAGGCTGCCGTGGTTTTGGAGGGAAGCCTTGCTTCGGCCAATCTGCGTTACCGCAAGAGTTTCCTGCAGAGTCTGGCTCGCATCTACGATTCCATCCCTGATCCCAGTAAAGCTATCGGAGCGTTGGAAAGGCTGTCGGCAATCGATCCGGAGGATTATTCCGTTCTGCTCTCGTTGATCCCCTTGTATGAAAAAGAGGGCTCGCGTCAGGCGACGGCCGATCTTCATCAGCGCCTGCAGAAATGGTGGGCTTCCGAGGCGGCTATGAAAGATCAGGAAAAACGGGCCAGGTTAAGGGAGGTGTGGGAGAGGCTGGCCTCTCTCTATTGCCGTCGGAAGGAAGCGCCGGTTGCAGTCGATATCTATATCGAACTGCTCAATCGTCAACCGGAAGATCTCACATTGCTGGAAAAGGCCGTGGGGATTGCTGATACCTTCCAGCTGCAGCAACGACTTCTCGATTTTTTCCACCGGCAGGCCGCCCGATCGACGAAGGATTATCGCTGGCCGTTTTTATTGGCCCGTATCTATGCCCGACTGGGAGATGCCGTCCAGTCTCTTCCTTTTTATAAAAAAGCTCTGGAGATACAGCCGGATCATCTGGGAATCCTTCGGGAAACGATTGCCGTTTTGACCGTGCAACGGCAATATCAGGAGGCCCTTCCCCTCTTGAGAAGGTTGCATCGGCAGACCTACCGCAGTGCCGGGCCCCTCTTCCGTTCCGCGGAACTGTTGGCCGGAATGGGCAGGATGGAAGAAGCTCTGTCTACTCTGGAAGAGGCCCTGCAGGCCGCATCCGTTCCTTCGACCGAGCGCTGGGCCCGACGCGTTGTTTTTCTCCGGAGGTGCAACCGGCTGGCGGAAGCGATGCAGAAGGCGGAAGAAGGGATCGATTACCTGGTTCGGTATCCCGAAGCCGGCAGAATACAGCCGGTCGGACTGGAGGCCTATGCCGAAGCGTCTCTTCGCCTGCGACAGGGGGTACGGGTTTGGGAAAAACTGGTCTCGGCCGGAAAGTCGATGAAGCCGGATGATGCCAACCGGTCGGCGGTCACCTTCTTTTTACTCTATGGTTTTCCCCGAACGATCCCGGCATGTGCCGATTCCCGGCAGAAGGAACTCCTGGAGGAGCGTTTCCGTTCCGATTATCAAGGTGGGCAGCTGGAGGACTATCCGGAATTGAAACAGGGAATGGTGGGTCTGGCCCAGAATGGCGGACTGGTCTACCTCGAGGAACAGCTGCTGAAGATGCAGGGGGAGAGCGATCTGCAAACGACAGAGGATCCGCTGCAAAAATGGAACCGGTGGAAAAGGAATATGGATGACTTTTATCGCCGGCATCCGGACCCTCGCCGGTATGCCCAGTGGCTAGATCAGGCGACGAAAACATCTGCCGTGCCCGGATTACGTATAGGGGAACTTCCCAAGATTGCCGAATCCTACCGTCTGGCAGGTATGCCGGCAGAAGAAAAGAAGATCCTGACGGAATATCGTCAGACGGTTGCGGAGAATATCCATCCTTCGATGATGGAAAGGTATGTCGATCTGTTGTCTACCCCCGGATCCTCTACCTGGAGAGAGGATTCCGATCCCGGAAATCCCGCAGGCATTCCTTTGATCAATGCCCTGCTGTGGAAAGGGAAACACCGGGAGGCATTGGAAACCGTCCATCACCTGCGATCGGCTATGGGGGAAAAATGGGCCTGGACCCAGCAGGCCATGATCGGCTGGAGAACCGGCGTCTATCCGGAAACGGTGACCGATGCCTTCCATTCCCGATTGCTTTTGCAGCCAATCGCTTCCAGAATCATGGCCCGGCCTGAGGCCGATTCGTCCTGGACGGGAAGGGAATGGTTTTATCTGGCGGGCGAGTATGTCCGCTCCAGATATGGCAGAGAGGTCGGCAAAGACCGCCATCTGCGAATGGCGGATCTGGAGGGGAATCCGAAAGATGTCGGGGCATGGAAACGTACCGGCGATCTGCTGCTGGATGCCGGCGATCCGGCAGAAGCCCTCACCTTCTATCAGAAGGCTTTGGCTTTACAGCCGGGGAGCTATTCCTATCAGGCTGCCGCGAACCTGGCCCGTCTCAAAGCCGGCAAGAGGGAAGAAGCCATCGCCGGCTTCCGACAGATTATCGAAAAACAATGTTCTTCGGAGGGGCGTTCCTCCCGCTACCTGGAGATGCGCATCAAACATGTGGAGAACGCCCTGCAGACATCGCTGGATCATGACTTTTTCCGGGAAATCGCAGAACCGTTGCGGCGGTTCTGCCTGGAAATGGTGCGGGTCCAGGGCACCTGGGGAAACCGGAAGATACTGGACACTCTTTTACAACGGACCCAGGATGAATCAGAGAAAGGCAATATTCTTCAGGCAGTGGTCCGGGAAGCCCCGCACCCGCCGGATGCGGCCAACTATCTGCTTGATTCCGAATGGCTTTCACAGGGAGAAAAAGACAGGGTGACCGAACTCCTGGATTTCTGGTTTAGCGGGAGGATACAAAAAGCGGAGGAGCAATCTGCCGGTTATATACGGGCGGAGTTTCTTGCTTTCAAAATCCGTTCTCTGCGGCGGAAGCTGCATGACGGCGACTGCCCGGCGGTGGAAAAGGCCCTGTCCGCATGGAGAAACCTTTCGGGAAGGGAAGTGGAAGAACAATCGGCTTATCGTCTGTTGTCGCTGGAACTGGCCCTCTGTCAAAAACGGTCGTCCACGGCCGAGAAAATTCTGTTGGACTGGCAACAACGAGATGCACCGGGTTTCGATCAAAACTACCAGACCATCACCTCTTTGCTGCGCGGCGACGCATCCCGGGATGTATCGGCTTCTCTTCGGGAACTCATCCTTCGAAGCCGACTGGAGCAGGGCGAGACCGATCCGGCACTGTTTCTGGAGCTTATCCAAGTCCTGTATCAGCAGGGCAAGAGGGAGGAAGCACATAAGTATGCCGGCCAGTTGGTTCTGTACCAGGCAGTCCAATCTGTCGCCAACGGCTATGATTCCGAAGGCGAGAGTCCATCCGGCCTCCCACAAAATTCCTGGTTAAAAGCTGTAGCCGGGTATGCATCCGAATCGGGAGATATGGATTTTGCCTGGGAATGCCGACAGCGGGCAGAAGCAGCCCTCTTGCCCGGTGACGATTCCTTTGCCGTGAATCGATACAAACAGGCGGAAATCCTATGGAACCGGGAACGGAGAAAAGAGGCCGTAGATAAAATGATTGCTTTGTTAGGCGAAGAAGGCTGTCCACCCGAGGCTCGACGGGAAGCGGCCTGGATCCTTTCCCGGTGGTACGAACGCCAAAAGGAAAAGGGTGAAATGGATGGGTGGAAGAACTTGACTTCGCTCACCGGAATCGTCGATGCAGAAATTAACTCCTTCTTCCGGATGGTCGAACAGATAAACGTCCCCCAAGGAGAGTCCTTTTCCCGCTATGCTGTTCTACCCATCCGTCTGTCGATCGAGAAGAGCGAAAGACGTGCCTCTGCGGCAGAAGTGAGCGATGCCATGAGGCAGGCCTTTTTCCTGGCTCCGGAGGACCACGCCAGGAGAGTGAGGATGTTCGACTGGTGGCTGGAACAGGGGAATCGTCTATGGGCATTGAAAATACTGGATCCGACCGGAGAATTCGATTATGGATATATTCCTCCGGGTCGAAGATCGTATGATATGCCTGTCGAGGAAGGGCCGGCTCAGGAGATAGAGAATCCCATCTCCCGTATCGGCATACATGGGCCGGAGGCCTTTCCCTTGACCAGGAAGGCATTCCAGGCCGCCCTGCAGGAAGAGAAGTGGGAAACCGCCGACTACTATGCCCGGTTGGCGATGTTCTTCGCTCAGAATTCTGCCCAAACCCTGGATGCCGCCGTGGATGCTCGAAGTCTGCGCCGGGCCAGGGAGGTAAGGGAACTGGAAAGGAGTCGGACATGGAAGGTACAGGACGTCATCCAATTGCCGCCTCCACCCGAAACGACAAATTGAAGAAGCAGTGGAATAGGAATTGACAATGTGTATCCGTCTGTTGCTTGTATTCCTTCTGGTTTTTGTTTTTCACATCTGCGCTATGCTGGGCCAGAATGCCCCGGCGACCCTCATGCCGCCGGGATTGCTGATCTATCTGGAAGCGGAAAATCTCCAGCAGCTGGTCGAGGCGTGGAAGAACTCACCGGAAAAGGACGTCTGGCTTAAGAGCGATCATTACCGCCGGTTCGAAAATTCGCGAATCGTTCTGAAACTTTCAGACCATGCCGAACGATTTGCCCGATCGGCGGGATTCCCCATAGACAGCGAACGGCTGGCCTCTCTGGCCGGCCATAAATCGGCCCTGGGGATTTTTAATCCCTCGGAGATGGAATTCGTCTTTCTCACGGAGTTATCGGCCGTGGAACGCCAGGCCACTTGGTTGTTGAAAACGAAGGGGCGCTTTGAAGCACAAAATCTAAAGGGTAAAACCTATTATCGCAACTTTGAAGGCGGGCGGATGGTCTGCTTCGCGGAGATCGATCCTTTCCTGGTTATTGCCACTCAGGAAGATCTGATGAAAGAATGTCTCGCCTTGTCGGAAAAGGCGCTGATGCCGACTCCTCTGTCGCAAACGCCGGAATGGAAGGATCTGCCTCTTGCGGAGGGGGATACCGATCTGCATCTTTTTTTACGCATGGACCGACTGGCCGAAAATCCGACTTTCCGCCGGGAATGGCTTTTCCAGAACCTGGACCAATGGAAACCCTATCGCAGCGCGAGAATTTCTGTCTATTTGAGCCCGACGGAAATCCGGGAGAGGCGGCTCTATCTGCGTTCCCATCCTGATCCGGTACGGCGAACACCTGTATCGGAAGAATTCCTGGAACGGTATAGCCCCAATGGACAGGAGTACATCACCTGCACCACGTCTATGCCGAAGGAAGAACTGGCCAGGCGCATGGCGGAAAGCCTGTGGAGTCCCTTGCCGCCGGAGTGGAAGAAGCTCAACCGCAAACGCCCTGCCTATGGGGCTTATCGCGCCTGGTCGGAGGTGGCCATATCCGATGCCTACGAGAAGCGGATCGATGGTCCGGAGGTGACCATCGCGGCCGCGACTGCGGCTGACCCTGGGGATTCCCCTCCAGCGGACCTGATGAAGTTGCTGGGCGATTCCGGTATCGAAAATGTAATGGAGGTCGGATCGACCTCTTTTTCGGAAAATGGTATCTTCGTGCAATTTCCGCATTTGTTTCTATTGCAGTACGGTAATGCCTCTGCGATACCTTGGGACCAATGGAAGGGATTTTTACAGGATGAATTTCACCGGCTCTATGACATGACCGGAGGAGGGGAATGGAAAACGAAGACGATGGCTCAGGTTCCTTATGAAACCTGGGAGAGTTCCGGGTCGGTCATGAGAATCGGCATCTCCCGGATCGGAAACGTACTGGTGATCGGGGAACCTGCCGAATATGTCACCCGGGTGATACAAACCTACCAGGCCATGCTGCCGAAGAGATATTCCGAGTGGTTACAGGGTAAACCATCTCATACGCTGACGCTGATCCGCTTCGCCGAGATTCGATCTTCTTTCCTGCGATGGCAGCGCATGCTCGATTATCAGCTATTGCAGCGCAAGCGGGAGGGACAGGAACCGCTCTTTTTCTCTCAGGACTTGGCTGGTCTGCTGGAATCCATGGTCCGCCTGGAGCAGATCAGGCAGAGGAGATATTTCTCGGAACGGATGCTGGAGGAAGAGATCATCTATAGCGCCAAAATCAAACCATAGACGGGATTCTGTCCGATCGTCATGTTATAATGCCGTGGACGTGATTCAATCATAAAGCAATTTATATCAGCAAAGGAGAATACCTACATGTCGCAACGTCCGCTCAATGTCGGGTTGATAGGAGGAGGCGGTGGGGCTTTCATCGTCAACCCCCATCAAAAAGCCATTCACTTCGACGGAACCCGCCGGGTCGCCTGTGCCGCTCTTCACCCCGATCCGGAGAAGGCCATGCAATATGCGGCCGAATGGTCTTATCCGATTCAGGGTTATCGCAGTTACACGGAAATGATCGAGAAGGAAAGCAAAAAACCGCTGGGGGAACGGATCGACTATGCCCTGATTGTGACTCCCAACAACGTCCACTTCGATCCGGCCCTGAAGTGCATTCAGGCAGGGATTCCGGTTTTCTGCGAAAAACCTTTGACGGTGACTCTGCCGGAAGCCGATCAGCTGGTGGCCGCCGTCAAGGCCAGAAATATTCCTTTTGCCGTTTCTCACACTTACTTGGGACACTGGAGCAGCCTCTTTGCCCGCTTTATCGTTCGCAGCGGTCTGCTGGGTGAAGTGCGCTGGGCCGATTCCTCCTACCTGCAGGGATGGCTGGCCGCACGTGCCGAGGATCAGGGTTCCCAGCAGGCCGAATGGCGGGTCGATCCCAAACAAGCCGGCGGCAGCTGTTGCGGTGGAGACATCGGAACCCATGCCCTCATGCAATTGCGCTTTGTCACCGGACTGGAGGTAACGGAGCTGTGTGCCCATATGGAAACATTCGTTCCCGGACGCAGGCTGGATGACCATTTTACCACCTATGTCAAGCTGAATAACGGGGCCAGGGCCTTGGTTCGGGCCAGTCAGATATCCATCGGGCACAAGAACGACCTGCGTATCGAGGTGAACGGGACCAGGGGAACTCTGTTATGGTGCCAGGAAGAACCGGAAAGTGTCAGAATCCTGCTGAACGGTCAGCCGGACCGTATCTACTGGCGTGCCGTTGTTCAGCCGAATGACGGCTTCCTGGGCGATGTTCCGGATTGGCTGCTGAAGGAACCTACGATTCCCAGTGGACATCCCGAAGCCTTCCATGACGCCTTTGCCAGATTGCATCGCTTTTTCGAGGCGGACGTACGGGCCTTCAACGAAGGAAAGCCCTTCACCTGTGACGGCTCCCGTTATGCCACCGTGGAAGATGGCCGTACGGGTATGGCTTTTATCGCCGCCGCCATCGAGAGCGCCCAGAAAGGCAATGCCTGGGTCCCGATGAAATAATCGATCGATCCGGCGGGAAAATATTCCTGAAACCAACGTCAATTGCGTGAAAGTCCCGAAGGGGCATCGGCTGATAACCAGGGTTGGCGCGGATGGAAGCGTCAGCCCTGGGGAAGAGTTGAGAACCGGCGGAGCCGATACATATCGCTATAGCAATCCGTTTCGATGGCGATGGGCAGGTTTACCGATCCATTTTCTGATGCAGCCACTGTATCCACTCTTCTACGCCTTGGCCGGTCTTACAGGAGAGGGGAAAGAACGATAGCCCGGGATTCAGCATCTCCACTCCCCGGCGGAAGTAATCCATGCGGAAGGGAACATACGGCAAGAGATCGATCTTATTCAGGATCAGTGCCCTGATCCCGCGATAGATGGCCGGATACTTAAAAGGTTTATCGTCTCCTTCGGGGACACTGGCAATTAAAATGTCCCCATGCGTTCCCAACTTGTAAGAAGCAGGACACACCAGGTTCCCCACATTCTCCACCAGCAGGAATTGGATTTCATCCAGAGGCAGTTGGGAAAGGGCATCGGATATCAGGGCCGCGTCCAGATGACAACCGCCTGAGGTGTGCACCTGTACGGCCGGGATCCCCGTCTGCCTTATCAGGTCGGCATCGATGGTGACCCGGGCCGTATCTCCTTCGATCACACCCATGGAGACGGCAGGAGCCAGATGGGAAATGGTTTTCAGAATCAAACTGGTTTTTCCGGCTCCGGGGGAAGCCATGATATTGATGGAATAAATGTGGGCCTTATCCAGAAGGGCGAGGTTCTTGGCCGCGATCTGATCGTTGGCATTCAAGACTTTCTCGACGATAGGTACTTGTATCTGACTCATGGCAATCCTTTCTCCCGGCGGGGATCAATCCGTCTCGATATCAATAGACTGGAGGTAGAACTCATCTCCTTGGATCAATTGGGCCCGATGGCTCTGGCATTCGGGGCAAAAGATCAATTCGTTTTCGACGACAAACTCCGATCGGCAATCTTGGCAAAGGAAGCGGGCCGGGACCTTTTGTATCTGCAGGCGGGCATTCTGGCACAGGGTGCCTTCCGCCAGAATGTTCCAATAAAACTCGATGGATTGGTCCACATATCCGGCCAATTCGCCCACGGTCAGATTTACCTGCCGGATTTGGCGGGCACCTGCCTGCTGGGCGTGGAACAAAGTTCTTTGCAGTAAATCTTGGGTGACTGACAGTTCATGCATAGGCATAAAGAAAAGAGGAGTCGTAACGACTCCTCTTTCTTTTCGATTCGTCTACAAGCGACGATCGAAGGAGGATTAACTTCGTACCTTCCGGTCGCACAGGGTTCCGTCGGCATCATAGAGTTCAATGCAGAGCGGATATTGTCCCTGGGCGTGGGTGGAGCAGCTCAAACAGGGATCATAGGCCCGTATGCCGGCTTCCACTCGGTTCAGCATGCCTTCCTGGATGGTTTTACCGTCGACGTAATGCCGCGCGATTTGCAGCACAGTGCGATTCATGGCCAGGTTATTCTGCCCGGTGGCGATGACCAGGTTGACCCAGGTGACCAGACCGCCGTCTTTCACTTTGTAATGGTGATAGAGCGTTCCCCGCGGGGCCTCACAGGCGCCCACCGCTTCGAAACGATTGCGCCGGGCGATAGCCCGAACGTTGGTGTCGAGAACCTCCGGATGTTCCAGCAGTTCCTGCATCTTTTCCAGACAGAAAAGGATTTCAATGAGGCGGGCATAGTGGTAATGGAAGGAGCTGAGGACCACTCCGCGTCCGAGCTGTCTGAACTCCGCCAGCTCTGCATCGGCCAGAGGTGTACCGCAATGAGTGGCCACGTTCAATCTGGCCAGCGGCCCGACGCGGTATATTCCTTCCGGATAACCCAGAGGCTTGTAATAGGGTGACTTCAGGTAGGACCAGGATTCGACGGCCTCGCCCATCCAATCCTGATATTTGGCCGGGTGGAGCTGGTCGGCGACGATATTGCCGGTAGCATCGACGATGCGTAAATTCCCATCGTAATGCTCCAAGCCGCCATCTGCCGTTACCATGCCGACAAAAAGGGAGGGGAAGCTGCCGAAATAACGTGCTTCGTCCAGGTGCCGGGGATCGATGGAATGTTTGAAGAGGGTCAGGGTTTTGCTGATGGTATCCATGGCCTCCGGAAGCTTGGCCAGGATGGCATCCCGGCCCTGCTGGGAAAGCGGTGTCTTGACCCCTCCGGGGACGGCCCAGCCGGAATGGATTTTGCGGTTGCCCAGGATCTGAATGACCTCCTGGCCGAACTGCCGCAGCCGAATGCCCATGCGGGCGATATCCGGATGGGCCTGGATGACTCCCATGACGTTGCGGATCGCCGGGTCGGCATCGAATCCCAGCAGAAGGTCGGGTGAGCTCAAATGGAAAAAACTGAGCGCATGGGACTGAATGAACTGTCCGTGATGCATGATGCGCCGCAACCGGACAGCCGCTTCGGGGATTTCTACCGCGAGAAGGTTGTCGGCCGTTTTCGCCGATGCCAGCAGATGACTCACCGGACATATCCCACAGACCCGGGAGGTGATGGCCGGCATTTCCCGGAACGATCTTCCTTCGCAAAAACGCTCGAAGCCACGAAATTCCGTTACATGAAAACGGCAGTCGTCCACTTGGCCTTTGTCGTTCAACTGGATGGTGATCTTGGCGTGACCTTCGATACGGGTCACAGGATCGATAACTATTTGCTTCATGATTTGTTCAATCTTGTCTTCAATGAATTCCGTCCAAGGGTAAACCCATCTGCCTGTAAGGAAGATGGCTTCACCCAACCAATCAATGCGTCATAGGACTCGAGTTTTTAACCGTATTTTAATTTGTCCTTCAGCTCCGGCAATCTTCCCGCCAGCAGTTCAGAGACCATGAACAGAATCAGATCTGCCGATGGCGGACAGCCGCCGAGGTAGACATCGACCGGAACGATCTGGTGCAGGGGGACGACCTTGTCCAGCAGGGTCGGCAGAATCGCGTCCGGCTGTGGAATCTGCTGCTGGATGGTCGCATTCTCCACATAGGCACGCTTGGTGACCGCCTCCGTGTCCCCGAACATGTTGCGCATGGAGGTGATGTTGCCGGTGACGGCGCAATCACCAAAAGCAACGACCAGGCGGCTTCGTTCCCGGGCCAGGCGCAGGTGGTGCAGATTATCGGTATTGGCGACCGCCCCTTCGATCAGGACCACATCGACATCCTGGGGGAACTCCTTGGTGTCCACCAGCGGACCGTAGACCAGGGAAATCTTGTCGCTCAGTTCCATCAGTTTTTCGTCCAGGTCGAGGAAGGACATGTGACACCCGGCACATCCGCCAAGCCAGAGAGTAGCGATACGCGGTTTCCGTTTTTCTTTTACTGTTTTGCTTTTTACCTGATCCATAAATGCTTCTCCCGGGCGGTTTTAATGTAGACCAAGAAGTCTCTTTGCTTGACCACTTCTGCGGCCGATCGTCCCTTCTCGAACAGGGCGCCGGTGGGACAAGCCTGGACGCATTTGCCGCACCCGGTACAACTTTTCGATTGTCCCCAGGGCTGGTTCATATCGGTGATGATGCGTGCTTCGCTGCCGCGTCCCATCAAGTCTTTGGTGTGGGCCGCCTCCACTTCGTGACATACACGGACACAGCGGGTGCAGAGGATGCAGCGGTTGTGGTCCATAATGAAACGCTCATGGGAGGCATCGACATCTTCCGCCGGGCAGCAGTAATCGAAGCGGACATGGTCCATACCCACATCGTAACCTACTTGCTGCAGGTCGCATTCGCCGTTGATCACGCAGATGGAACAGAAATGGTTCCTTTCGGCAAACAGCAACTCGACGATCATTTTTCGATACTTGACCAGTCGTTCGGAATGAGTAGTCACTTCCATCCCTTCCGTGATACCGATCATGCAGGCTGGTTGTAATTTGGGAGAGCCGGCAATCTCCACCAGACAGAGGCGACAGGCGCCGACCGGGCTTAATCCGTCCAGATGACAGAGAGTCGGCAGCTCAATACCGTTCTCTCGCAGCACGTCCAGGAGGGTTTGATCTTCACTGGCGCTGACCATCTGGCCGTTGATTATCAGCGTTTTTACGCTCATTGTTTATTTCGATCCTTTATTGGTTTAGTAGCTCATCAATGCGAACAGTTACATTTACAGCCGGATTCGGAATTCTGACTGGCTTTTTCTTCCGGCTGCATACGACAAACACCCGCAGGACATCTCTTCTCCTGGATATGCACCAGGTATTCATCCTGGAAGAAACGGAGCGTACTGATCACCGGATTGGGTGCCGTCTGGCCAAGGCCGCAAAGACTGGTGTTTTTCATCAGGTCACACAGCTCCTGCAACAGCTCCAAATCCCGCATTTCGGCGGTCCCCTGCGTGATCTTGTTGAGGATGCGGTAGATCTGGACCGTTCCGGTGCGGCAGGGAACGCACTTGCCGCAGGATTCGTCCATGCAGAATTGCATGAAAAATTTAGCGACGTCTACCATACAGGAGGTCTCGTCCATGACGATCAGACCACCCGAGCCCATGATCGAACCTACCTTCATCAGGGAGTCGTAATCGACCGGCAGATCGAGATGTTCGGTGGGGATACAACCCCCGGAAGGACCGCCGGTTTGGGCCGCTTTGAACTTTTTGCCGTCCGGGATCCCGCCGCCGATGTCGAAAATCACCCGGCGCAGGGAAATGCCCATGGGGACTTCGATCAGACCGGTGTTGACGATCTTTCCCGCCAGGGCGAAAACCTTGGTGCCCTTGCTCTTTTCCGTGCCGATTTTGGAAAACCAGGAACTTCCGTTCTGGATGATCGCCGGTACATTGGCTATGGTCTCGACGTTGTTGATCAGAGTCGGATAATCCCATAGTCCTTTTTCTGCCGGGAAAGGCGGACGCGGTCGTGGGGTGCCGCGATTTCCTTCGATGGAGGTAAGCAGGGCCGTCTCTTCACCGCAGACAAAAGCTCCGGCGCCGATCCGCAGGTCGACCCGGAAGTTGAAGGCGGAGTCGAAGATGCGGTTTCCGAGAAGCTGCATCTTTTCTGCTTGCCGGATGGCGGTTTTCAGCCGGCTGATCGCCATGGGGTATTCGCCGCGTACGTAGATATATCCTTGATCTGCGCCGATAGCAAAGGCGGCCAATGCCATCCCTTCCAGTACGCGATGAGGATCTCCTTCCAGGATGCTGCGATCCATAAAGGCGCCCGGGTCCCCTTCGTCGGCGTTGCAGACGACGTACTTGTGTATCGCTTTGGATTTGGCCACCGTGCTCCATTTGAGGCCGACCGGATAGCCGCCGCCTCCACGGCCGCGAAGCCCGCTGATGGTCATTTCGCGAATGATGCCCTGAGGGGTCATCTCCGTCACCGCCGTGAGCAGGGCGTTATATCCGCCGAAGGCAATATAATCTTCGATACGTTCCGGATTGATCCGTCCGGCATTCTCCAGTACGATTTTTTGCTGGCTCTGGAAAAAGGGCGTGTCGAGCGGGTAACAATACTTTTCGATGGGGCGATCGGCTACCAGATGTTCTTCGACGATCTCCTTGATCATTTCCGGCTTTACCTTCTGATAAAGCCATTTGTGGACCTGCTCTCCTTCCTTCCTGGTCACTTCCATCAGAGGGCCGGCATGGCAAAGGCCGAGACACCCGGTGCCGAAGAGGTATACCTGGTCCTGAATGCCCGCTTCGATAATGGCCTTCGACAGCAGATCGCGGATGTCGGCGCTGCCCAGCGAATGGCATCCGGCTGTGGCGCATACGGAAACGCAGTACTTGGCCTGATCCCGCAGAGCACTTTCTTTTTCGGCTAAAGCGATTAATTCTTCTCCGGTCATACGGCTTCCGTCCTCCATGCTTGTGTGCGTTCCAGCGCTGTTTTCGGAGAAACCTGTCCTTCCACCATCGAATCGAATACGACTGCCGGAGCAATACCGCAGGCGCCGACGCAACGCGCGGTGGTAATGGAGAGCTGACCGTCGGGAGTGGTTTCCCCGGCTTTGATTTTATGTGCCTTCTCCAGACCGGTCAGAATTTCCGCTGCGCCTTTCACATAGCAGGCGGTGCCCATACAGACGACGCAGGTATGTTTTCCCTGGGGCTTGAGGGAGAAAAAGTTATAAAAAGTGGCTACTCCGTAGGTTTTGCTCAAAGGGACCCGCAGGGAACGGGAAACGTAGGTCAACAGGTCGTCTTCAAGGAAACCGAATAGCTCCTGAGCAGTATGCAATACTTCCAGCAGGGCGTTAGGTTGGAATTGGTGACGCTTGATGGTCGCGTCCAACATTTTGTAACGTTTATCCCCGACGGAAGGATGGGTCAGTGGAGTTTTTTCTGGCATGAATTGGTCCTTCGCAGGAAAATGTCTTATATCATTAACAGTACCGAATTGACGCAGGAATTCTACATCAAAAAAGAATCCTGTCAATGCGTAAAGATAATCCAACAAGGAGAAAAATGAAAGCCGTTACCTTCTTTGGAAAGCTGGAGGTGAAAGACGTGCCTGAGCCGGTAAGGTCCGACGAAGTGAGGGTTCAGGTCGTCCAGGCCGGAATCTGTAATACAGACTTGGAAATCGTCCGAGGCTACATGGATTTTCAGGGAATTCTGGGACATGAATTTGTCGGACGCGTCAGCGAGGGATCGAAAAAATTGGCCCCGGGGCAGAGGGTTGTCGCCGACATCAACTGTGCCTGCGGACAATGTGATTTCTGCCTGCGGGGGCTGCGGAGACACTGTCCCTCCCGAACAACGCTCGGCATCTTCCGCAGGGATGGGGCCATGGCGAAATTCGTTTGGCTGCCCGAAGACCAGCTCTATGCCGTGCCGGATACGGTTTCCGACGAACAAGCCATCTTTGCCGAGCCTTTGGCCGCGGCCCTGGAAGTCCTGGAACAGCTGCATGTATTACCCGAACATCAAGTCGCTATTTTGGGGGATGGGAAACTGGCTTTGCTGTTGCTGCAGGTGCTGAAGCTGACCGGTTGCCGGTTGACGCTGTTCGGAAGGCATGAAGACGACCTCCATCGTCATTTTCACAAAGGATTGAGGTACCTGCCCGGCGAGGAAGAGAATATACGGAAAGAGAGAAAATCCTTTGACATTGTGATAGAGGCCACAGGTAATCCCTACGCCTTAAGCACCGGCTTGGAGTTGGTCCGGCCTCGTGGAACTCTGGTGATGAAATCGACTTATGTCGAAAGGGTGGAGATGGATGTAACCGGTCTGGTAGTGGACGAAATCACCCTGATCGGTTCCCGCTGCGGTTCCATCCCGGCTGCGATTCGTATGCTGGAATCGGGCTTGATCGAAACCGATGCCATGATTGAAGCCTTCTATCCTCTTCAGGAAGGGAAAAAGGCATTCCGTCATGCCCAACTAAGGGGATGCTTGAAGGTGGTGCTGGAAATGGAGCATTAAAAGAGCTGCTTTGGATTGATTTTGGCCGTCAGGATGCATTAAGATCTTTCTTTATATGTTCCACTGGAACAAAATATCCGATCTAATCATTATGTTGTCAACCAGAAAAAACGAGTGTATCGAAAACACAACTCGGAGAGGGGTGACGACCCTGTCGTCAAGGTGTTGTTCCTCTGCGGTCGCTGTTCCCCTTTTTCCTGGAGGGAAATTTCTTTGGTACCGGCACCTCGTTTTTATTTTCTGTACACTTTTTTTCTGCCGGACCCTTCCGGCCATCGATTGGGAATCGTTTCCCGGGCCGGATAAAGACGTGTTGCATCTTCTCGGCCTGGAAAGTGCGGGTGTTCGCCGTCTTATTTCTGCGGAGCAGCTATCCGGATCCGCCCTGAACGCCTTTCAGATAGCGTTGTTGAAGGAGAACGGACTTCGGCATATCGGCCGGGAAATATGGCAATCCGAAGAAGGAAGACTGCAGGGGATTTATTACTTCCTTCAGGATGGAAAGGCTGCTTACAGCTCTTATACCTTTCTCAAACCGGAAGGTACCGTTTCCCTGTTGCAAGCGGGAAAACCCGTTGAAACCGCTGCGGGAGTATTTTTCTGGCAGGCTAACCTGGTAGTGCATCTCCAGTCGGAATCGAAGGATCCTGCAATGACGCGGAAGGCTTTTTCCCTGGCTTCCTTTTTGGCCAGAACCATCTCCCTGCTGGAGAGATCGGAAGTGCCCCCGCTGATGTACTTTCTGCCGCGGAGGGGAGAAGATACCGGAGGAAGAAGATATCTTCTTGGGGTGACAGGGCTTCGGCAGATGTTCTCCGCCGCGGATGTCCGATGGCCCGGTTTTGAGGACAGTGCCGAGGTCGCCGTTTCCGATTATCTGCTGGCCGGAAAAAGCTGTCGTCTTTTCCTGATCGGATATCCCAATACAAACCTCGCCAAGGAGCATTTCGGTCGAATCGAGACATTCTTTCGCGGCCTGGCGGCGACGGGACAGAAATTCTACCTGAAACAAAATCGTTTATTGGCTGCGGTTCTGACCGGAGAGGCTGATGCAGCTCCGGCACAAAAACTTTTAGAAGAAATCGAATATACCTATTCCGTGAAGTGGATCTATGATAATCGTCCTCCCGAACTGATGCGTTCGGAATCCGTTTCGCTGATCGGGGTGGTTGTTCGCTCGCTACTGCTTCTGGTCCTGATGGCCTTGATTGCCGTAGCCTTCGGCTGTCTTATCGGCGGAGGGATGTTTCTGGTGCGCGATCACCAGTCGAACCTTCCTTTGCATAGGTCCGCCAAATGGAAGATGATACGCCCGAAATTTACTGACGTATAAAACGACTGTCGCTTCGGCGGCCGATGCTTCGGCAACCATCGGTCCGGCCATCCTTAACCACCGCAGGCACTTTTTAACTGGGAGCCATGATGAGTATGAAAAATATGGAAAAAAACAGCCGAGAAGAATTTCTAAAGAAGATACCCCTCTTTACTGATTTGACTCAGGATGAGCTTCTGAATATCCAAAGAATTTTCGTTGAAAAGGCCTACAAGAAGCACCAGGTGATTTTCCTGGAAGAAGAGACAGGGCTTTACATGTACATTGTCCAGAGCGGCAAGGTCAAAGTTTTGAAATCCTCCCCCGAGGGGAAGGAGCATATTCTGGCGATCCATTATACCGGTGAGTTTTTCGGTGAAATGTCTCTACTGGACGGAAAGACAACACCGGCTACCATCATCGCCATGGAACCCTGCCGCCTGCTGATCGTCAGTAAGGAAGATTTTCTTCGTTCCCTGCTGGGAAATCAGAAGGTGGCCACGCGGATCATATTCATACTCTGCGATCGCCTACGGGAGGCATGGAACCAGTTGCCGCTGCTGACGACGGCCAGTGCGGAGGACCGCATCCTTTCCACCCTGCGGCGTCTGGCGGGAAAGAGCGGGGTACGGGACCATCGGGGGATCATTGTCAATATGCGCATCACTCATATGGAACTGGCCGAAATGTGCGGAACCAGCAGGGAAACGGCCACACGCATCGTCCTGAAACTGCAGAGCCAGGGCTATCTCGACATCGTCGATCATAAATTCGTGCTTCTGGAGAAAGCCCTGGCAGCGCCGGCTGTGTCCTGAACGGGAGTACCCGATCAGGTGCGGAAGAGGACGCTTTCTCTGCGGAACATTTCGATGGCCAGACCCAGGGCGATGGCCGCATAGAGCAGGGAAGATCCCAGAACGACCAGAAGATAATCCCAGTGGAAAACGTTGGACAGGATCTCCTTGGTGGCCAGACTGGTACTCAGGATGGGAACCAGGGCCATCGACATGTTGAGTTCTATACCCGGAAGAGTGGAAGCGACCGCCGGCAGGATCACCAGGATCATCAACGGACTGATGTAACTCTGAGCTTCTTTATAGCTGCGGGCAAAAAGGGCGATAGTAAGCAAGGCTGCGGAAAACAGGATGGCGATGGGTAAGATCATGAGCAGCGACATGACCACGGAAAAAGGCGTGATCTTGAAGAGAATGGGAACATTGCCTGGCGCTTCTCCCAGGGAGGACAGCTGGGCCGCCCCATAAAGGAAGGTCAGGCTCAAGGAAGTCAGCGATAGGACGACGGTAGATGCGGATGCGGTCAATACCGTCAGGAATTTGCCCAGGACGATCTCGAGTCGGCTGGCGGAACTCACCAGAATCGTTTCGATCGTGCCCCTCTCTTTTTCTCCAGCGGTCAGATCGATGGCCGGATACATCGCTCCGGTCAGGCTCATTAAAATGATGATGTAGGGCAGAAATCCCCCGAAACGTGCTCCGGACACCTTCTCTTCGGCAGCCACATTCTGTTGCCGTGTCTTGAACGGTTCCAATACCTTCTCTTCGAGAGAGGCCGTCGCCAGCTGTTTTCTAACCAGTTCTTTCCGATAGTCGGAAAGGGCTTTTTCCAGATCCTTGACCGCCGTCTCCGATTTGATCTCGCTCTCGTAGTAATAAATGGGAATCACCGGTTGTTGCCCGCTTTCCAGCAGGGAGCGGAAATCTTTGGGAATTTCTATGGCGGCACGAATCTCCTTGTCGGAAATCAGTTCGCGATATCGGTCGGCGGCATCGACCATCTGGAAACGTTCCACTTTGGAAATGACCTGATAGAGTTCCGGATCGTTGCCTGCCTGCAGAACGACGATCTTGGCTTTTTCCTTCTGAACATCCTTGACCAGCTTGAAGGCCATGCTTCCGATGCCCAGGATCAGGACCGGAAAAAGAAGGATGGGTACGACAACCATGGAGACCAGCGTGCGCCGGTCGCGCAGCATATCTTTGATCTCCTTGAAAAAGATGGTGCGGACATTGGAAAGCTTCATATCGATTCCCCCAGGCTATGAATGAAAATGTCTTCCAGATCCGATAATCCGGTGTTCCGCTGCAGTTCTGTGAGAGAGCCCTGGGCCATGATCTTGCCCTGGTGGATGACGGCAATTGTATCGCAAAGCTTTTCCGCCTCCCGCATGACGTGCGTGGAGAAGATCACGGTTTTGTTGCTTCGCCGGCAATCGCCGATGAACTGGAGAATGGTGCGGGCGGTCATGACATCCAATCCGACGGTAGGCTCGTCGAAGATAACCACCGGCGGGTCGTGGACGATCGTACGGGCAATGGAAATTTTTTGCTTCATCCCTGTGGACAGCTTGTCACAGGGACGGTCGGCGAATTCACGTATGCCCAGTGTCGTTATCAATTCTTCGACCCGCACCTTCAACCTCTCTTCGGATAGTCCGTGCAGCCTTCCGAAATATTCGATAAACTCGCGGCCGGTCAAACGCGCATACAAGGCCGTGGCGGTGGATAAAAAACCGATCGAACCGCGTACCTGATCCGGCGATTGCAGAATGTCGTGTCCCGCAACCAGTGCCGTGCCGGAAGTGGGCTTGAGGATCGTGGCCAGCATGCGCAAAGTGGTCGTCTTGCCGGCCCCGTTGGCGCCCAGCAGTCCGAAAATCTTGCCCGGTTCACAGCGGATAGTCAATCCATCCACCGCTCGGACATGGCCTCGTTTCGGATCGTAGAAGACCTTACTCAACTCTTTGGTCTCAATCATAAAGGCAATACCTTTTCCCTTGGTTTAGAAATCAGCTTCTAGAAAATACGATTACCATACCTTATTGGTGATAATATTATTCGACAATTTCAGTTTTTTTCTACCATAAGAAGGAGGAGCGACCTATGCGTTCGTTTACGGATCAAAAAATGGTTTCCGGGGAGGAGAACCGCCGGGAATTTTTCGGAAAGATGGGGCCGGGCATCCTGGCTACGGGATCGCTGGTTCTGGGCGTGCCCTCCTTCGGGCAGGAAAAGCAGGCCCCGAAAGAACCCTTGACCAATATTGCCGACTTCATGAATGCGCCTCGCGGTAAGCATTCCCTGCCTGGCGCCTATCCCGGACAGGTGGTTCAGGTGACCGATACCAAAGCGATGCCGGGAGACAAGCCGGATGCCAAAGTGATCGCGGACATGGTGCGACGCGGTATCTGTTCCTTGACCGGGAAAAACATGAAAGACAGCTTTCCTCTCTTTTTTCAAAAAGAGGATGTGGTCGGCATCAAGGTGAATCCGGTGGGCCCTCCTCTGATCAATACCCGTCCTGAGGTGGTGGAGGCGGTTATCCGTTGGCTGACGGACAATGGGATCCAACCGCGGAATATCATCATTTGGGACCGTTTCGATTATATGCTGAAGCCGGCCGGGTTCACTCCGGAGCGTTTCCCGGATGTCCGTATCGAAGGATTGCAGACCATGGACGAAGAGGGGAACCGCTGGAAAGATGCCTCGGGTAAGCATCTGAGTCTCAACAATTTTGATTTAAATGCCTATTACTATGCCAAGGATGTAGTCGGCAAAAACGTGCGCGGTTACAAGGACGACGAGTTTTATCTGAACCAGCATGTGTATAACGGAGAGTACTCCTATTTCGGCAAATTGGTGACCCAACGATTGACCAAAATCATCAACATACCCGTTTTCAAAAACACGGGTAACGGCATATCGATGGCCACCAAGAACCTGGGATACGGCGCTCTCTGTAACACCGGAAGGCTGCACGTCCCTCTTTTCTTTAAAGTATGCACCGAGGTTCTGGCGGCTCCGGTCATCCGCGAAAAACTGGTCCTGAACATCACCGACGGCCTCAGGGGACAATATGACGGCGGTCCCGATCTGAATACCAAATTCGTATATCCTCATGCCGGTCTGTATTTTGCCACCGATCCCTTTGCCCTCGATTCCGTCTGCCATCGTCAGCTGGTGGAAAAACGCAAGGCCATGGAGGTCACGGTCAACGAAAATCCAAGGTTTACCGATTATCTGCGCTATGCCGAGCAACTGAAGCTGGGGATTGCCGATCCGGCCAAGATCAAGCACACCCGTGTCTGAAAGTGGGAAAGTGTGGAAATCGGAATCCAGAAGTCAGAATCCAGAAGAAAGGAATCGGAGAAGATGCCCTGAAGAGGCATCGTGACCTAACTTTTTGCGAGGTCATCTTCATTTGGTTTGCTATTTATTCCGGCTCCTGAATTCATTATGGGTAAACGATACAATGTGGGTTCTCGCATGAAAAAAGCATTATGGCAGGGTTGTGTGTTCCTCCTCATTTTCTTCTGGAACGTCGGCCTTGCGGCTGCCGATAAGATGCCCCTGCCTCAGGATGGCGAAGTGCCGGGGTGGAGTCGATCGGGGAAAACCCTCCTTTTCACCAAGGCCGATCTCTATGGACACATCGACGGCGGTGCGGAGCTGTTTCTGGAGTTCGGCTTCGAACAACTCGGCGTACAGAATTACCTCTCCGGCGAAAAAGAATTGGACGTCGAAATCTACCGTATGGCCGATGAGAAGGCGGCTCTGGGCGTTTACCTCATGAAGTGCGGGAAAGAGGAAAGACTGGACGGCTTTGCATCTCGACATTCGGCAACGAAATATCAGCTGTTGTTCTGCCAGGGCAGATACTTTGTCATTATCAACCAATTTCATTCCGGAGAGACCCTACCTGGGGATGCCAAGAAGATGGGTGAGGCGATCTGCCGCGCCATTCCGGCCGCGGCCTATCCGGATTATTTCCAGGACCTGCCGGTCCCGGGACGAGATCCCTCCTATCTGCGGCTCTATCGGGGGCCGATCGCCTTCCAATCCCTCTATACCTTCGGAGAAGGGGACCTCTTCGATATGAAGGAGTCGATCCACGCCGTCTCATGCGGGTATCGGCGTACGGACGGCAAGTTGTACTATCGCGTCTCCCTGTGCTATGACAAGGAAGAGAAAGCGAAATCGATTCTCAGTAAAGTAAGCCAGGGACTGGATTCTTATCTGACTAGACTGGAAGAAGGTCCGAACCGGATCGTCTTCCGGGATTTTGCCGACGAATATGGGGAAATCCTCAGAGAGGGCAGCTGTCTGAAAATTCGGATTCATCTGACTACCAAGCCCTGATTTTGCAGAAAGGTGGACTCGGAGACGTACTTCCAGGTAGACGAGAGACACCCTTTTGTATTATCATTACAATCAATAACATACGTCGGCATGACGTAGGATCAGCTCAAGTGAAAAAAAAGCCGGATATACCCTTCTGTCGGACAGATAATCTGGGACTGCTGTCTCGCATCTCGTATCGCATGTTGAACAGTACCTCCCTGAAAACGACGGAAGGAATGAAGGAAGTGCTGGGATACCTGGGAGGCGAGAACCAGGCGGATATTACCTTTTTTCATGCCACGGATTTATCGGCCAAGGAAACCAGCCAGTATTATGAATGGCACCATGACCGGCATTCTGCACCCCATGGGGAACTCCCGCCTGTCCTGCGAAAGCTGCAGGATGTGCTTTTCGTGGTAAAAAAGGAGCGGGAAACCATCTTCCTGGATCGCGATGCCTCTCCGGGTTCGTACGGCTCCATCAGCACGGATTTGCTGCGGATCACCGGCATGCAGAGCCTCCTGATACAACCCATCTTTTTCCACACCATGTTCGGTGGACTGTTGGGAATGGGCTGCCGGCAATCTCGTTCTGCTCCCTGTCGGACCGAGGGTCAATATCTGCAACTGATCGGCAACATCCTGCTCTCCGTTTGCACGCAGCCCCAGTCTCAGGCTCAGGAGAGGAAATTCGATTTACAGGGAAACTGTGCCGTTCTCAAGCAGGTATTGGATCACCTGCCGGATTGTCTGTATGTCAAGGACATGGAAAATCGGTACATCCTGGCCAATCAGGCCCAGATCCTGCTGTTTGGCAAGAACGCGATGGAGGAGCTGGTCGGTAAAACGGATTTCGATATTTATCCCCGGGATCTGGCCCAGAGATTTTATGACGATGAATGTAAAATTCTTCGCACCGGAGAGCCCATCCTGGATCGGGAAGAACCGGGGATCGATCGGGAAGGGAATCCCATCTGCGTCTCGACCACCAAAGTGCCTCTGCGCGATGAGCATGGTCATATGCTGGGATTGCTGGGCGTAAGCCGGAATATTACCGAGCGGAAAAAATTGCAGGCGGAGATCCTGCATGGAAGAAAGATGGAATCTTTGGGCGTAGTGGTCGGCGGAATCAGTAACGATTTGAACAATCTGTTGACCGCCATCATGGGCAGTATCTCTCTGGCGAAGATTTATCTGCCGCCCGAGGATCCGGCTTTCCAGCGTCTGACACAGGCGCAGGATGCCTGCAACAACGGGAAAGAAATCAGTAACCGTCTGTTCCATTTTGCCAAGGGTATCGAGCCGGTAAAGAAAGTGGTCCGGCTGGAGCATCTGCTACGGGAAGAAATTTATTTTTCCCTCACCACCCTGCCCGCCGGGGCGACGACCATCCAATGCAATTTTCATATCGAGGACGACCTCCATCCGGTGGCCATCGACGAACGACAGTTCACCCAGGTGATCAATCATCTGGTGAAGAATGCGGTGGAAGCCATGCCCCAGGGAGGGGCGCTGAGTATCCGGGCCAGAAATGTCGCTTCCGACAAATCGAACTGTGCCGAAGACACGATTACCCGCCTTCTGTCCGGAGAATGTATCGTAATGTCGATCGAGGACGAAGGCGTCGGCATTCCCAAGGAAATCATCCATAAGATATTCGATCCCTATTTTTCCACCAAAGAGACTCCGGGGGAAACCCGTGGTAGAGGATTGGGCCTCGCCGTGTGTCATTCCATCATCAAAAAACATGGAGGAATTCTCCATATCGATTCGCAGCCGGGGGTGGGAACCAAGGTGTGTATCCACCTGCCGGCCGTTCTTTCCCGGAAAAAATCGGCAGCCTCCCTGGAGGCCGCACCGGCGCTGAAGAAAAAGAGAATTCTCATCATGGACGACGAGATCTTTGTCCGCACGGTGGCCGGAGAGATGTTGACCCATATGGGATTCGAGGTGGAATATACCGGTGACGGCCAGGAGGCCGTGGATGCCTACCGTACCGCCATGGAAGCGGGAAACGATTTCTCTCTGGTCATCCTCGATCTGTTCGTCACCGGAGGAACCGGAGGGGAGGAGGCCATGCAGAAACTTCTGGACATCGATCCGCACATCAAGGGGATCGTTTCCACGGGTTTCTGGGATGATCCGGTGGCCAGGCAGTATCGTCATTACGGATTTCAGGAAGTCATCCAAAAACCGTTTAGTATGGAGCAGTTATCGGAGGTTATCCGGAGGGTCCTTAACGAGTAAGTGCCGATCCGTCCTTCTTTCCTATGACCCTGCTTTTCCTGGTTCTCGGATTCGTCTCCCTCTTGTCCCAGATCGTTCTACTGCGCGAACTGACGGTCGTTTTCAATGGTACGGAGCTGATACTCCCTCTGGCCATCGGCACCTGGCTGATCGCAGGGGGGCTGGGGACTTTTACCGGCCGGTGTCTTATCCGATCCAGCCTCTCATCCGGTCTCTTTTTTTTTCTCCTGGGCGTAGCTGTCTTATCCTCCCTGGCGGCCTTGCGATCGATTCGCACCCTGTGGGCCGTTCCCCAAGGTACATACCTCCTGCTGGCGGAGCAGCTGCTGGTAATGGGGATGACCATGCTTCCGGGTGCCTTTTTATCCGGTCTGCTCTTCCAGAATGTCTGTGATCGGGATTCAGGAGTCAGGGTTTACCTGGCTAAAGCCTATGGATGGGAGTTTTTCGGGTCCTTCTGGGGATGCTTGCTCTCGACCTATGGATTTCGATGGGGCTGGTCCAATCTGCAACTGGCCCTGTTTGGGGCCGGTGCCTGTTGGATGACGGCCGGATACCTGTACTGCCGTGAAAAAAAAACGGTTCCGACAGTCTTTTTCTCTCTTGCCGTACTGGCCTTGTTGTTCTCCTGGAGCCGGTCCCGGGAACTGGACCGGCTATTACAGGTGACGGGTTATCCCGACCTGAAAGACTTGCAGGATACACCCTACGGACGGGTGGTCCTCACGGAGAAAGAGGGACAAATCACCCTGTTTGAGAACGGACAGATGATCTATGACAGCCAGGATACCAGCGTGGATGAGTTCGTACATTCGGCTTTGTTGGCCCACCGGGAGCCCCGGAGGATCCTGCTGTTTTCCGGAATTCTGCAGGGAATGGTCCCGCCAGCCTTGTCCCATACTCCGGACTATCTCGATTGTGTGGAATTAAGCCGTGAGGAGATCGATATTCTGCTGGAACACTCTCCAGTGGAGCTGCGTCGTATCCTTCAACATCCGAAAATAGGGATCCATTATGGAGATCCGAGACGATACGTTGCCAACCATACCCAATACGATGTGATTCTCTCCGGGATGACCGATCCGTCGACCGGATATGCCAACCGTCTCTATACCGTGGAATTCTTTCGACAATGCCGTAAGCTCTTGACCGAATCGGGCATTCTGGCCCTGCGCATCTCCTCCTCGGAGAATTACTGGACGGCCGTGCGGCAAAAGCAGTACGATTCTTTGTTTCAGGCGTTGCATGGGGTTTTCAACGATGTGCTGCTGCTCCCCGGAAACAGCAATGTGATTCTGGCATCCACTAAGGCACTGGACCGGGATGCGGAAGTATGGCTCGGGCGCTGGCGGAATCGTGGCATACGTTCCGATTCCGTTTCCCCGGCCTATTTCCCATATGTCCTGGAGAACGAACGATTCTATCGATCCGAGAAATTATTGCAGGACCGTAAGGAACTTCCCAATACCGATGATCAGCCCATGTGCTTCCGTTATCATATGCTGGCATGGTTTTCGCGCTTCCTTCCGTCCCTGATCTCCTGGAAATTCGATTCTCCGGATGTGGCGAGTGCCATCCGGAAGGGTCTGCTGGTCGCCTGTGCCATCTGCGGGCTTTTTCTCTGGATTAGATCGGGCAATCGGAATACGATTCCGGCATGGGGAGTATTCCACGCGGGTTTTCTGGGCATGGTCGGGGAATCGGTGCTTCTGCTCTATTATCAGGTTAAATATGGAATATTGTATCAGAATATCGGTGTCCTGATGATGACCTTTATGCTGGGTGCCGCCCTGGGCGGAATGGCAGTACACGCATTCCGATTCTCTTTCAACCAATCTCTGCGCCGGCGGCGAATGGCCCTCTTTCTGGTCCTGGGAGGATTGATCCTGGGTTTGCTGGGAATGCGGCCATGGCTGCTGCGGGAAGAGGCCGTCGGGGAGTTCGTGGCCTTCGCCATGATGGCTATGACCGGGATGCTGACTTCCATGCTTTTTTCCGTCTGTGCCCAAATGCGGGAGCGGGAGTTTCCCCACGGGAATTCCTGGCTGTTCGCTCTGGATTATCTGGGCGGAGCCGCAGGTGCCATCCTCAGCGGATTGCTGTTTTTGCCCTGGTTGGGGCTGTCATCCACACTGACGGTCATGGCAATTCTGACGGTGATTTTCCTGTTGCCCGTCGGAGCGGGTATTCTCCTGAAAGGGGAGAAGGGATGAGCGGAAGCATAAGGATTGGAATGGATCTGCACCGGCCGGATAAAGACCATATCGATCGGATCGCCCGATTATTCTTGGATGGTAAGGTGCTCCTCTATCCTACCGATACCGTTTATGGCCTGGGTTGCGATCCCTTGCGGAAAGAGGCTCTGCGACGACTTGGCGAGATCAAGGGACGTGCGCAGGAAAAGTCCTATATATGGCTGATCGGCTCTTCCTCATGGGCGGAGCGATTGACGGCGGAACTTCCGCAAGAATTCCATCGACTGGCCGGGCAGTTCTGGCCCGGACCCCTTACCTTGATCCTCAAGGCTTCTCCCCATCTTCCCTTGGAGTCGACCGGACCAGGTCGTACGATTGCTTTGCGCTGGGCCAGGTGTCTCTTTCTGGAAGAGCTGTTCGCTCGATTGAAAATTCCTGTCGTATCCACCAGCGCCAATCTCGCCGGTGAGAGGGTGATGGAAGATCCGGAATTCTCCGACTCCCCCATTCTGCAGCAGGTGGATGGCATTGTCGCCGCTGGTCCTTTGATCCGGCCGGCCTCGACGATTGTCGATTTGACCTGCCATCCGGCGAAACTGATCAGGGAAGGTTGTCTGAAGAGAGAACATCTGTTTTCCTCTCCCGAATCGTGTGTTTCCTAACGGGATCGTACTTCCGGCCGGCTATTGTCATGTTTCTTTTTTTATGACATGATTGATGCAGTCGCAAAAAATCCTGGAAGTGTCGGTGTTCCGCCGGCATTTCCTTTCGAATCGATACGCAATAAACGCGGAATAATGGATCGCGATGAAAGCACGAACCTGTCTTCTATTTCTGCTGCTGTCTTTTCTACCCCGATGGAACGAAATCATAGCCGATAGCGGAGTTCTGATCCCTATCTCGGAAAAGGAAGAGCCGGATGCCGCCCTGCTGTCCCTTGATCGTATGCAGGTCGAGGTGCTGGTCGATCACCAATACGCCAAAACACGGGTGCAGCAGATATTCCAAAACCACGCCGGCAAGGTGTTGGAGGGAAAGTATATCTTCGCTCTCCCGCCGGGTGCCTTGATCTCCGATTTTGCCGTATGGGACGGAGTCGTCCGTATTCCCGGCGTCATCCTGGAAAGGCGGAAGGCTAAAAATTTATACCAGATTCTGCAGCAGCAGATTCTGGATCCGGGCATTTTACAGCAGGGCGAGAGTGAAGATCCGAGCCTCTCCGGCCTCTTTTCTGTTCGCGTGGTCCCTATTCCGGAATATGGGACCAAACGCATGGAGCTGGAGTATACCGAATGGATTCCGCTGGAGAAGGGACACTCCCGCTATACCTTTCCCTTGAAACCTTCCTTTTATCGTGTGCAACATGCCCGAGAACTGGCGATGAAAATGGGTCTGCTGAGCGGATTCCCCATCCAGGATATTCAATTCCCGGCCAATCCCTATCCCATAAAAATCCTTCAGAAGGAAGCCCATCAGGTTCGTGCCGAAGCGGAGTTCTCGGAAATCGATCTGACGGACGACTGGTTCTGGGAATATACGTTGGAGGGAAAAGATGCCGGCATCGCCCTGTTGACCTATCCGGGAGAAACAGCGGACACCGGTGCCAACGGACTCCTTGAACCGCCTCCGCCGCCGGCGCAGCAGGACCGGCGGGGATACTTTTTTGCCGGCTCTCTGTTACAGGATGACAGCACGTCGTCTGTGGCCTCCGCGCGCAGTATGCCTGGGCGGTCGGTGGTTTTACTGATGGATACCTCTCTCTCGATGCAGTGGGAAAAATTGGAACGCTCCTATGAGGCGTTGATGCAGGTACTGCGATCGCTGCGAGGGCAGGACCGTTTTTATCTGGCCCTTTTTAATCGCCGGCTCAACTCCTTCCAATCCAAACTGGTTCCGGCGGACGCCCATACGCTGTCGCGGGCGGAAGATTTTGTGAAGGCACAGATGATCGAAGATGGCTCCGATCTGCTGACGGCATTGCTCCAGGGAGCCAGGATCCTTTCCGATGCCGAAGGCGAACGCTACCTGGTCCTCATCTCCGACGGACATCCAACCATAGGAGCTACCTTGGTCCAGGAGATACTGCCGAAATTCCGCCAGGCGATTCCGCCGGCCCGCTCCCATTCCCGGTTGCGCGTCTGCCCGATCATCATTGGTGCGGATGCCAACAGGCTTCTGCTGGAGGATCTGGCCGGACAGAACAATGGATTCTCGATCTTCCTGCGCGAGACGGATTCCGCCGAATTTCTGCTCGATTCCTTCGTATCACGATTGCAGGCCCTTCCCCTGGAGAATGTGGACATAACCCTGAGCCCTGCCGAATCCTTCGATATGGTCTATCCGCTGCAGACCGGACTTGCCTTTCTGGGCGATTATCGCGGCTGGATCGGGCGATTCCATCCCTCCTTGAAAGAGATACAGGCAACGGTCAAAGGTACGCTGGGCAGCCGTTCGATCATTCGTCAGGGGCAGAGAATCCTCGAAAAACCGGATCCTTCCCACACCTTTCTTCCACGGGCCTGGGCCAAAGCCCGAGTGGACGCCTTGCTGCACCAGATAGAAACCGACGGCGAAAAGGAAGAGGTGATCGAAGAGATCATACGCCTCTCCAAACGCTATCGCTTTATCACGCCTTATACTTCGTTTCTGGCCGCTCCCAGGGCCCTGCTGCGTCCCCGTATCATCCAGCCCGGCGATCCGCTCCTGCGGGTGCGGGCCGATGAATCCATTGTATCCATCACGGCCCTCTTTCCCTTCGGTCTGGTCAAGGACATGCATTATCTCGCGACGGAAAAGATCTGGCAGACCCGGTTCGTGGCTCCATCCGGAATGGACGACGGCCGCTATACCTGTCGTTTGATTTTGCGGGACAAGGAGGGCGGGAGTTATGCGGAAAATAAATTTTTGGTGATCGACAGCCGGCCTCCGGAGATACGCCTCACCGTCCAGGAGCGCACCCGTCCCGGTTCCCTTGTATCCTTACGGGTAGCCGCGGACCAGGACACCAGGAAAATCGAGGCCCGCCTGGGATATCTGCCGACGATATCCCTGCGATGGAATGCCCAGCAGAAAGCGAGTACCGGTGAATTGTATCTTCCGCCGTCCATGGCTCCGGGTACGTATTCCCTTCAGATCACAGCCGAGGATTTCGCCCATAATCTGGCAACGCTTCGTCGTGAAATCCTGGTGCAGTGAACGGTGACGCGGACATTCTTGCCCGTACGGATTGCCGGGGGCATGGGGTGCGCCGTGTCTGGCGGATCAGAGCCTTTTCAGAGAATGATCGGTGAGTTTTTTGGATTTGTCGAGTAAGAAGGGAATAGACTCTTTCTTTAACTCCTCCAGAGAGACCGTCAACGATTCGGAGAAATAGAACCGGTTGATGGCTTCTTGCAGCTGCTGCAGGGATTGCACCAGTTCTTCCATCGTGTCCGGCAGGGAGAGTGCCGGGTCCGCCAGACGATAGCGGTAGCGAATCAACAGCCCCTGATGCACAAAGAACAGCAGGGCATCCAGTTGTCCCAGCCGGCGATCGACGGATTTCAGTATTCTTTTATATTCCCCATTCTTCTCCCGCGAGGCAGGAAAGGTGCTGTTTTTCAAGGAAATTTCCAGCTCCTGACAATCCTTTTGCAGCTGTTCCCAGGTCTTGATGACTTCCTTGGTATTGTGCTCGATCAGGCGGTCCAGTACCTCCTGAGACCTTTTGTTCATGTTGTCCCACGGATCCTGAGAGTCAACCATTTCCTTATAGCGCTCATAGAACTGGTGACGAACGGCCGGATTCAGATGAATCATGGAAGTCTTTTCCGGTTTTTTTTCTGCTTCTTCCTCCTGATTTGTCGGCCAGGGAGAGGAAGAATAAGTGGAAGGGCTGTAAGTGCAGAGTAGGAAGAGAAGGACAAAAGGCCGGACTACAAGGCAACGGACCGCCTGAGATGGACATCCTGAAGGCATAGGACTATAAGAAAGGGCCGGCAGCCACCCCGAAGAATGCGGTCGGAAACGTTATTAAAAAAAATATTGGTAACATATGACCATTGCCAGCAGGAAACGATAGCCGGCGAAAATCTCCAGGCCCAGGCGGCGGAAAATGGCCAGAAAATAATGAATACAGATTACCCCGGCGACGGTGGAAAGGAAGAGTCCGAAAAGGGAAGGGGCCAGCAGGCTGGCCTGATCGGCGGGCTGTTTGATAAAGAATTTGACCGTTTCCAGGAAGGCTGCACCGAAGATGACGGGCGTCGATAAGAGAAAGGAAAACCGGGCGGCGTCGTGGCGATCGATTCCGAGGAACCTCCCCACCGTAATGGTGATGCCGGAGCGGCTGACTCCGGGAATCAGGGCCACTGTCTGGGCCAGCCCAATCAGAATTCCATCGCGGAAAGTGATCGAATCGAGTCGGCGTTCTTTCGATGACATACGGTCGGCGGCCACCAGAAGGATCCCGAAAACAATCAGGCAAGCGGCGGCGATCCAGGGCTTTCGGAAGATCTCTTCAATGGCATCGTGCGCCAGTACTCCGATGATGCCGGCAGGAATCGATCCGACGACGAGAATTTCCAGCAGCCTAAGAGAGGCGGCGGCTTTTTCCTTCTGACCGATACGGCGTAACCGAAAAGGAGAGAGGAGGATATCGATCCAGTCGTTGCGAAAATAGATCAAAATGGAGAGTGCCGTACCCCAATGAAGAAGGACGTCGAAAAAGAGCCCATAAGACGGCCAGTGGAAAAGCCACGGCAGGACCATCAAATGGGCCGAGCTGCTGATGGGCAGGAATTCGGTCAAGGCCTGGACCAGGCCAAGAATGGCAGAGTAGTAATACTCCATTATGCAAACTGCGAAAGATCGAGATCGGGAAGCATAGCCCCTGTCTTCATCAGGTTGGTATGCAGCTCGAAACAGGTATTCAGATCATGCCGGATATGTCCCTGGGGCGATTGTTCGACATACCGGAAGAGGTAATCGCGATAGGCCGGGTGGGCACATTTGTCGATGATCAACCGCGCCCTGTCTGTGGGGCAAAGGCCGCGCAGGTCCGCCAGGCCGTGCTCGGTGACCAGAATGGAAACACTGTGCTCGCTATGGTCGACATGAGTGGCCATGGGCACGATGGAGGAGATCCGGCCTCCTTTTGCCACGGAAGGGGCCATGAAGATCGAAAGGTAGGTATTGCGGGTAAAATCGCCGCTTCCGCCGATACCGTTCATCAGCTGGGTTCCGGATATGTGGGTAGAATTGACATGGCCATAGATATCCGCCTCGATGGCCGTATTCATGCCGATAACCCCCAGCCGGCGCACAACTCCCGGATTATTGGCCAGCTCCTGGGGCCTGAGAACAATGCGCGGGGCAAAGAAATCCATGTTGTCATAAATTTTCCGCAACAGGTCCTCGGTAATAGTCAGACTGGTGGCGCTGCATCCGGTCAGCTTTCCGGTTTCCATCAGGCAGGCACAGGAATTCTGGAAAACCTCCGTGTACATCTGAAAACAGGGGACATCGGGATTTTCGCCCAGCCCGGCCAGGACCGCATTGGCGATGTTACCGACGCCGGCCTGCAGCGGCAGAAATTCGCGGGGGATACGACCTTCTTTCCACTCCCGCAGCAGAAACTCCACCACGTGTCCGGCGATCTTCTGACTGACGGCGTTGGGTGCATCGAAAGGGGCCACATCATCCGGTACATCGGTGTTCACGATGCCGACAATCTTGGCCGGATCGACCTGGACGTACGGCGTACCGATTTTGGACATGACATCGCTGATGGGAATCGGTTGGCGGTGGGGAGGTGGGGGGAGAAAAAAAATGTCGATCATCTCCGCCAGCCGTTCCGAGTGGTAGTGATTTACTTCCACAATAATTTTCTCGGCCTGTTCCAGAAAGGTTGGCGAGGCCCCGATGGAGGTGGTCAGGAAGATGCGGCCATCGGAGGTCACCTTGGTCGCTTCCACTACGGTCCAGTTCAGTTTACCCAGAAAGCCGTATTTGACGATCTGAGGCATATGGGAAAGATGCTGATCGAGAAAGGAGGTCTTTCCTTCGTTGATCTGCCGGCGGAGGGTCTTGGAAGATTGATACGGAGTCCGCCAGGAGATAGCGTCGGCCTGGGCTAAAGCTTCATCCAGGTTGGCGCCGGTGGAGGCCCCCGTCATCACGCGCAATTGAAAGGGTTTTCCTTCGGCATGCAGTTGCCGGGCACGTTTTGCCAGGGCCAGAGGAACGGCTTTGGCGGCCCCAGCCGGTGTGAAGCCGCTGAATCCGACAGCGGCTCCGTCCGGAATCATGGCCGCCGCTTCCTCTGCCGTCAGTAACGGGAAAGAAATATCTTTTGTCATTCCTGAAAATCCTTAAAAAGTGGAAAGATGGGTCCTTTCTAAAAAAGGATGCATCTGCAACCGGCACACCGTCGTGCACCAGGGTCGCCCGAATCTGCCCAACCTGAAAAAGCGACATTATATCTCAATCCGGTGGGGCTTGTCGCATGCGGCGAGTCCCGGATCGCAGACATGATTTATTTGCATTATGGGCGGTTTGGAATAGAATGACTGGGAAGATTTTGGGTTGTGCAACCCTCGTTTCTATCCCCCGGGAAAAGAAACAAGCCAGAGTATGCAACGATTCGATGGAGTGAATAAATAGAATGAAATGTATTGCCGTTATCCCCGCCCGCTATGCATCCACCAGACTTCCCGGAAAAGCATTACTTCCGCTGGGAGACAAACCGATTATCCAGCATGTCTATGAACGTGTGAGCCAGGTCGCCGGGATTTCTCAAGTTCTGGTGGCCACCGACGATGAACGCATATATAATCGCGTCACCAGTTTTGGCGGACAGGCCTGCATGACCTCCAGCGAACATCTGAGCGGTTCGGACCGTATCGCCGAGGCGGTAGCCAAACTGGAATGCGAATGGGTATTCAATATCCAGGGCGATGAACCCTTCATCGATCTGAATACCCTGCAGGCGGTCCTGAAGGAAGCTACCACGCAGAACCTCTCGCCGGTATATACCGCAGCCGTCCCCATTACCGGCTACGAAGAATGGATCAATCCCTCGGTCGTCAAGGTGATTCTGAATCAGAAGAAGCAGGCCCTCTATTTCAGCCGCTGGCCGATACCCTATCAAAGAAACGTACTGGGGAATCATCCTTTGAATCACATGCTGGGACAGACGGCGGAGCAGCTGGACTTCACTCTGCATTTCCGGCATCTGGGACTTTACCTGTACCGTCGGGAATTTCTGCTGGATTTCGTCCAATGGTCCCCGGGCCAGCTGGAACTGGCCGAACATCTGGAGCAGCTGCGCATTTTAGAGAAGGGCTACCCCATCTCGGTAGTCATCACGGAAAAATCAGGCATCAGCATCGACACTCCCAAGGACTACGAAGACGCCAAGAAATATTACGAACAGATACTGCAGCGTTCCCTTTAGAGGTGGGAGGTTTTTCAGGGCAGGGTTTCGCTCCAGGGTTTTCCGTGCTCATCCAGGTAGGACCTGATATCGTTCAGAGCGAATCGAACCAGTCCCTGATCGGATCCGATAAACACACCGGTGTCGTCGGCGGCGAAAGCGGTGATATTCTGGGAAGGCAAGGGCGACTTGATCTGGGCATAGGTGCGGCGGTTCGGATCGAATAGAAAAAATCCATCCTCCTGTGTCCCGGCGAAGAGCATACCCCGGCAGGAAAAAAGGGCTCCGGGATTGATATGCATGCTGGCGCATTCGGCACAGGGCGTTTCCCATCTGTCGTTTCCATGCAGGATTTGCATCCCGCCTCCATACGTGCCAATCCATAAGGTTTGACCTTCGTACCAAAGGGCGTTGATCCAGTTGTGCCGGAGTGGAGAATCGGATCGGGAGAAATTCCTGGGCCCTTCCTTGAAATTCAAGAGACTCAAACCGGCCAGAGTACCGAGGTACAGACCATTGCCGGTGGACGCCATGGCATAAAGCTGGTTACTGGGCAGCCCGTGAAAGGCAAACAGGCTGCGCGACCGGTTTCCCTCCAGGAGGGTCAAGCCGCCGGCGGTGGCCACATAAATGGTACCGGTATCGGATCCGAAGGTTCGAGCGCAGGAAACGCTGTTATGGATCAACCCCCCTTCACGCCGTATGCAATGATAGGTTTCCGGTGTGGAGAAGATGGCCAGTCCGTTGGCGGTGGAGACCAGGGTTCTGTTCTCCTGTCCGTCGATAAAGATGGAGTTGATGCAGAACAGGATGTCATCCCGCCAGTGACGGATGGAGTTGCTGCTCAGGTCGAGGATGTCCAATCCGGAATCGAAAAATCCCACCCACAGACGGTTACTGCCGTCCACTGCCAGGGAAGTGACGTGCCCGTCGTTCAAGGCCGGACTCTCGGGGTGGTCCATTGTGAGTACCCGGTCCCGGGAAGGTTCGGACGGATTTTTGACCGACCACAGGGTTCCTTCCGTGGAGAGAAAAAGTTCATCCTGCTGCAGAAAAAAGCGCGTTTCTCTGGAAATCGATGGAGACGGTATGGAGGAATCCGCTGTAGCGTGCCATAGTCTGGGCCGGGTCCCGGGTGAGAGAGAGAAGGCACTGCCGTTGCGCAGTGAAACAGAGAAGGATCCACGCCAGAAGGCAAGCGAAGAAATATATTCGTTTTCCAGAAACCGCTCCTGAACTTTCTCCTGTTCGAGCCAGACCCCTCCCATGGGAGTTCCTACGGCACACAGGTTCTGGTTGGAATCCAGGGCCAGTGAGGTAATATGCCGATCGGTCAGGCCTTCGTTACGACCCCAGGATTTCCAGTAACCATCCCGGTAATGCCAGAGGCCGTGTTCGAAAGTCCCGACCCAGAGATCCGTACTGTTACCGGCCAATTGGGTTACGTGAGCGGTTGTAGGGAAGGTGCCGGAAATCCGTTGCAAACGCTCCTCCCTCCATTGCAGTAGACCGCGGGAGCGGGTACCGATCCAGAGATCGCCCTGCGGTGTAGACAGGAGAACGGTCATGGACCGGAAGGAGATGTCCCTGGGAACAACGGCCCGGGGCGAATTGTCCGGAAATATCAGACCGGTTCCGGATACGGCCAGCACCGGGGCCTGGTGATGGAAGGCGGCGGCGGTGATCTCACCTTGCGGCCAGCCGTCTGAAACGGAGAAGTTCTGTCGGAGGTTTCCTTCCGCATCGAACAGGCGAATTCCGTTGTTCGTACCCAACCACCATCGGTCGTGATGGCGCAGCGCTGAAAGTATTTTGATTTTATGCTCGATGGCCGTCGCGTCCAGTTCCGCATGGCCCGGCAGCGGATGTATTTCGAAGGGGATGTACCTCTCTTCCGTCAGATGGTTTTTCTCTTGGGTGAGGACATCCTCGATCTTATGTGTCCAGTCCCAATAAAGGAGAGCTCCGAAGGAGAAAAATAGAACAAACAGCAGGAGATATATCGACTGGGCTTTTTTTACAAATGGGATTTTGTTTAGAAACGCCGGTTTGGAAAATCTCATCCCCGATAACCTGCGGAACGATTCATAGGGCAAAGAAAAAAGATGATGGATGGATAGAGAAGTCCGTTCTACTGGCCGTATCCGACGTTGGTGATTTCGATCATCCCCTGAGAATTGACGAAGCGCCGGATGGGAGGTGTTTGCGGATAGGTGAATTCCGGCTCTGACAAAAACGGGGATCGATCGAAGTTGAACATGCGGGAGATGCGGGTCACGTAGTTACGGGTTTCCGGGATATTCGGTATCCCTCCGGAGCGTAAAACCCTGTTCTCGCCGGCATTATACCCGGACAGCGCCAAAGGAATATTCCCGTCGAACATCTCCAGCAGGTCCTTCAGGTATCGGACCCCACCGGCGATATTCTCCTCCGGATCGTAAATACGGCGAACACCGTATCGCCTGGCGGTATCCGGCATGAGCTGCATGAGCCCACGGGCCCCTTTGGGCGAAACAGCCATGGGGTTGAAATTGGATTCGGTCTTGATCACCGCACGGATCAGGTCCGGCTCCAGTCCGTGATGATCGGCATACTTGTTGATGAGGGAATCTACATACTCCGGGTCGGCAGTAAAGGGAAAGACAGGAAGGGTATTCATAACCGCCCGTGTGGCAGACGGAAGCTTGGAATTTTCCGTTGTCGGGACAGGAGGAACATTGACAGTGGATACCACCTGGTCGGCGGTACGATCCGTCTGGGCTGCCAGGCGGTCGGCGTTCGATGCCGTTTTGTCGGAAAGTTTTGCCTTCTCTTCCGCCCTTTGGATGGCAAGTTCGGCTTTGTCCTTGCCGGCTGAAGCAGCCTTTCCACCCTTCTTCGCTTCCTTTGCTTTTTCTATGGATTCGGCCGGAGCTGGCTCGGGAGTATCGATCGGCGCATGATCGAAGGGGATATTGGTGATGATTCGGCGTCCATTTTCGTCGATATAGCTATGGACGCGAGACTGCGCCGGGATGGTCGTGGAGAGGAAAAACCCCATCAACAAAATGGCCCAGAAAATCCGCTGTATTCTCAATCGTTGTAGCTGAAACATATAAAAATCACAGGACCGCAATCTCAGAAAAAATCCCCTAAAAGAAATGATAAGACATGTATCGGCAAATGAGAAGATAACTTGAAAGTTTTCTTCACCTGAAGGTGTCATTCCTCACAACAAACAAACAAAATCCATAACCAATCCAACTCCGAAAAACCATCTTCTGCCTAACTCCAACCGCCTGACTCCTGACCACTGGCTACTGGCTACTGGATTCTGACTCTCCTGACTCCTGTCCCCATTACGATTGAAGCTGTTTTTGTACCGCCTCGATACTCTTCTCCAGGGCCATGTCGATGGCCTCCGGATTCTTTCCCCCGGCTTCCGCCAGATCGGCCTTTCCACCGCCTCCCCCGGAGATGATCGGTGCGATTTCTTTGATCAATTTAGATGCATGCACTTTCTGTGCCTTTCCGCCGCCGATCATGGCAACCAGGTTTGCCTTTCCCTCAAAAGCGCAACCGAGGACCACAACGCCATCGCCGACCTTTGTACGCAGCTGATCGGCCAGATCGCGCAACCCGTCCTTGGGGATGCCCTCAACCCGGGCGGTCAAGACGGGAACTCCGGCTACCTCCCGTACCTTGTCGAGGAGATTTCCGGCAGAGGCCTTACCCAGCTTGAGCTGTAGCTCCTCTGTCTTTCTTTGCAGATCCTTGATCGTGGCCAGGGTTCGCTCCAGAACGAGGGGCAGCCCTTCCGGGCCGATCTTGAGCCGGGAACACATTTCGTCGATCGTTTCGTCGGCTTTGCGCATATATTCCAGGGAGTTGGTACCGGTGGTGGCCTCGATACGTCGGATGCCGGCGGAAATGCTGCTCTCCGATAAAATTTTGAACAATCCGATCTCTCCCGTGTGATCGATGTGGGTTCCGCCGCATAACTCCCGGCTGACCCCATCGACATCCACCACGGTTACGGTTTCCTGATACTTTTCACCAAAAAGGGCCATGGCACCTGTGGCCGTGGCCTCCTCCAGTTTCATGGCCGTCTTCTTCACCGGCCTGTTTTCCAGGCAATTCCGGTTGACGATGTCTTCGATCCGGCGGATTTCGTCCGCAGTCAGGGCGGCGAAATGGGAAAAGTCGAAACGCAGGCGGTCCGGCGATACCATGGAGCCGGCCTGTTTGACGTGCTCTCCCAGTACCTGCCGCAGGGCGGCATGCAGCAGATGAGTGGCGGTATGATTGCGCTGCGTGGCCCTTCGCAATCGGCAATCCACCGCGGCTTCCACCTGGTCTCCCACCTGCAGCACACCTTCTCCGACCACTGCCAGATGCCCGATGGCACTCTCGCCGTAGTGTTTGGTGTCTTTCACCTGAGCGCATCCTTGGCTGCCCCGGAGGAGGCCCTGGTCACCCACCTGCCCGCCCGATTCCGAGTAAAACGGCGTTCGGTCGAGAATGACCCATGCCTCCTGACCGGCGGCAATACGGTCCAGGGATTCCTCGCCGCTGAACAGGGCCACGATCCTGGCATCGGTCACGGACATACTCTGGTGCCCGGCATAGCAACTTTTTTCCTGAACGTTGGCCGTAGCTCCGCAGGCCGCTTTGCCGCCTTCCTGACTCTGACGCGAAAGATCGCGTTGCTGTTCCATACGGGCATGAAATTCCGCTTCATCGACTATCAGATTGTGTTCGGCACTCAATTCCTTGACCGTTTCCAGGGGTAAACCATGCGTGTCGTACAGGAAGAAAGCCTCCGATCCGGGAAAGATCTTCTCTCCCTTTTTCTTGAGCGCCTCGACCCGGACCTGAAATTCCTTCAACCCCGATCCCAGGGTTTGGGAAAACGCCTCTTCTTCTCCCCGGATGATCCGGCTCATGGTCTCCTGATGCGTGCCCAGTTCCGGATATGCGGTTGCCATGAGTTTCGTTACTTCGTTGGCCACACGGAAGAGGAAGGGTTCTTCCAGACCCAGTTTGCGCCCATGGGCGATGGCCCGGCGCAGAATCTTGCGCAAAACATAGCCGCGTTTATCGTTGCCGGGGTACTGTCCGTCGGCGACGAGAAAGGCAGCGGCCCGGGCATGATCGGCGATGATACGCATCGAGATATCCAGAGCGGCATCCCGACGATACTCGATCGAAGCCAGCTGCGAGATGTATTCGATCAGGGGCATGAACAGATCCGAATCGTAGTTGCTCACCTTTCCCTGCAGTACGGTGGTGATGCGTTCGAGCCCCATGCCGGTGTCGATGGAAGGGGCCGGCAGAGGAGTCATGGTTCCGCTGTCATCCCTGTTATACTGCATGAAGACAAGGTTCCAGAGCTCCACATAGCGTCCGCAGGAACAGTCGAGATCGCAATCGGTATGTCCCAGCGGGCTTTGTCCGAAATCGTAATGGATCTCCGAGCAGGGTCCACACGGGCCGGTTTCTCCCATGGCCCAGAAATTGTCCTTTTCCCCGAAACGGTACATGCGGTCCTTGCGGACGTCGGTCACCCGGCTCCATAAATCGTAGGCCTCGTCGTCCTTCTCGTATACGGTGACGTACAAACGGTTCTTGGGTAGACCATATTTTTCCGTGATCAACTCCCAGGCAAAACGAATGGCCTCGGTCTTGAAATAATCGCCGAAGGAGAAATTTCCCAACATCTCGAAGAAGGTGTGATGACGGTAGGAGCGTCCGACATCTTCGAAATCGTTATGTTTGCCGCTGACACGCATGCACTTCTGACTGGAGGTGGCCCTCCGGTAAGGGCGTTGTTCTCTGCCGAGAAAGGTGTCCTTAAACTGGTTCATGCCGGCATTGGCGAAAAGGATCGTCGGATCGTGGTAGGGGATGAGAGAGGAGCTGGAGACGATACGGTGTCCGTTCTCTTCGAAATAGCGGAGGAAGGTGTTTCTTACTTCGGTTGACTTCATAATGGTTTGCTTGCTTTCTTCTCGTAATAATAATTACTATAATAAGACCGTTTCCTCAGAAATGATAACCCGGCCGACAGTCAATCTACATCCTCAATAAAGATCGAAATCGATCGGGTGTCGTTTCAGAGCCGATCGTATCGCTTCCTCGGAGAAACCCATCCGATACAAATACTGAATCAGACGCAGGACCTCCCGCTTGTTTTCCGGTTGCGATTTGCGCCGCACGTAGTTCTGCACCGCTTTTTCCGCCGCTTCCGTTTCCGGCGTTTCCTGCAAAACTTGTCGTATCGCCTCCCGGCCTACCGACTCCTCGACGGCATGGGCCTCCAGTTCCTCGGTAATTCGCCGTATACCTTGATGCCTTTCCTTCAGACGGTAAGATGCAATCGAGGCGGAAAAGTCGAGATCGTCGAGAAGTTTTAACTCCTTCAGTCGGTTAACAACCTCCTCGACTTCCTGCTCCCCGGCATAACGGGCTAGCTTTCGGCGTATATCGTTTTCCGAATGGGCGCGTTGCGCGATCCATCGATAGGCACGCTGCAGAGGTGTTATCTGTGGGAGATTTTTCTTCGAAGTTCTTCCAGCCGTAACTCCTCCTTGGATAATCCGGTAGTCTCCATCGGACCGGTTTTGGTTCGCAACTCCTTCTCCATCTCCTCGAGAGCCCCACCGCTGGAGGAGTAAATGCCTTGAACACGCAGTTTGAAATTGTCCGGACTGGTGGCATAAGCCAAAGCGTCTTCGTAACTGACCATGCCTCTCTGGAAATGGCTGAAGAGGGACTGGTCGAAGGTTTGCATGCCGTATTGGGATGTGCCGGCCTCGATGATTCCCTTGATCAGCTTGGTCTTCTCCGGATCGAGGATCAGCGACCGTACGAATTCGGTCGTGCGCAGGATTTCCACCGCCGGCAAACGTCCCGGGCGGTCGCTGCGTTTGACCAGCCGCATGGATATGACCGCCGACAAAACTGCAGCCAGCTGGATGCGTATCTGGTTCTGCTGATGCGGAGGGAAAACGGCGATGATGCGGTTGATGGTCTCTACCGAATCCACCGTATGCAGGGTGCTGAAGACCAGGTGCCCGGTTTCGGCCGCCAGCAGGGCGGTTTCGATCGTCTCCTGGTCGCGCATTTCGCCGACCAGGATGATGTCGGGATCCTGGCGTAGAGAACTGCGCAGGGAACTGGCGAAATCGGGGGTGTCCATCGATACCTCGCGTTGGCTGATCAGGCTCTTATTGTCGCGATGCAGAAATTCGATGGGGTCCTCGATGGTGATGATGTTCAGGGCTTCGCGCGTGTTGATATATTCGATCATGGCCGCCAGGGAAGTGGTTTTTCCGCTTCCGGTCGTGCCGGTCACCAGGATCAGACCTCGAGGCTCGGAGGCAATCCTGGTCAGAATGGACGGCAGATGCAGCTCTTCGAAGCTGGGGATATGTATGGGGATAGTACGGATGGCCAGCGAGACCGTGCTGCGCTGATAGTATATGTTGATACGAAAGCGACCAAGTCCGGGGATGCCATAGCCGATATCCACCTCCAGCTTCTCCTGCAGGCGCCTCTGCTGCTCCTCGTTCAGAAGGTCCATGGAAAGGACCTGGGTGTCGCTGGGAGTGAGCCGGGAAAAATTGGGGATCGGTATCAGTTCGCCGTGTATGCGGACGTGCGGCGGAGAGCCGACCTTCAGGTGAAGATCGGATGCGCCCATCTCCACGGCGATGCGTAGGAGTTTATTGGTTATTTCGCCCATAAAGATTGTCCTCAATTTCCCTGGAAAAAGTGTCAGCCAAATTTTCAGCCTTGACAGGCGTTGCCGAATTCCTTAGTATTTTAACCCATGCAAACAACGGTTACTGCGGAAAATAGGACCAGAATCGCGATTTCCTTCGCCCTGGCCTGGCTTTTGCCGGGCGCCGGCCATATCTATCTTCGGAAAATGGGACGGGGAGTCATCTTCTTCTGCTGCATCGTCTGCATGTTCCTCATCGGTCTGAATCTGAAAGGGACCCTGGTGGGAACGGAATTTGGCGATATTTTCGGATTTCTGAAGTGGTTCGCCGAGGCCGGTGTCGGTCTGCCCTACCTCATCGCCAAGGGGATGGGCCTGGGCACCGGGGAGATAACCGCCTATTCTTACGATTATGGAAATATCTTCTTTTACACCGCCGGTCTGTTGAATATGCTGATCATGCTCGATGCCTTCGATATTTGTGCCGGGAGGAAGAACTGAAATGGGTCATTTTGCATCCATGGTAGTCTATTCCTTCCTGGTGGCTATCGTCTTCTCTTTGCTGTCCAAGGATGTCCTGGCGGAGAGAGTCCGCTACTTCCTGAAGATGTTCGCCATGTTTGTCGGCCTTTCCATCCTGGCCGCATGGGTGATGTTTGTTCTTCCGCTTTAGCCCAACGAAAGGACTTGCCTGGTGTTAGCCGATTATCGGTTTCATTTGCAAATCAGAAAAGATCTGCCCTTCGATGTTGTCGGACTGGGCCTGAATGCCGTCGATCTGGTATGCCGTCTCCCCTGGTACCCTCGATATAACAGCAAGCTGAAGGTAAACAATTTCGAAAGAATGCCCGGAGGTGCGGCCATCACTTCTCTGGCCCAGTGCGGCCATCTCGGCATGCGCTCGGCCTATTGCGGCAAGGTCGGCTCCGACGATTTCGGCATCTTCTGTCTGGAAAGCATGCACCGGCTGCCGGTCGATCTCCAGGGAGTGGTCATCGAACCGGATTCTACCAATCAGTTTTCCATCATCCTCGTGGACGAGAAAAACGGCGAGAGGACCATCGTCTGGGACAGGGACGCCAAGTTGATGTACCGACCGGATGAACTCACCCCGGAGACCATATTGCGCGGGTCCATCCTGCATCTGGACGGATTCGATATCGCCGCATCCATCCAGGCCGCCCGCTGGGCCAGGGAAGCAGGGGTTCCCGTTTCCCTGGATATCGATTTTACGGACGCGCGACTGACGGAACTTCTGCCCCACATCGACTTTTTAATCGCCTCCACCAGCTTCCCGTGCGAATTTACCGGGATCCGTGACGCCCACCAATCCTTGAACAAGATACAAAAGATCAGCGGCGGCTTTGTGGCGGTGACCAAAGGTGGGGAAGGGGCCCTGGCCCTGGTGGACGGTGACTTCTTCCACAGCCCGGCCTTTCCGGTGACCGCCGTGGATACCACCGGAGCCGGCGATTTCTTCCGTTCCGGCTTCCTCTACGGGCTTTGGAGAGATTGGCCGTTGGGTACCATCATGATGTTCGCCAATGCCGTTGCCGCCATCAACTGCACCAAGGCAGGCGCCCAGGGCGGTTTCTGCGGTCTGCAGGATGTCGTGCAGTTTCTGGAGACCCGCAATATCTGGCTGAATCCCGATACCGGCATCTACCACAACAA
>CAZTVS010000004.1:0-4823 GCA_964617125.1 uncultured Acidobacteriota bacterium
GGGCACGGCGTGCCGTGCCCCTCATAATTTTCTGCAGTCAGTTGAGAAACGCATGAAAATCATACTGTATATTTTATCCAGATGCCCATGGGACGCACGTTTCAGTCACAGACAAGAATGTCTGTGCCACATTTTACCGCTTCGTCAGAATTGAGGGTTTCACAAGAAATCTATCATTCTAACAAGCTGTTCCGTTTAAACTGTGCGAGTGGCAGTAGCCGGAGTGATCCGGGTGCCCCGTAAGGCGGGGAACAGCGCCGCGGCAAAACTGATCAGCCACATGGCGGCAATCCCCCCTGCCACTAGGAGCCAGTCCAGCCGTGTGCCGTTCAGCTTATGCATCAGGTAGTAGTTGAGACCGTAGGCCAGAAGAACGCCGAAAGCCACACCCAACGAGGTGATCATCCAGTTCTCGGTCAGAAAATAGCGCAGGATATCCAGTCTGCGCGCCCCGATGGCCCGCCGTGTACCTATCTGCCGGGTTCTTTCGGTCACGGAGAACGAGGTGATTCCAACGATGCCCAGGGTGGTCACAAACAGGAGCAGGACGATCACCGCGGCAAACATCCTGGCTACATTCAAGTCGGGCATATAGGTGTGCGCTTTGGTTTCTGCCAAGGTGCCGACAATCACGTTACGGCCGTTGTCCATCGTGAGCATCTGCGCCTCAATCCCTTTGGCCACCACATCACGCTGCCCGTGCTCGGTCCGAACCAGGTAGCGTATTCCACTCTGGAAGTTACCCGGCTTTCCCGGGATCAGGGTGACATGTTCGATCCAGCGCCAATGAGGCCAGGAGCCGTGCATCTTTTCAATGATTCCCACAATGGTATGGGGATTTTCCGGCGTTCGCCCCTGGATCTGTTTACCGAGGGCATCGCCGTTGGGGAACAGGGCATCGGCAAAGGCTTTGGTCACCAGCACGTTCTTCGAAGGGGCGTCATTGATATCGGCCGAGTTGAAATTGCGGCCGGCCAGGAGGCGAATGCCCAGGGTGTCGACCGCCTCCGTTCCCATGGTGAAATAAGCGGTCGACAGGGTCTGCATCTTCGATCCCAGGGGCTTGTAGCCTCCGGAACTGCCCGAACCGCTCAAGGGTATTTGGGTGATGGCCTCCGCATTATGCACCCCAGGCAGAGAGCGTAAATAGGCCAGATCGGCCTTACGGGCATTGTCCAGGTATGCCTCCTGCTTGAAATCCGGAGAGAATGGCTGGCTGCGGACAATAATCATGTTGTCTTCATCGATGCCGGTGTTGCGCTCCATATCACTCTTGGTCTTGAGCATCATGTTGACGCAATTAACTACGATGGCCAAAGTCAAAGCCACCTCGGTGCCGATCAGAATAAATCGGGGCTTGTTCCGTGCCAGCGCCCTGAAGATGGGTCCGATTTCCATAGCGGTCCTCTTTTCCTTATTGTTCTTTGAGGTATCTGGCGGGAGGAATGGAGCAGATACGCCAGGCCGGATAGGCCCCGGCGATCAATCCGGCCACCAGGGAGAGCAGCACCGCAACTCCCAGCATGTTCCAGTCCAGCCGTAGCTCGAACATCCTCTCGAATAGCCGGGAGATCAGTTCCAGCCCGAGCATGGCCAGCAGAATGCCCAGAATTCCGCCCGACAGGCCGATGACCTCGCATTCGATTACGTATTGCTGGAAAATCTGCCGGCGACTTGCCCCCAAGGCGCGACGAACACTCACCTCCGGTGCCCGGGAGAAAAATTTGCCCAGCAGCACTCCGATCAGATTCAGGGCACAAACCGCCAGGAACAGGATAGAGATAATCATCAGCGTGGTGGCTTCGCTGGGAACGACTTCGGCCTCCTCCAGCCACTCACGGACATGCAACAGTCGATTGTTCATGGGGCGCTGCATGCGTCCGATCTTCTTCTGGCCCTCGACATAGGATTTCAGGAACTGCACATAGGCTTCCTTCTGCGGTGGAGTATCCAGCTGTACCCAATACTGGATCCAGATGGCCTCGGAATCCAAATACGCTTTAAAGTTGCTGCCATCGAACTGCTTCCAGTTGGAGGTATTGCCGGAGCTGCGCACCTCGAATGTCTGGAAGAATTCAAAAGGAAGATAAAGCTCCTCGGGATTTTCGAAAGGTCCGTTATGCGGGTCATAGTACTTAGGTATGGGGCGCCAATGCCTGGTCACTCCGACCACCTTGAAATCGCGGTCCTCCAGGCGCACCATTCGGCCGACGCTGTTTTCTCCGCCGAATAGTTTTTGATTGGTCTGGTAACTCAATACCACCACCGGTTCGGGCCCCCGGTCCGCTCGGCGATCCCACCCGTTGCCGTATTCGAAAGGAACCTCAAAGAGCGAAAAGAAATCGCTGAAGCACATGCGCACCAGGCTCTTGTAAGGTCTGCCGATCTTCGGATCGGGGTGCACGAACAAAGAAGCCTTGAAACTCCCTCCCTGGTATGTGGGGATGTCTGACTGCATCAGACCGCGCATATCGCGATAGGTAAGCTGGCTGGGGGGATCGTTGGGCTCGCTGTCATCCCAGGGGCGATTTGGATCCCAGTTGTCCATCTCGACATAATAAAGACGGCTGCTTTTTTGCGGGATGGGATCGGCGGAAAAGATATACTGGCCGGTGATGAAGGTAGTGGAAACCCCAATTCCCAGACCGATGGCTCCGATCATGAGCAGCGATAGGATGGGATTGCGCCGGAAGCTCTTGAACGCCAATTTCAAATGGTAGGTCAGCATCGTTGCTTACTCCTGTCAGGCCTGGGACGCCGCATCAGACTGTGTTTCGATAGGGGACGATTCTTCCATCGAGGGATGCAGGATATGCCCATCGCGCAACCGTATGATGCGATGAGCGTGATTGGCCAGTTCCGGATCATGGGTGACCATGACAATGGTAGTCCCTTCGGCATTGATCTGATCCAACAGGGTCAGGATTTCCTTGGCCATCATCGAATCCAGATTGCCGGTGGGTTCGTCGGCCAGGATCAGCTTCGGTTTTCCGGCCAGGGCCCGGGCGATTGCCACCCGCTGCTGCTGGCCGCCGGAAAGTTGCGAGGGATAGTGTTTCCGCCTGGCCATCAATCCCACTTTTTCCAGGGATATCTCGATCACCTCGCGTCGTGTCTTGCCGTTCAGACCCTGGTAGCGCAGAGGGATATCGACATTGTCGAAAACATTCAGATCGGGAATGAGGTTGAAGCTCTGGAAGATGAAACCGATCTTGCGGTTGCGAACCCGGGACATCTCTGCGTCGCTGAGGCGGGAGACATCTGCGCCGTCCAGGCAGTAGAGACCCCGATCGAAGGTGTCCAGTAATCCCGCCACATTCAGGAAGGTGGTCTTGCCACAACCGGAAGGCCCCATGATGGCAACGAATTCCCCGGCGTCAACCTGCAAGGTGATATCACTGAGGGCATGGGTTTCGATAGAGTCGGTTCGATACAATTTCGATACAGATTTCATATCCAGCACGGCATTTTCTCCTTGATGGTTTTCTTCTGGATTTCGGCATCCTTCCGATCATTGTCGCAACAGAATGGTCTTGGCTCCTTCAAACTCGGTCATATCGGAAAGGATGATTCGCTCGCCCTCCTCCAGGCCGGTAAGGATCTCGGCCTCGGTTACGCTGATGGCCCCAGTCTGGATGACACGCAATCGGGCCATGAATCGATCGACCACATAGGCCTGGCGCCCGCCCAGCGATTCCAGGAACGGTCCGCGCGGAACCTTGAGTACGTTGGGCCGGGAATCCAGCAACAATCGTGAATCGACCCGCTGGTTTTCCTTCAAACTGGTAGGTGAGACCTCGGTGAAGGCCACAATCCCTTTGAATTGGCTGGCCTGAACTTCCGGTGAGAGGGACTTGATCTTGCCCGGGTATTCTTTCCCCTCATAATGGATTAAGGCGGAGGTGCCGAGCACAATCTCGTTGGCATAGTTTTCCGGAATCAACACCTCCACTTCGAAGCGGGACAAATCGACCACACTGAAGAGAACCTGCGCCGGCTGAACGGTATCCTTATCCTTGATATCGATGCGTGAAACCAGACCGTTGACCGGCGAGGGAACCGCCAATTCCTGTACCTGACGGTTTAAATCCACTAGCACCAGGCGCTGCCGTTCAAGCTGCATCTCCCGGGTGCGTAAGTCGAATACGGCATTTTCACGTGCCAGTTCCATATTCTGTCGAGCATTGGCCAGTTCCATGCGGACAATTTCGAGATCCTGCTGGGCCTTTTCGAAATCGAGGGAACTTCCCAGTCCTTCTTGAAAAAGCTGTTGGGCCCGATCCCGCGCTTTTTCACCGGCTTTCATTCTGAGTTCCAGCAGGGCGATTTCCTGCTGCCGGCGCAACTCGTCCTGCCGGCTGGTAATCCGGAAGCGTTCCAGTTCGGCCTGCATGGAGTGCACTGCGGATTGTTCCTGCTGCAGACGGTTTTGCAGCTCCGGGCTGTCGATGCGGGCCATTACATCCCCTTTTTTGACCACATCTCCCTCCTTTACCAGAAGGGAGACGACTCCCTGGGCCGGGCTCACCAGCGTCGGGTGGTCGGCGGCAACAATCCGTCCCTGCACCGAAAGATCTCGCAGCAGGTCGCCTCGAGTGACCTTGCCGATGCGCAGACGACCTGGGTCGACAGAAAGCTCCGCGGACATCCATCGTGAAATGGAGGGATAAAGATATGCAATACCGGAAAGCGAGAAAAGTAGAATCAGCGCCGCAGCGATGCGACCGGGTGTCAGCTTATGCAGCTTGACTGTGTGATCCATTGAAGTTCCGTCCTGCTGCACCAACCACCTCCTTCAATAAGGACCTGCCGTTAGAGAGGAT
>CAZTVS010000004.1:4923-95964 GCA_964617125.1 uncultured Acidobacteriota bacterium
TCCGTCCTGCTGCACCAACCACCTCCTTCAATAAGGACCTGCCGTTAGAGAGGATACAGTCACAAAAGGCCGATCACGAGACAACAAGGCTCAGGTTAGTAGTTCCGCATGTATACGGTGCCGCTTGTATACTGAGGTTTCCGTGTTCGCTTCCTGCCGCGTAAACGCAGTACTACAAATCCTGGCCATTTTTCGACCATATCCTGGAGAACGGATCTCGACCGTAAAAAGTTCCCGATTTATGGGGTTTTCTGGCAGAGGTTGTCGAAACGGATCCGTGAGGTGTTTCCGTAGGCGTATAGTCCCAACCATTCCAGGCTGGGTGCCGGAATGGAGGACAATCCGAGACTGGTTGCCGGGATCGTCTGCCGTGCCGTACCGTTGACCAGCAGCGTTATCCCTGTGCCGGTCCACTCGACGCCCAGGCTGTGGACGCTGCCGTAATCGGCGGCGTTGAGAATGATCAAGCTCTTGGCGTCGAGATCGTAACCGAGAAATCCGACTTGTCCCTGTCCGTTGACCGCCGCGCCCAGGCCATCGATGCGCCGGTTGCCGCCGGCCGTGTTGATGGTGAACGTCCGGCTGTCGGAATAGGGCTCAAAACCGTAACAGTAGCCATTGAAGTCGGTCGCCTCCACATCCATGGTGAGGCGGAAGTAATTAGGGATCGGCAGGGCGTGTTTGCTTTCCCCTCCGTTGCTCGAGCCCATGTTGGAGACTTCATACTTACCGCCGGTCACCTGCCAGGTACCCGAACCGCCCGTGGTCCAACCCGAAGCGGTAGGGCCGTCAAAGGATTCGCTGAAGAGATTGCAGGTCGCCGATGTCGACGTTTCCACAGCCAGATCGCGACCCAAAGGCGGCACCGCAGACAAAGCGCTGAGTGAGGTGGTACCGAAGACGGCAAACGAGGTCACCGCTTGATCGGCGGAGAGGGTGAAGTAACCGCCGACCTGTCCTTCGGAGACCGGAACCATCTCCGGCAGAAGCTTCGAAAGCCGGCCTCCGGCCGGAAGGGTGAAGCGTGTCGAACCGGTGGAGGTACCGTCGGATTTGTAGATCTTCAGATCGACCGCAGCCGACATCGAGCTGGGATTGAAAGCGGCAAACCCGGTGAAATAGCCGGCCCCGTTGGCCACCTGGGCGAAGGCGGCGAATTTCGAAGGATTCTTGTCCAGAGGCAGAGAGGTGCGGAAAGTTGCCTCATCGGAGGGATCGCCGAAGCTGATATCGCCGACGACACCGGTAATGGAGCTTTCCACCATCAGGGAGCCGACTAGGAGAGAAGCGGAACTCAACCCGAACATCTGCCCGACCTCGCGCAGGTATTGCCGTCCGGGGCCGAGCGAGATGCTGACCGGCGGAGCCAAGGTTCCACCGCTTTCATTGACTGCGCGGATGACCAGATCGGCGGTCAGCGAGGTGGGATTGACGATATTCAGCTGAGTATAGTAGACGTCGCCTCCGTGGGCCAGTTGGGCGGAATACAGTCGTGAAGCCGAAAACGACCCGGTTACCAGTGTCTGGGCGTTGAGCATGGCAATGGAAGTGGCGGAATTGAGCATCTCGGCGGCGACGATGTTATGATCGGCGTTGGCGATCAGGTAACCGAGGAAGGGGTTGGCTAGGGAGGGGAAGAGATCCTGTATGCGGCGGCAGATCTTCTCTTTGGGCATCAAGGCGATATCCAGGGAACCGACAGCCGTCGGCGAATCGGCATGCAGCGCAAGGGTCATCGACACAGGGAAATTGGTCGGGTTGGCGATTTGGATTTCGGTCGTTGTCGTCGTATCGTACTCGATATCCGTTAGAACGACCGACTGGGCGTGCGTTCCGGAGCCATCGACGCCGTCCAGGACGGTATCGCTGCCAATGAGCTCGAAGCCTACGACGGTGTTTTTATCCGAGCGTACCTGCACCCAGCCGTTGTTGGAGCCGGCGGAGAAGTTAAACAACTCCTGAGCCAGCTTGGGCACCTGACCGCCGGCGACGAGAGAGGCCGTCGCCGGATTGGTGACACCGGTACCGCTCTTTGCAGAACCGTCTTCGGAGTAGGCGGTAAGCGACAGCGTGGCGGTTTCCTTACCCAGATTGAGGAGGCCGATGCCGTTATAAAGGGTATCGGTGCTGCGCAGGATGGGAAAATCGAGATTCTGGCGGGTGAAGGGTCCGAAAACGCCGGCAGATAGGTAGGGTCCGAGGCCGGTCACCCGTGCCGTCAGGGTTTTATTGGCGGTATCGACCGTCGTATTGTAGGCGGTCAGTTTGGCGGTGGTGCCGTCGAAGGATACGATTTTAAGTTGGGATTCCTCGAAGTTGGGATCGTCGGGCAGATCTTCGGCGGAGTAATGTAAAGTGACGTCGAAGACGTTGAAGCCGCTGCCGGAAGACGTCGATTCGAAGGAAGGTATGGACGGATCGATCTGCCAATAGGCGTTGATGCCCAGGAAGTCCTGGAACGGATCGGCGGTTGTGCCCGACTCCCGGGAACTGTCGTCAGCTTCGGATATGGCATGGAGGTTGCTGCCGGTTGGATTCAGCATGTTGATAGAAGCGATGTCGCCGACTACGTGAATAATATCCGTCTTTCGGTCTGTGCGGTTCTGGACCGTCTTGATATCGAGGCCGGAGGCACTAGCCGTCTGGCCTGAGGTGGAGGGGATTGTGGTGCTGGCAGCCAAGAGTTTCATATAAAGCACGATTTCAGTCATTACCGAGCTGTTCTCGTCCGAAAAGGCCAATGCCAAAGCGGAGGTGCTGCCTGGAATGACGTATTGGAATTTCCAGGTGAAGACGCCATGGTTGTCGGAGCGTTTGGTCGTATCGGCAATCGTATAAAAGTTTTTTTGTTCATATTTAAGCGGATACCAGCCACTGGGGCTCACTCGTGCTTCCAACGTGGCATTTGCCGGATTGTTGTATTCCACGTCAAAGGAGAAATCCACGGTCTTGCCCTTTTCCAGTATGCTATTCATCTTGGGAGTATAGCTCTTGGGCAAGATGCGCAATCGCTGAATAAGAACGGACAAGCTATTAGCTTTTATCGGTCCGCCGCCATCCAGAGGATCCAGATAAGCCTCGAATTGCCAGCCGTCGGCATCCGTTTGGACTTGATGATCGCCGGGTATCCAGTAAACCTCTTGTTGCCCCATGCCGGGGGTCGCTTTACGGGTACCCATCAATGTGGTCCGTAAATCGTCCTGCTGACCGGATTGGTTATAGCGCCATTCGTTGAATAAGAGTCCGGACATTCCCTTATTTCCGGAGAGGTCGTATTGGATCACAATCGCCAGGTCTTCAGGACACCGATTATCTCCAAACATATCATAGGATCTGCTCCCGTTCAGAGGATATCCTCCCAGTAGGGTTCCTTTTAGTTTTTTCCCCCCAACTGCTAAGACGGCATAAGGAAGAATACATCCGGAATTGAACCTGTTGGTCTTTTGATCCCCCCAATATACGTTTACGCTTTGAATCTTGACGGTGGGCGTGCGCACGATGTAGGTGATCGCATAACTGCTCGTCAGAACCGTTCCGGAATAGATCAGATTGGCCAGAAGCTTTAGTTTAATTGTCCCCTTGGCGATCCGGAAGGCCGGAATCGTCATGGTGATCTCTTTGGTCCCCTCCGAACGGCTGACATTGACCAAATCCGAGGTACTCTGCAGAACTTCGTCCTTGTTGATGAGGACGCTGAAAACGCGCAGGGACAACTGCGCCGTCGGTTTCGTGCCCAAGGTGCATTTCACCTTGGCGCTGAATCCTTGCGTCGATTCCTCGGTCAGAATGGTGCCCTCCTTCGGCGACTCCTCGGATAAGACCAGCGAATCCTCTTTCGACTCCGGAGCCGTAGCCTTCACGGATACCTCCTGCGGGCTGTTTTTGGCTTCCGGCGAGGAGATGACGATCTTCCCGCTGTTGCTCCCGGTGACCAGGTTCGCCTGAATGACCGTCACATTCAGCGTAACCGAGGCGCCCTGAGCCAGAGTGCCGCTGGTGGGTTGGACGGCAAACCAATCGGCATTCAGCTTTTCCGCAGACAAACTCGTTGTGCCGTTCATGGAAAGATCGGCTTTCCAGGTGATGGCTCCGACGCCGCTGTTGGTCAGCACGATCGTTTTCGCCTCCGGTATGGCTTCGACCGTACCGAAGTCGAGCGAGGTCGGATACACCGTCATCAGCGGATCGGCCTTGGGTGCATAAAAGGTCGTTATCTTGATCTCTGGGCCTGTGGATTTGGAAAACCCGGTCACCGAAGAACTGAAGATACTTTTGACGATCGATTCGATTCGTGCATACCCGCTATATGGCCATAGCGCGTTGATCGTACAGCTCGAATACGGCAGATCGGGAATCACATAGCTGCCCGGTACGGTAATCTGCATGGTCTCCAGGGAGCGGTCGCAGCCGCCTTGGACGAAACGGGCACCGTTCTGGATGCTGGCTTTGGCCGCTGAAGATGGAGTCCATGTCCACGTCCATGTACCTTTGAGGGCAGCCGAGGGGGTGACGGCAGAGCTTAAGGTGAGTTTTCCTTCGCTGTCCGACGTTCCGACGAGGGTCAAGGGGAAGTTGAGTTCCAGCCTTGGATTGACCAGCGTTATGTTGGTCGGACAAGAGAACTGTGTTCCATCGAGCGAAGTCGTGCCGGAAGCGGTGCCGACCGTTTGTTTTACGGGGGAGGTGGGCGGCACTTTCATGCCGCAGTCGGAGGAATAGCCCCAGTTGATGATCGATAATTCGTGGTGATCGAATTGATAAGTCACCTGAGCCGTAACGGGCACCGCCGCCAAAGTAAACCACAGAAGAGCCAGGATTCCCGCTGTGATATATGTTCGAAAGGATGACGGGGGAAAAGGCCGGAAAGACGGAAGACATTTCATACATTCCTCCCTCTGGATTCGGGGACATGGTGCCGGAAACGGACAAACAATTTACGTTTCCATAGTTCATCATATCCCTATTCTCAAGTCAAGCGGGAATTGAGGGGATACGGCATGTTCTTCCCTTGCAGGCGGAACAACCATACTGGCGTGAAGGGCGACCGGACGATCAAGATGTGGCCGGTATTCATGGGAATATCGTTGACCGGCAGCGTTATCCCCGCGCCGCTCCATTCGAAGCCCAGGTTGTGGACGCTGCCCTGGCTGGTCTTACCGATTACATCCCGGAACAGGGCCGGTAACTTTTCCGTCATCTGGATGGAAGGTTAGAGATTTGCAATGACAAAAAGGGTGAGACGGAGAATCAGCGCCGCAGCGAGACGGATGGAGGTCCCTCCTTGGCTTCACCGGAGGTGTTTCAGACGGAAGTGGCCGCTTGTTGCACCTGGTGTACGGCCCGGCCCGGATCGGACCGATTGACCTGTACAGTCAGGAGATCTCCCGCCTGCAGACGTGTATCCCCACCGGGCACCAGGTAGCCGTCCCCTCTGGCCAACGATACCACCTGGACGCCGTCGGGGAAATCGGCATAGCGAATCAATGTCCTATCCAGAGGAGAATCGGATTCGATGAGTACTTCGAACAGTACCGGCTTTTCCGGCATGCGGACCGGGGAGGAGTCGAAGATGTCTCTTTTCAGCAACCGTTCGTAAATGGGCATATCCCGCAGGGCTTCGGCCGTCAGGTAAGCGACAAAGGAAGCCAGCAGAAGGGCATAGAGCAACCGGTACTCGGATGTCATTTCCATGATCAGCACAACTCCGGTCAGCGGGGAGCGAACCGCTCCCACCAGCAGCGCACCCATTCCCAATGTGGCCATAATCGCCGGAGACACTTCCCAGGAAGGCAGCAAATGGTCGATGGCAGTTCCGTAGGCGTAACCGAGGAGAGCCCCCATAGCTAAAATCGGAGCGAAAATGCCGCCGGGTACCCCGGTGGAATAACAAAGCGTGGTAAAGCCGAATCGCACCGCCAGGTAAAGAAGAACCACTCCGAGTTCCCACTGGATCTTTGTATTACTCTGGAGCAGTTCCTGGGTGAATTCATGGCCGGTTCCGGTCAGGTTCGGTTCGATGAGAAAGACGAAGCCTGCCAGAGCACCGATCGCCGCTCCCAGGAGCCAGCGGGGAATCCGAATCCTGTCGCGCAGGTCCAGGGCTGCCACCAGGCTGCGGTTGAACCATACTCCCAGATAGCCCCCGAAAACACCAAGCAAGGCGACAGCCGGCAGCCATTTTAAAGCCAAAGGGGAAGGATCGCTCAGATAAAAAGTCGACCCCTGTCCCAGAAACCAACGTTCTACCATGACGGCGCAAACCGACGCGGCCAGCGCCGTTCCATAGGTCAGCGAGGACATCTCTCGCCGCAACTCCTCCATAACGAACAGAAATCCGGCCAACGGGGCGTTGAAAGCCGCCGCCAGTCCGGCCCCGGCTCCCGCGGCCACCAGGCCGGGATACGAACGGCGTAGAACCCGGAATCTTTGCGCCATCCACTGCCCGACGGCGGCCCCGATCTGGACCGTCGGTCCCTCCCGGCCCAGAGACATTCCGCTGACCAGTGCCATCCATCCGCAGAGAAATTTGGTGACGATGACCCGGCCGGGACGCATCCGGCGTAGATTCAAAAGGACCGCTTTCACATGAGGGATCCCGCTTCCGGCCGCTTCGGCGGCGTATCTCCCGGTCATCCAGGCACTTACACCGGACAGGAGCGCCGTGATCAGGCAGAAAACCAGCCGGCCATACATACCGATCCCATCCTGGAGGAATGCCGCCAGCATCCCGGACACTTTACCGGACAAAAAAACCGCATGCTGGAAAAAAACGGCGATGGTTCCTGCCAGCAAGCCGACCAGTCCGGCCCGGAGAAACTGCCAGCGTCGCTGTTGCCGAAGGAAATAATCGGCCTTTTTAGGGCCTCGCGGCGTACGAAAGAAAATCTTTGGATCGACGGGAGACGAGGCCGGCGGTATCCCGGAAATGTCCTCAGCGGTATGTTTCGATGATTGCTTTTTCTCTTTATGGTTCATCTCGAAAGTCTTCGCCGTTGTAAAGCGGAAGCCATAAGGTCATTTCCGAAGGTCCGCGGTTGGCCCATACAAAGTAGGGTATGAATCCAGCCTGTAGGGACTGGAATGTACTCGGACGGTATCCGCCTTAGTATTTTCCAAACACACCGAGTTTACAATCCGTCAGGGAAGAAGGCAAGCTCTGGAACACTGACCGATAAACTGTCTCAAGTAAAATAGATATGGTTTCCGCAAGTCCTGTCGGCAGTCCCTTCCTTATTAGATGGGTTGAAATCCATAACAGTCCATTACTTCCTTGATTTTAGAAAAGATGTTCTGTACACTTGCCTCAACCATAGGAGATCCATCATAGTAACCCTCTATCGAAGATGACCTTATCCTTGCAGATCCGTTAGGAGAAGATGCCTGTTAATACTAATATGCTTCCCGGGATTGATAGAAGATTATGAAGCTGCAACGTTTATTCCTGAGTAGCGTGCAAAAAGAGCTGGCGGAGGAACGGCGCGCCTTGCGGGAGTACATCGAAGGAGATGCCCTGCTTGGCAAGTTCTTCGAGGTGTTTCTCTTCGAGCTGCTGCCGGCCTCGGATCGGCGCGCGGACCAGGTCTATCTGGAACAGGTGGACCGCTGCGACGTCTATCTCGGCTTGTTTGCCGACGAATACGGTTACGAAAACAGCAGGGGAGTGTCGCCCACCGAGCGCGAATTCGATCGTGCTACCGAGCTGGGCAAGCATAGGCTGATCTATGTCAAAGGAGCGGATGACCGTCGCCGCCATCCGAAAATGGCCGCACTGATCCGCAAGGCGAGCGGGCAACTGATCCGACGGCGCTTCGGATCCACGGCGGAATTAATGGCCGGCGTTTATGCCAGCCTGATTCAGATCCTTGAAGAGAAGGAACTGATCCGGAGTGGACCATTCGATGCCGCTTTTTGCCGTGAGGCCGTCTTTCAGGATCTGGACGAAGACCGCATCCGTGCCTTTGTAGGATTGGCCAGGAGCGCGCGCGGATTTCCCCTGCCGGAGGAATCCAGGCCGCTCGACGTTCTTACCCATTTGAATCTGCTGGATAAAGATCGCCCGACCCACGCAGCCATCCTTTTGTTCGGAAAAAGGCCCCAACGTTTTTTGTTGTCGTCGGAGGTCAAGTGCGCCCATTTCCATGGAACGGAGGTGGAGAAACCGATTCCGTCCTTCCAGGTGTACAAGGGTACGGTCTTCGAGTTGACGGATCAGGCGATTGACTTCGTCCTGTCCAAGATCAACCGCTGGGTTGGCACCCGGGCAGAGAGTTCTCAGGCCCCTACCCTCTATGAGATACCCCGTGAAGTGGTCGGCGAGGCCCTGGTCAATGCCGTCGCTCACCGCGACTACACCAGCCCGGCCAGCGTGCAGGTGATGTTGTTTGCCGACCGGCTGGAGATATGGAATCCGGGCACCCTGCCCCCGGCGCTCACTTTGGAGAAGCTACGCCAGCCCCATGCCTCTTTTCCCGCCAATCCACTGCTGGCGGAATCGCTCTATCTGGCAAAATATATCGAACGGATGGGTACGGGCACCAGCGACATGATTCGGCGTTGCCGGGAGGCCGGGCTTCCCGAGCCTGAGTTCCGCCTCGATGCCGGCTGCTTCGTTATCACCCTCCGGCGCCGGGCCATACAAGTCACCCCCGAAGTCACCCCCGAAGTCACCCCCGAAGTCACCCCCGAAGTCACCCCCGAAGTACTGAAGATGCTCGGCGTCCTCCAAGGGGAGATGGGGCGTCAGGAAATCCAGGCCCGTCTGGGGCTGACGGACGAGAAACATTTCCGAGAGCATTACCAGCAACCGGCCATAGCCCAAGGGCTCATCGAGATGACTCTCCCCGACAAGCCGACCAGCCGCCTCCAAAAGTACCGCCTGACCGCCAAAGGCCGCACCCTGCTGGTAAAGACAAATCCATAGGTATTCTCGTAGAAAAATAACAATCTGACTTATTTTAAAACTTCAATGGTTAAGAAAATAAGTGAAAACCAAAAAGCGGGTTATATCGGCGAAGATGAGTTCCGACTATGGGCCAGTAAAATTGGCTGGCATCCGACAAAAACTGCTCCTGATCATGGATTAGACTTTTTCTGTCAACTCGAGGGTGAAAAGGTAAGCGAAAAGTCTTATACAATGCCTGGCAAGATTGTGGCTGTCTCTGTTCGGTCTACTGAAAAAGACAAAGATGTAGTTAGGATCACCCGAGATGATGCCCAACTTTTTTTGACAACAAATACACCCATGGTTTTTGCGGTCGTTCGCAGAGGTTCCGTTGAAGAGAGTGGAGAAATATCCATTCAGTTCCCAGATGAAAAATTCATTCGAGAACTAGATAATTTCTTACAAAGTAGTGCGGAACACTATTTGCTACGTTTCTCTGATGCGATTTCGAAATTGGACACGATTCAACAATACGCCGTTAATTTATTCAAGGAGGCTCCAGGGGATAGAATCGCCCGTATAAGGGCTAATATAAGACTCCAGCCTCTAATGCCAGATTCCCACGTAGAAATTTTACACACAGATCAAGGTATACATGGGTTGGTTAGAACAAACCAGATAACAACACCTTGCCTAATCGAGAAAAGGCCTGATGTTAAGAGTGTATTGAGTGATATCGGCTTCCCATTCAAAGAGATTCTTCCAATAGAGAATTCTGATTTTCAAAATACTGAAAGAGATCTGATTATAGGTCAACTTCGAGACGAACTTTCCAAATGGAATGTTCATGAGGCAATAGTCTTATCAGAACAGATAGAGTCTACTGAGTTGGATGTCGAACGAGATCTGGATCTTACTTTGGCTGAAATCATAATTTTGTTAGCAAGAACACATATATTTTTTGGAGAAGAGAAAGGAACCCAACAGCAGCAACATATCGAACGTGCCAGGAAATTGATATCAAAAACGGTCCCGCTATTATCGATTTCAAAAGAGCTCCTTGAGGAAATCATAGCACTCAACGCATCTATTGAAAACATAGAAAACGGTCCAGATAGTGCAATAGCCATGCTTGAAGGGCGGGTAGATTCTTTTGCCATTCGTTCACGCACAGCCATCCTCATCCAACAACAGAAATATACCGAAGCATTATGCGTAGTTGAAGGCCGGGAACCGCATGAGCGCTGGTGTGATGTGGCTGTAACCGCTTATGCTATGAACGATCGTATCGAAGAGGCTCAAACCTTGGTCAGATGGGCGGCCGGGTTGTCGGATCGGAGTCGCTACTGGCAGTGCCTGGTACGATTGGCTGAGGCTCTGCTGGCGAGGGCAACCGCCGGACATAAAACGGGTATCCCGATTCAGTTGCATGATCTCACTCCGGGAGAACTTGGAAAGCTAAAGGTCGCAACGGAGACGGTTCAACCGATTCTTCAACTCGTTCGGGCCGCAGGCAAGCCGAGTTCCGGCCTCGATATGGCCGCCTTGCAAGTCGACTGGCAGGCCAATCACCTTCTGCAGCTACGCAAGGCTGCCGGTGAATCCCTCCGTCTGATGCTTCCATGGACGCCCGTACCACTGGATGTGGCCCGTGGAGTGCTGAACGGTTATCTGGAGGCTCCCTCCGATCTTCCGGATCGACTCCGTAGGGATCACCCCGGCGATTTCACTGCCGGAATGCTGGCGGCGCTTGTCGAATCGATTGGTCAGAAACATTTTATCGAAGCATTCGCCAGAGCTAAAGGATTGCTAACGATCGTTGACAATGACGAAAAGAAGGAGGAACTTTCCAGTCTTTTTTCGCAGATCTGGCAATATCTCGAGGATCCTGAAGTTACGGAATGCCAGACCCTCGTTAGAACTCTTACGGCGCACAATCCCCAGCTCTATGCCATATTTGAAGGAGCGGTCGCCCTTCGACAGGGCAATTCCGATCAGGCTATGGATATCCTTGACGCCTATAAGTCAGAGGATGACCCCTATTGGCTGCAGCTTCGAGCCAATGCACTACTGCAGAAACGTCAACCGGCCGAGGCGGTGGGACTTCTTTTCCAGGCGGCGAAAATGACCTGCGATGCCGGTCTGCTGCGCCAGACGGGAGATTTGGCCATCCAGGCCGAACGGAACGATCTGGCCACCTGGTGCTACGAAAGGCTGGCGGAACTGGGGCCACAGGATTCCGCAATACACGGCAATCTCGCTTATATCTACATGTCCGTGCTTCACGATCTGGAGAAGGCCGCCGTCCAATTCCGGACCCTGCATGCGGCCGAACCGTCCAATCCCACCCATACACAGAATCTGGCCATCTGCCTGGCCCAATTGTATCGACCGGAGGAAAGCCTGTCGTTCTATAACGAATTATGCCGGTGGGAGAATCCGCCCCTGGCGGCGGTCCTGGGCCGGGCCCGGCTGCATCACAGCCTGGGACGGCCAGATAGGGCACTGGAATCGCTGGAACCTTTCCAGGAACGCTTTGGAGGGGAAACTGACTTTCTGACTACCTATTGGATGATCCTGCAAGCGGCCGGAAAGGAAGAGAAGGGGCAGGCTGTCCTGAGAGAGCTGATCCGATTGCAGGAGGAAGGGAAGATCGATCCGGAAGTCATGCAAAGGCTGCAAACGGACGAGATGCAGGAGATGATCCTGCAAACCTCCCGGCAGATCCGGGATCGCGACGAACATCTCCATAGCCAGATGGTGCAGGGACGCATGCCCTGGATCTGGGCCGAGCTGACATCGGGAAATGCCATATACCTGGGTTGGCGTATTCGAACACAGGAGATGGACTGGATCGGGGATGACCCTGCCAACCGGGCCCGTTTTGGCATCTACTCGACCAACGGATTCCATCCTCGCGAATCGGAACACGGCCGGCGGGAACTGTTACCGCTGGAATGCCCTCCGGCAGGAACAAGCATTGTCGCGGATATCTCCGCCCTGGTAACCCTCCATCGTCTGAATCTTCTAGGTGCCGCAGCGGAGTACTTCGGCGAGATACTGGTTCCTGTCGGCTATCTGCCTGCAGTCCTGGAAGAGAGCGCCAAGATGATGCTTCCCCAGCTCTCGCAGCGACAAATCGCGGAACAGATCGTCAAACATATTACCGCCGGGCGGATTCTGGTAATAAAAGAAGGAGACAGATCGTCCGAAACCATACCGATCGTCGACGAATATGGCGAATCTCCGGATCAGAAGTACCGACTACGGGATCTGATCGATCCGATCTATCGGGTTGGATTAATAAACGATGAAGAGTATGCCAAGGTTTTAAAGGTCTGCTCCAAGCCATCTTCCGTGGACGGGAAACATCCCGGGCTGGAACAATTCCAGGACGTGTGCATGGAACTGATGACACTGGAAACCGTGGCACGCCTTGGCATGCTGGATACGGTTGCGCAATTTTACCGGGTGCATCTTACTTCAACGGCCCGACAGGAAATAGTCCAGCGCCTGGAGGCCTTCGCCCGGCAGGAAGAGACCCGTCAATGGCATATGGACATGTGGAGCCGGCTTCGTAGTAACTCACATTTCCGTTTCGTGCCCCACACCGTTCCCGAAACGATGCGCAAAGCAGACTGGGAGACCGGTGATTATCTGCCGTTTCTTGCATGTTTCATCTCCCTGGAGACTAAGCTGCCGCTTCTGGCCGATGATCGGGTTTGCCAGGTGTTCACCCTGAACGAGTCAGCAGACACGGTACCGGCGGCTTTCGGTTCCGATGTGGTGGTGACAGCCTTGATGATCTCCGGTAAGCTGGAGCCGAGAAAAGCGGCAGATGCCCTTTTGCAGCTTATGGCATGGCGTTATCGTTTCCTCATTCCACGGCCGGAGATGCTGGAAATCCTGGCCGCCCGGCACCGAGGCAATCCGCCTGGGCATCTCCTGCAAGTTGTCGCCGAATACGTTCAGGATTGCATGCGCGATGAAGGTCTCTTCCGCGGATCGGAAAACACCATGCTGCAGGAATCCATGGCTATACGGCTTCATATGACATGGATCTCGACCATCGCCGAGTTTTTGGTCCTGGTGTGGACCGATGAGAATTTCAGTGCCGAGTGTGCAATGCGTTTGACCGACTGGAGTTGCCGCGAATTACTGCCCTCCGCTCCTAAAGTGATGAACACATGCCAGAAGGTGCAGGCCGGCGAGGTGGTGCTTCGTATGCTCCTGTCGCGCACCCTTCTGTTGACTCACAGCCATTATAAGAATCCGCGCATGGCGGAGGCCCTGTTCGCAGTCAAGAAAGCCATGCATCTGAGCAATGAAACCTACTTGCGAATCGTATTGGAAATCCTGAAAGATGCCGCAGGTTCGGTGCCTTCGGCACCAGAAGCCGAATCGGAAGAAATACGGAAAGCGTTTCACAACCTGCAACTGCAGATGTGGAATTGCGCCTTTCGTTCTTTTCAGCGCATCGATCCTCGCACTCTGACGGCACTCCTGGATCTGGACCTCTTTAAAGAGTCTATCGATCCTATCGGCGGCGATATCGATATGGAAATCCTTCGCGATCCGCATCATGAGCAACGCATCCCTCTCTCTCCCGGCCCGCTGCTATTGTACCGGAACCAGGAGAAAGAGCCGAAACGAATTATCCTGGATGTTTCGCTGCTTCTTTTCTCATCGATATCGGCAGTACGAAATACTGCCTTCATGTACCTCGACCGGCAGATATCTGACGGATTGTTGCGGATCACACCGAAGACCAGAGATGTGCTGCAAAAGATGCGAACGCCAATCTCGTCGGATGCATCGCATGAGTGGCGTCCGGCGGCCATCGCTCTGAGCGATGCCATGAATGACGATCTGCTGGTGGCACTTCAGGCCGTTCGTCAAAGCCTCACTTGCGATACGATCATCCAGGATAGCCTGAATACTTATGTTCCGCGCATCCTCCATCCGGCCGTGTCTTCCTTTGACTCCCTCAGCTTTGAGGTTGCTAATCCTGAATCGGAGCATTCACAGTTAACGGATATTGTTTCATCCGTGGTCAGCGGAGCGGGCACCCTACAAGAAGCTTGTGACGGGTATTATGCAAGATTGGGTTACCTGCCTTTGGCGCCTTCTTTTGCCATGGTAGAGGTTGTAAGCAAATGGATTGCCGAACATCCCTCTGTCGAGGTGTGGCCGGAAATCTGGCAATGGGCACAGCGAGCCTCCGGACCTATCCCTCGATATCATGCCTGCTCGGTTTTTGTCCTTCGTCCGGAATGGATCCCGGAAGGAAAGCTTGCGGAACTCTGGCGGGAGATACTGGATGTCGTAAATGGATCAGGAGAACGAAGTGACGATGGCTTAGATCAAGAGCCTTGGGCCCTGCGGCGCGATCTGTCTCGCCACTTCATACGCCATCTGGAAGCGCATCTGCCGGAGAGCGAAGGAACCAAGATCGCCTGTTTCTCCTGGTGGCTTTCCGAGCAAGTGGCATCGTTGTTTCCAGAAGACCCGGAGTCGGTGCGGTTCTATCGGAAAAACTGGATCGTCCCGGCATCGGAACAATCACTGGGCGTTTGGTTGGTCGCTCGCTCTCCGATCGGTTGTTCATTCTTCAGGTATGTGACGACCACCATCTCCTCTCCCTGGGCAATGGCGTTGTTGGCAATCATGGGCAGAAAGATGGAACCATTGAAACCGCAGGAACAGGATGAAGGAATAAAATCTCAATTTCATGAAGCACTGATAAGATGCCTTATCGATGCTCTTCCGATTATCGTGGAACCTCCGACAGACCCGACCTATGCCCTGGAGTGTGATTTAGGGGAAACCGCTCTCCAGTGGGCTGCATTCCAAGCTGAGTCTCAGCGCACAGCCCTGGAACAGATCATAACCACCAGCCGAACGCTGAACTCGGTGGAGCAACTGTGCGCGACTCTGCGCCAGCTGGCGGACAAATCCCTCCCCGACCAGATCGCCATCGCTTTTATTCTCAGGATGAAAGCCTATACCAATAAGGCTCTGGAGGGTTCGATGGGAGAGATCCTTTCCGATAACGACTGGCGAAAACAGGTCTTCGGATCGACCGAGGAGAATGTGCTTGGAATACTGATGGGAGCCTTGACCATCCTTCAAGTTCGTACTCAGGAAAAATGGAGTCTGCTGCTTCCTCATTTTCTCGCTGAGATATGTGAGCAGGCGGAAGATGAGGATCGATGCCATCAACTTTTTCTGTTTTTGCTCTACTCGTCCCTGGCATCGGAAACCGTCAGTGCTGTCCAACGTCTGCTCAAGGGCGATAGGAAGGCCAGTTTTAAAAAGTATTCGGAAGAATTTATAAAGTATATAGAGGCAAAGTGGCCACATTTCCCTCCTTGGGTTCAAGGACGCCTGAGAGGACTGATGGCATGCTTATTGGTAACGTGAATAGAATCGGTGTGTTTCTTCATTTCCTCCATAAGCCGGGTGGCATGATGGTATCGATGTTTAGGGAAAAACGATTTCCGATCCTTGCAATAGGTGTAGGGCCGGTCCTGTCCTTATTCTTGTGGGTCGCCGGGTGTGTCTCTCCCGGTTCCGGCCTTTTGGTTGCAGCGCTGGAGGAGTTCTCTCTGCCTCTGGGGCAGGTGCTGGAACGCGTCCCCTGTCAGGGGGATTCGACCCAGAGCTATGCGCTGTTTCTGCCTTCGACGTACCGTCCCGATCGATCCTGGCCGATCCTCTATGCCTTCGATCCGGGAGCCCGCGGAGTGATTCCGGTGCGGCTTTTCGGGAAGACAGCCGAGCGTTTGGGGTACATCGTCGCCGCCTCCAATAATGCGCGAAACGGGCCCGGTCTTCCGATCAAGAAGGCCATAGAAGCCGTCTGGCACGATACGCATGCACGACTGAACCTCGATCCGGCGCGTATCTATACGACGGGCATGTCCGGGGGGACATCGCCGGCTTGGATGCTGGCCGAGGGGTATGGGAGTGGAATCATCGCCTGTGCCGGGGCTATCCTTCCGGAAGAGCTGGTACCGGAGAAGATACGTTTCGCCTGGTTCGGCATCGCCGGCGATGCCGATTTCAACTACGACCTTACCCGGTCGGTGGTGGAGAAATTATTATCCCGTGATATCCGGGCGCGTTTTGCTACCTTTGAGGGCGGGCATGACTGGCCGCCGGAGGATCTGGCTTCCTATGCCTTGGAGTGGCTGGAACTCATGGCCATGCAGGCCGGAAGGATTTCTCGGAACACACACTTTATCGATGACCAATTCCAGCGGAGATCCTCGAGAGTAAACGACCTGAAAGCCGCCGGAAAGATGCAGGAGGCGGCGGAAGAGTGCGAAGCGATGTCCCGGGATTTCTCCGGGTTAAAACCGATCGACGAATTCTCTGTGGAAGCCAAACATCTGTATCAACTGCCGGAAGCCTCCCGGATGCGTAAGCAATCCAGGACCCGCAGCCAAAAAGAAAAACTGTTGTTGACCCGCCTGGAAAATTTGCGCCTTCAACTGGAGCGGCTCTCGGAAACACAATCCGAATCTTACTCCAGCAGGATTCTTTCCGACCTGCCGTCGAAAGAACCTTACGGCGGGGAAGAGTCTTATGACAGCGGCAGCAATCGACAGGAAATTCTTTTCCAGATCCAGCAGCGTGTCTCCGGACTGGAGCATGACCGGAAGGCGAAAAATGGCGACACTCGCCTGGTGGCGGTTCGAGTGCTGGATGCCTTTTATATCGGAACCTACTATCTCGGTTGGGAACGGCGTGAAAGGAGCCAATTCGAAGCGGCCTTGGCCGATTTTGCTATTTGTGCTTTGATGCGTCCCAAGAGTCCTGTCCCTGTGTATGAAACAGCTCGAACTCATGCCAAGCGAAACGAACATAAAAAAGCATTGGCTGAGTTGCGCCGGGCGTTGAAGATGGGTTTCGGCGATCGCAGCCGGCTGGTCGAGGACCCTGAATGGGAATCCCTGCGCAGTATGCCCGACTTTCAGGGTATTCTGGGTGAGCTGGAAGCGAAATCCACTATGAAACCTTAGCACGCTCAACCCTGCACCGGAGGCGAATGGAGTCGGGTGTTCCACTCGGATAGTACTGGCTTCGATGAGTTGCGTATTCCAGCGGGCAGGATGGTAAATCGTCGGTCAAGTTGGAAGCCATCTGGTGATGACCAAACCGAATTGTCGTGTGAATCTTTCCATACCACAGCACAAAGAACTATCTATCGGTACCCTTCGGGCTTTGATTCGTAATGCAGGGATGAGTGTGGAAGAGTTTCTGCATTCGCTTTAATCGGTGGGTAATCCTGTAGCCTCGTCGGGTCAGTTCTTGTTAACGGAACCGGATCTGGTGTTCCACCGGATTGCCATCCCGGAATTCGAAGGGGCAGCGTACCACCAGGGTGTGGTCGTTGGCGTCCTTGGCCAGCCACAGGCCGGCCGGATCTTTCAACGACATTTCTTTGGGAACGGTGAGGTATACATTGCCCTGCAATCCCGCCGGGCGTTGCGCCCGGATGGTTAAGGTCTTTTCCGACTCATTCCATAGGCACGACTCGATCTCCGCCTGGCCCTGGCGGATATGCATATCGGTGGAAAGGAGCCAGGGGTGCCTCTGTCGCCCGGCAATCCGCCATAACTTTACCGACTGCGGCGGTACCGAGCCCTGGAAATGTCCCGTATGTACTCCCATGTACTTGCCGGCCCAATAATCCCACACCGTGCAGTCGGCGTTTTCCGGCAGTCCCAGCCGGAGAAAATCGATGACCGGTTGCAGTGACTCTTTTCCATAGTTGAAGACCGCTACCAGGTCCCACTCGCCCCATTCCCGCGCCACATGCAGGTGGAATGTCTTCGGATACTCCGGGTCGGGTGCCTCGAACAGGTCCAGCGGCCGGCCGGCTTCCGGCAGCCGGGGAAAGACTTGACGGATCATCTCCAGCCGCGAGGGATCGATGCGGTCGATGTCGTCTCCCAGCATCAACGGGCCGCCGTTCATGCCGAAGATGGTGGAGGCAATCTCGGCATCGGCCAGAGGTAATGGCTTATCGACGGTCAGCACGTTGCCCGAGTCGGCCAGAAACAGCCGACGATGCATGAACCAGTGTGTCGCCCAGGCATCGGTTGCCCGTCGGTGGGATGTCCAGTAGGAGGCGTTGTTGATGACAAAGGTGCCGGGGTAGAAACCCTTGCCCTCTCCGTCCAGCGGCCGTCCCTCCCCGTAGTCGGTGCCTACGCGTGCGGCATTCACCAGTCCTACCCCTTGCATTGTCGGGCCGGTGCTGGAAAGCAAATAAGTATCTTCGCCGGCCGCAGCCCGGATGGCTTGAAGTCCCTGGCGAAAGGTCTCCGGGCCGGGAACGAGAGACCGGTCGAAGAAGCCGTCCGGCCGGTAGGTACCGGGAGTCGATCCGCCGATGGCATTCAGAAAATCGATCATGTAATAGCGCACTCCCCAGCGGCGATAGGTCTCGAATACCCGCCGGATGTGCTCCTGGGTTTTGGGATGTGTCGGATCGAGTATATAGGACGTTCCCCATTGGGAACTCGGCACGGTGATCGGTTGGCCGTCGCGAAGGAGTACCGCATCCTTCAGCCGCTCATAGTCTTCCAGTTCGGAATTCAGCCAGTAGGCGCCGGCCCAGAGTCCCAGCTGGAAATCCAGCCGCCCCAACTCGGTGATGAGTGCTTCCGGCCCGCTGGGGAACAGCTTCCGGTTCCACCGCAGCCAGTTTCCCGGACGGCGATCTTCCAGGTTGCCGAGGCTGACCCAAATATAATCGATGTCGAATCCAGCCAGTTTTTTCCGCACAGCCTGGGCATTGCGCCGTACCACATCCTCGTATCGCTCGATGTTGAAGCTGTCGACCCATGACCATCCTACCCAACCGGCCGGGATTTTGGGCCAAAGCGGCGGACGATAATGGGCGGCTACAGCTTCCGCCCAATGCTCCAGGGCGACATAGGGATCGGTCCCTCTCTCGATTCGCAGCGTTTCGGTGGCAATCTCGGCCCCAGGTGCCAAGCGGTATCCCTCGAAATCGCAATAAGAGACTACGACTATACTATTTCGGCTTTCATCCCAGCGTATCTCGTGTTCGGTAGCCACACGGTCGAAGGTCACGAATCCCGTCTGCCATGCCGCTTTTCCGTCCGATAGCTGCACCAGGGTCTTGCTCCACAGCGGTTTCTCGCCACGAACTCTCTTGACGACGGAAGGTCCCTGCCATCCGGACATGACTAGGGCTACGGCATCGGCGGAAAGTTGTACGGTCTCCTCATGCAATGGATAACGGCCCAGAAGTTCCGCCTGAGCGCCTGTATTCCGGGCGATCGCCTGCACCAGTTTTATTCCTCGCTCATCCCTGGTCGTAACCTTCCAGCGCACCTCTGCCGGCATCTCCTGTATCAGACCGAGGAGTGCCCATATCAGCCAATACCATTTCTTCATTTTTATCTCCCAACCCTGTTCCTGTCATTAAAGTACAGGGTTTATCATACAATGAGGAAGCCATATAATCTGATGGATATTTAGCAATGACAGGATTCACTATTGGTGCTTAGTAAAAAATTCAATTCTATGAGAACCATCAAACCAGCTCTTTTTGTCCTTTGGGCGATAACCTTCCTGCTTGCCTTCCCTGGCTGCCGGCTGAAAGATCGCACAAAAATCGAATCCAATCATACGAAGGAACACCGGTATAAAAGCAAAATCGATCTTTCCGATATAAAAGTCGGTTATTGTACGCCTTCCCTGAATGCACCCTACTACATGGTACTGACGGAAGAGATTAAAAAAAATGTTGAATCGTATGGCATGCAATTCCTTTCCGCTGACGGGCAGGATGATATCGCCAGGCAGATCACGGCCGTGGAAGACCTCGTAGCCTCCGGGGTAAAGATTTTAATCGTAAATCCACTCGATCCGCTGGCCATCGTCACCTCGGTAAATTCCGCGGTCAGGAGCGGCATTCCTGTATTTACCATCGACAGCGGTATTGATCCCTCCGCGGAAATCACTTCCGGCGTGAAAGCCGACAATACCGGCAATGGATATTTAATCGGGGAATGGATGGCCGGAAAAATGGGAAAAGCAAACGTGAACGCTGCCATCATAAGCGGAAGACAGGGCAATCCCGTGGGGAAAATGAAAAGGCTCGGTTTTATTCAGGGTTTTATGGAAACGCAGTTAAGGACCCTGGGAAGCTCAAACCTGAAAATCGTTTCCCAGGGATGGGGTAATTGGACAAACAATGGTGGCCTGAAGGCTATGGAAGATATCCTTGTGGCTCAACCGGAAGTCAACCTCCTGTTTGCCGAAAACGATGCCATGGCAATGGGAGCCCTGAAGGCAATCAAGGAAGCCGGCCTGGAAGGCAAGGTACTGGTCGCCGGAGTCGACGGGCAAAAAGAGGCCGATCAGCTCATCCTGTCCGGTAAGCTGGGAGCTACTGCCTTGAACAGTCCTGGCGTTATGGCAGAAATGATGATGGAAACGATCGTGAGATATTTAAACGGAGAAAGAAATATCGATAAGCATATATTGACCCCGGCCGTTTTAATCACCAAAGAGAACGTGGAACAGTATTACGATCCCAAGGCATTCTTTTAAAAAAAATAAAACCCGTATGAATACCATCAACAGGGTTGAATTGTTGCATATCGCCAAATCGTTCGGCGGAGTCAGGGCTTTGAAAGATGTGAGTCTGCAAGTTCAACCGGGTGAGGTGCACGCTTTGCTGGGTGAGAACGGTGCCGGGAAATCTACCCTGATGAAGGTTCTTTCGGGAGCCCATCAAAAGGACAGCGGCAAAATCCTTATCGACGGTCACGAGGTACACATCAAGAACACAGCCGACAGCAAAAAACTGGGGATCGGAATCATTTATCAGGAGTTTTCCCTTGTACCCGATTTGTCGGTTTCCGAAAATATCTACCTGAACCGGCTGAACAGGCATTTCCGGGTACCCTGGAAGAAGATCGCCAGGGATTCTTCCGAACTGATTCAAAGAATGGGATTCAACATCGATCCTCTTCGTAAAGTGAGTTCCTTGACCGTAGCCGAACAACAGATTGTTGAAATAGCGAAAGCCCTGTCGGAAAAAGTAAAAGTCCTGATCCTGGATGAGCCATCGGCTGTGTTGGGAACCAGGGAGATCGAAAGACTATTCGCGATCATCAGAGAATTAAAAGAGCAGGATGTGTCCGTCATTTATATTTCGCACCATCTCAGTGAAATCTTTTCTATTGCCGACAGGGTTACGGTCATTAAAGATGGTGTGACGGCAGGAAGCCGCTATATCAATGAGACCGATAAGGATTCCCTGATCGCCCTGATGCTGGGCCGGAACCTTGGAACTATGTTTGCGGAAAGAACGGTCCAACCGGGCGAAGAGATCATCTCAGTCCAGAACATCCGTTATAAAGACCGGGTGAAAGATGTTTCGTTCTCCATACGCTCGGGTGAGGTGCTCGGCCTCGCCGGCCTGGTTGGGAGCGGAAGAACGGAAGTGGCAGAAACTGTTTTCGCGGCAGTGAAAAAAGATAAAGGAACCATAAGGCTGAACCACAGAGAGGTCAACGCCGGTTCACCCAGCGGGTCGGTAAAACTGGGAATCGGGATGGTGAATGAAGACAGAAAACAGAAAGGAGTTCTGCTCGATCTTCTGGTTTCACAAAATATCACACTTACCAGTTTGGGATCCGTCAGTAACCGGTTGGGATTTATTAACAGGAAAAAGGAGAAGAAGATTGCAGAGGAACTGATTGCAAGGTTGAGGATCAAAGTTTCCGGCCGGGAAATGATCGTGGGTAATTTAAGCGGCGGCAACCAGCAAAAAGTCGCCATAGCCAAATGGGTGAACCGGAGCTGCCAATTTTTAATTGTTGATGAACCAACCCGGGGAGTGGATGTCGGCGCCAGGGTGGAAATTTATGCTTTGATCAATGAACTGGCGGAAAGCGGGGTGGCGATCCTGGTCATTTCCTCGGAGACCAGTGAACTGATGGGATTGTGTGATCGGATCCTGGTGATGAAAAACGGATCCGTACAGGGGGCGTTATCGAAAAATGAATTTTCGGAAGAACAAATATTACGACTGGCTATTGGAGTTCGATAGACAGATTGAACGAAATAGAAATACCTGCCATGACAAAAAAGTATATTCAGCTTCTGATTCAATATAATACGGAAGTCATCTTTTTCATCATGCTGTTCGTATCGGCATGTTTCTCGGATGCTTTCTTCACTACTTCCAATCTTTTCAACCTCCTCCGACAGGTAACACCCGTAGGGATTATCAGCATGGGGATGTTGCTGGTCATACTGACCGGCGGAATTGATTTGAGCGTGGGATCGGTTGTAGCCACGTCAGGAGTGTTGGTTGCTTTTTTCACACAGCTGATGGACTGGCCCTCTTCCGTATTTCTAAGCTTGACTGCGGGTCTGGTCGTCGGGTTCATATCCGGTTTTTTTGTTGCCTATCAGAAAATGGCTCCCTTTATCGTGACACTGGCTCTGATGACAATTGTCAGGGGGACCGGTTTTATTATTTCCAAGGGAGCTCCGATTATGGTTCATGAAGATGAGCTGGCCCTGGTTCATTTCGGAAGCGGATATTTTCTTGGCCTGCCTAATCCGGCCATCGTCCTGTTTGCTGTTTTCGGAATCGTTCTGGTGATATTAAACTACAATGTCTTTGGACGGGTTGTGATCGCGATCGGAAGCAATGAAGAGGCAGTGCGCCTGTCGGGGATCAAGGTACAGCGGTATAAGTTTGCCGTTTATATGATTGCCGGTGTTTTATCTTCCCTTGCAGGAATTATGTTGGTATCAAGATCCTCCGTCGGTTCACCCGTCATGGCGATAGGAATGGAACTCGATGTGATTGCGGCCGTGGTCATAGGAGGTGCTTCGCTGAAAGGGGGGAAGGGATCTGCCCTGAATACCCTTCTGGGCGTTCTCATCTTAGGCATGATCGGAAATATCATGAACTTAAAGAACGTACCTGCCTATCCGCAGCAGGTCATCAAAGGAGTAATCATTTTATTTGCCGTTTTGCTTCAGCGTTACCAGGAGAAATAATTGACCATACAGAGAAAGATATGAGACAGGCAGTTATGACAGCACCCGGGAAGATTGTGTTCCGGGAGGCAGAAAAACCGGGGCCTTTAAAAGAGAAGGAAATATTGCTTTGTATCCGAAGAATTGGTATCTGCGGCTCGGATATTCATGTTTATCACGGAAAACATCCGGCAACCCCATACCCGGTGGTCCAGGGTCATGAGTATTCCGGTGTGGTGGAAGCGATAGGAAGTGCCGTAACCCGGGCCAGGGTAGGTATGCAGGCTACGGCAAGGCCCCAACTGGTTTGCGGGAAATGCGGCCCGTGTTTAAGAGGACAATACAACGCCTGTCAGAACCTGAAGGTACAGGGATTCCAGGCTCCAGGTGTGGCTCAGGATTATTTTGTCGTTGAGGAAGACCGCCTGGTGGTGCTTCCCGATTCCATGAGCCTCGACCAGGGGGCCATGGTGGAACCCGCTTCCGTAGGGGCGCATGCGACCGGGCGGGCCAATGATTTAAGGGGTAAAAATGTCGTGGTCAGCGGGGCCGGAACCATCGGGAACATGGTGGCGCAATTCGCCAAGGCAAGAGGGGCCAAAAAAGTGCTGATCACCGACCTGAGTGAATACAGGCTGGCCAGGGCGAAGGAATGTGGTATTGATGAAGTGCTCAGTCTTAGGGGAACCGCCTTCGCCGAGGGGGTTAAAAAGTGCTTTGGGAAGGAGGGATTCCAGGCAGGCTTTGAATCGGCCGGAGTGCAGGCTTCCCTCGATGTCCTGATTGAGAATATCGAAAAAGGGGGTGACGTCGTCATCCTTGGAGTGTATGCAAAAAATCCGGTTGTAAACATGTATTACGTCGGAGAACATGAATTGAATCTCTTTGGATCCATGATGTACCGTCAGGAAGATTACCTGCTGGCCGTCGATAGCATAGCCTCCGGAAAGATCAAGACCGCACCGTTGTTGACCGATCGTTTCCCGTTTGAGAAATATGCGGAGGCATATCGGCATATTGAAAACCAGGGCGACAAAACCTTAAAAGTGATCATCGACCTGTAATATTTTTTAAGACATGCGACTTAACCAAAACACCCTTTCCAGACTGGATAAGCGAATCCATATTCCAACGTATGCTCGTTCCTCTTTATCGGCCGGAATGGTTCACATTGGTCTTGGGAATTTTCACCGGTCCCACCAGGCGTATATCATGGACCGATACATGCAGGAAACAAATGCCACCGACTGGGGTATTTGCGCCATAGGATTACTCCCGCAGGACGAATCCATCTGCAAAAGAATGGAACAGCAGGATTGTTTATATACACTTTCGGAGAAAAAAGAGGACGGAACCGTTAAGGTGAGTGTCATTGGTTCCATTATTCAATGTTTGCATGCCCCGCCGAATCCGCAGGCGGCCATGAACCGGATGGCCGCACCGGAAACCAGGCTGATCACACTGACCATTACGGAAGGGGGTTACAACTTCGATTCTTCTACGGGTCGGTTTCTGTCGGATCATCCGCTTGTACTATGGGACATGGAAAATCCCGGAACCCCCAAAACGGTATTTGGCTACCTGTCGGGTGCACTGGACCGGAGAAGGAAATCAGGTTCGGGTAGGGTTACCATCCTGTCGTGCGATAATATCCAGCACAACGGGGATATACTGCGGAAGATGCTCCTGACCTATATATCGTTGGCGTATCCCGATTTGAAAGAGTGGGTTCTGGAAAATGTCGCTTTCCCCAACAGCATGGTGGACAGGATTACTCCCGCATCGGTCAGAGAGGATACAGATTTTTTAGCGCATACATTTCAAATCGAAGATCTTTGTCCTGTTGTCTCGGAACCTTTTTTCCAGTGGGTTGTGGAAGACAATTTTAAAAACGATCGGCCCCTGCTGGAAACGGTGGGTGCAGAATTCGTGAGGAATGTTACCCCTTATGAAAACATGAAGCTGAGACTATTGAATGCAGGACATTCCTTCCTGGGTTTTCTGGGGAAACGGGCAGGTTGCCGGTTCATTCATGAAGCGGTCGCCGACCCATCCATCTTGGATTCCCTTATGAAATTTTATAACGAGGAAGCTGTTCCCAATATCGACGATTTTCAGGTCTCGGAATTGAATGATTACGTGAAGACGCTGATCGGCCGATTTGGAAATCCGTATATCAGGGATTCCGTTGACAGGATACTTTCAGGCTCCTCTGCGAAGATTCCGAAATTCCTGATACCCACCATATCCGACCAGATGCTAAAAGATCAAAAGGCCGAAATGGGCGTTTTGGTTATCGCTGCGTGGTATTGCTATCTGGAGAGCATGGGTGACCCGGCAGAAATACAGGATGACATGGGCACTCTGCTCTTTGAAAAAGTACATAATCAGGGTTCCCGGGGTCATCTGGAATTCATTGAAACGGTTCCTGTTTTTGGCGACCTGGCAAAAAATATTTCCTTTGTCAACCAGTATGAGTCGGCTCTTAGCCATCTTCACTGCCAGATTCCACCTCCGACTTCTGGCTGCAATAGCCGGAAGCCTTAACCATATTCGCTGATGGCATAGGCTTTTTAAGCCTGTAAGATCGATATCCGGGAGCTCTTTCCAATCCGTTCAGGAAATAGGGTGCCGAAGAGAAAGAAACCCTTCAGGCTGGGAAGCGGATTTCAATCGGAGGAGAAGATTTGCATACCCTCCAGCAGGACGGCTCCGGCGGGGAGGGGAGGATCGATGGCCAGTTTTCCGGAATGGTCCACTCTCTCGCACAGTACCGATTCCTGTACCTTCAAGGAATGGAGAAAATACTCTTTGATCGCTTGGATGCGATTCTTGGCCATTTCGGATTCTTCCGGCGAGGGGGCCTCGCAGTAAATGACCATTCGAAAATCGATTCCGGAACGGTCCAGCCGCCGATAAAAATCGGCCAGTTTCTGCTGTATTTCCAGGGTAAGCCGGATGGTGCCTTTTTTAAACCGGGAAAAATCGAGAACCAGGGAATACTCCGGGGCCCGTAGGCGGCTCTCTCCCTCGATGCGCACTGGCCGGGCCAGTCGCGTACTCAGCAGGTTTTGCAGTATCTGCCGTCCCTGTTCCGTAACCGGTTGAGCGGATTCCATGGCACAGCGCAGAATCATAGGCCGGTCGGTGGATTCCAGAACGATTTGCGTCTGCTGCAGCCGTATGTCCGGCAGTACGGAGAAGGTTTCCCGGGCTGCCTGGGAGATGGAATCCAGAATCCTCTGCTCGAAGTTACGCAAGGGCATACGGGCTATCTCGGCGCGTACATATTCGCGAACCGCCTCTCCGCCGCCTTTCAGGATATCGAGCTTGCGGGCGGTGTCTCCTACTCCGGCCTCTTCCACAATGATCTGCTGTATGTCCAGCCGAACACTTTTTCCGATTCTTGCCGACAGGCTTCGGGATACGTCGTCGATGGTTTCCTTATCGAAGCGATTGATGGTATGGATGATCACCTCGATAGGGACCGGATCCTGGGTTTCGTCGAAGTTCATCTCGACGATCCGGGATTTTTTCTTTTGTTCCATTTCGTTTTGCAGGATTCGGGAGATTTCCCGCTGTAAACGGGCGTGTCCCGCGGCCAGGGAGAGAGTGTGGATCAGCGGGATGGACATGAGAATCAATACGATAGATGCCACCAGGATGCGGTTTCGTACCATCAGCCGGTGTTTCTGTGGCACCATCTGCTGCCGCGGGCGAAAACCGGCCACCAGGAAGATCAGATCGGCGCTGATGATGATCGACATCAGGTTGGTGAAAAACAGCATGAAACCGCCGGAAGCCACCTGCCATTGCATGGTGCTCAGTCCATAGCCGACCACGGCCAACGGCGGCATGATGGCGGTGGCGATGGCCACCCCGGGAATGATGGTCAATCCTTTCTGCCATTTGACCAGGGCCACCGTTCCCGCGATACCGGAAAAGAAGGCAATGAGCAGATCCATCAGATTGGGGTGGGTACGAGCCAGAATCTCCGGGGTCAATTCCTTCAGGGGAGAAAGCCAGGTTGCTATCGCGGCAATGGTAATAGCCTCGATAACGCTCAGCAGGACATTCTTCAGAGCCTTTTTGCCCAGCTGCCAGTCCGCCAGGGTCAAGGCCAGTCCGCAACACAGGATGGGTCCCATCAACGGGGAGATAAGCATGGCGCCGATGATGACCGCCGGGCTGTTGGTCAGCAGTCCCAGAAGGGCGATCATACAGGCCAGGAATAGCATCAGCAGGTAGGTCGGCCCGAAGCGCCTGCTTTCATCGATTTCCCGATAAATCTCCTCCAGTTGCGAGTCGTCCAGCTGTGGAAAAAGCACCTGGTAAATCTGCATTATGCCCATGATTATAAATGATGGAAATCGTCTTCTTCCACCTCTTTCTTCTTCTCCACCCTTTCCTCGATGATCCGCCGGGCGACATCCCTGCCGCCAAGGCCGAAGGCGATCGCCAGGCTGAGCATGACCGAACCGAAGGCGATGGAGAAGGCGGCGGTGACGATGTTGCCGGCGATCTTCAATTCTTCCAGGGCCATGGCAAAAGCAAGGATGAAGATGGTGTATTTGACGATCGATCCGATGATCCGGGGAGAAGGAAAATTCCTGTTGACCGCCGTAAGCAGGGCGGCTCGGGACAGAAAGGCTCCGATCAACATCCCGAGGATCAGGATGAAAAGGGCCATGATCAGATTGGGCAGGTACAGGAAAATCTTGGAGATCATCTCCCGGAAGATTTCCAGGCCCAGGGCATTCAGCCCGAAAAAGACCACAAACAGGAATACAACCCAGAAGATCATTTTTCCGGCCAGAATACGGGGAGGAGTTTGAATGTCGGCGCGACTGAGCACATGGGTCAGCCCGGAATTGCCGCAATAGCGATCAAATCTGGCCATCCGTAAAGCCCGGCAAACCGACCAGCTTAAAAGTTTTGCCAGTACCCATCCGGAAAAAAAGAGGATGACCAGGGCCAGGAAGCCGGGCAGAAACGCCGTCAAACCTTCCTGGTAGCTTTTCCAAACGACCGATAAGGTATCGATGAACATATCCGTCATGTTACTTTTCCTCCTTGGGAATCCCAACGTTCCAGCAGATAAGGCTTGGTCGCTTCATAGCAAAGACATAGATCCTCCAGGCAGTTTTCGACCTCTTCTGCCTGGGCCTCGGCGTTTTCCAGTACGAAGGAAGCGGTTCGGGCGAGATAGAGCGGAGTGAGCGCTTTCAGGATGTGCTCCCGGTGGATACGATGGGCACGCCAGGCTAATGCGAAATCGTAAACGGTTCGAACCCAGAGATTTGCAGGATATCGAAACGACGGATTGGGGTTCCGGTCAAGATCCCGTATCTCCTTCCAGGTTTCTGCCGACAGGACGATTTCCCAGATGGAAGCGAGATCGCGGACGCCGGATTGAAAATTGGTAATCATCCGTTCTACGTTGACATGTACCGGTTCCAGTCCGACGGTGTAATTGAAACCGAAAACCGGCACCGGTTCCGTGGTATGTATCTCCCGCCAGAAGGAGTGATAGTTTTCCATCAATGCGAAAACGGAGCTCACCACCTGGGTCAACATGGCGCTCAGATCGGAGCCGGGATCCTTGGTATCATGGATCTTGGCCCCTAAAAAGGATTGACAGACACGGTATCCTCCGGTGATGGCGGTGGTCGTCAGCCATATATCGATGCCGAAACGGGCGACATCGGTATGCCAAACATCCTGCGTCAGATAGTGATCGATCAACCGGCCTGAGAATCCGAAGTCTCCTCCGATAGGCTGGCGAACCCGCCGGCCATAAAGCGTTCTGGTCAGCGGATACACGATGCTGTTGGTGATGGTTCCATCGAACTTGTGGCGGTGATAGAGCGGCGCCACAAAATCGAATTCCTTCTGTAAGACCGGGCGCAGCAGCAGATCGATCCATTCGGGGGTGATGCTCCTGAGATCCGCATCCACAACGGCACAGGCCCTTGCCTGTAATGCCTCGGCCACCTGCAGAACCAGTCGGATAGCACTCCCTTTTCCCCGTATCCCGTGATAAGGGGAGATGATGCGGTGAATGGGAAAAAGCGGGTGAGTCACCAGCAGGGTATGGTAGTCCTCGATGTTGGTTCGGCTCACTACCGCAGGGGTATCGTCGGTCGATCCTCCATCGGAATTGATCAGAATGGCCCGGGATTCGGGGAAATATTTGGCGAATCCAAGCTGTATAGCCCGGACGACATGCCCTATGGTTCGGGCATTGTTGTAACTGGGTATACCGACTACGATATCCGCCGTGCCGATCTCGCCGAGCTGTTGCTGCACTTCTTTGGATAACGTTGATTTCTGGATCATGTGCCTGTTTCCTCACACTCTGAACAGGATCGAACGGAAAGGGTGGAAGCCGGCGGATTTCCTTCCAACAAGGGGACCACCATGTCCAGTACGGCCCGATTCCATCCGACCGGACCTATCCCGGGTGCCAGGCTTATCTCAGGTATTCGGGCTGTCAGATCGGGATGGTACTGCCCTCCGAGACGCTGCACCAGGATCGGGAGATCTACGGTCTGTAACATGGGAAGGTCATTGGGGCTATCTCCGATCCCTACAGTAACGATGGCCGGCAGTTTTTTGCGGAACAGGTGGACGGCGGTTCTGATCGCATGGCCCTTATTGTTGTTGCCGGTGACGTGGAAAAAACGGCCGCCACGGGTGATGGTTAATCCTTCCCGAGCGGCGGCCGCAAGGATTCTCTCCATCTTGTACTCTTCCGAAGACGGCAGCAGAAAGGGTTCGTCATACTCTCTTGCCTTGGCTCTCTCCGCTTGCAAAAGGGAAAATCCACACATACAGGCGATCTCGACCGCTTGCAGATCGTGAAATCCGGTGAGAGGGATATTCAGCTCTTTCCGTATGCGGGAGAGAAAATCGACCAGTTTGCGGTACGGCACTCCCAGTTCGACCCGGATCCAGCGACGGACATCGTATTGCGAAGAATCGGCGATTCCGGCAATGCTTTCCGGAAAGTAAACCGCCCCGCCGTTCTCTACGATGAAAGGATGCTGAAAGTCCAGCTCCTCCAGGATGGGTAAAAGCTCCGCACGGGTTTTACTGGAGCAGGGAACCAGGTAGATCGGCAGGGATCGTATGCGATCCAGTGCCGGACGGGCCGCTTCCCAGGAGTAGGTGGTTTCCTCCAGCAGAGTGCCGTCCAGATCGGTGAAAAGGATGATGGCTCTGGTTTCCGACATGACTGTCTCCTCCTTTTCCTTGGACCGGATCATGCATTGTCCAGTTTGACCGCTTCTTTCAGTTCGTCCAGGAAGGTCGGCAAAGCCGAGGTGATCCGGTTCCAGTTCGGGATCAGGGGTTGTCCCAGCGGATCCTCCATGAAGGCCTCTCCGGCGATGCGAACGCTTTTCGCAAAGGTTTCTACGGCCACCTCTTCTTCATGCCGGTCGAAATAGAGTCCATTGATGGCGGCATCGGCATGGTACCGTGTGATGGTATCTTCGGCGATGCGTATATAGGTCGACAGTAAGGTGCGGAAAACCCCTGAGGAGAAGACCGCTCCTTCGGCGGAGAGCGTCCGCAACATCGTTTTAGTGATATCGACGGCCATTTTCATCAGACCTTTCCCCGGATCGGTCGGTGAGAGATCCTGGTGTTTGTGCTCGTAGTTTCGGCAGAGTTCCGTCTGACAGACCCGCTTGACGGAACAGTTGCGGTGGATTTCAGCCAGGACGCCCACCTCCAGGCCCCAGTCTGCAGGGATACGGTTGACTCGGGCCAGGTCCGTTCTCATGGCAAACTCACCGGATAGGGGATAACGGAAGCTGTCCAGAAAAACCAGGAAAGGCAGCTGTCCGAATATCTTTTGCAGGGCACGGATCAGGGGAGTCATCAGCAGACGGGTGACACGGCCATGCATGCGGTCGGTGACCCGGGCATAAAAGCCCTTGCTGAATTCGAAGTTGATGTTGGGATTGGTGATCGGATAGCAGAGCCGGGCCAGCAATTCCCGATTGTAGGTCAGGACATCGCAATCGTGGAGAGCAATGACCTCACTCTTGCGATCGGCCAGGATGTATCCGTAGGCCATCCAGCAGGAACGCCCCTTTCCCCGGTCTCCGATGGGTAGATTGTTCTCCCGCAGCCGATCCATCAGGGCCAGTATGCGCGGTCCGCTGTTCCATATAAAACGAACTTCCTGAGGGAGTGCGGACATCATGGAGCGCGCATAGGTATACTGTTCGCGGTCGGCGGCATCGAGGGTTACGACGATCTGTCGCAGATAGGGAACCGTTTTCAGCTCTTCCAGGATGGATGGCAGTGCTTTTCCTTCGAATTCACGGAAGAGCGCCGGAAGGACCAGGGCAATCGGACGCTGTTCGGCGTAACCGGTCAGCTCTTTTTCCAGTATCAGATAGTCGTTCTCCACCAGCCGATGCAATGTAGCGACGATTCCGACTTGATAAAAATCTGACATGGTTTCCTCCTTGGATTATTGGGTTTTGTTTGTTTGGGATGATGTCGGAAGGCGGTTTTTCGCCGAGGTGCCTGGTATTCCGGAGGTGGCCGTTTGCAGCACCAGATCGAGGTCGAGGGGGAAGCCGGCGGCATAGGCGAAGGAGCGATAACCGGATACCAGTCCAGCCAGAATGACGGCTTGCTGAAGCACCTCTTCTTTGGGCGATTCCTCGGATCGGGGATGGGATGGCAGATAGCGGGCCATACACCGTATGTAATCGCGAAAGGCATGGTTCAGTTCCGCCGATCCGCCTTCCAGGAGCAGAAGACCGCGGGACTGGTGGAAAAGTAGGGCATAGTCCGGGTGGTCCCGCCAAAAAGATTCCTGCTGTACGAGTACTTCCCGGATCCGGTTTTTACCCCGTATGCGGCCGTCGATCTTCTGCAGGTAGGATTTTTCCAGCAGCAGCACTCCCTGAGACAGCAGTTCGGCAATCAGGCGATTTTTGGAAGGGAAATAATTATAAAAAACCCCTTTGGCCACATCGGCGGCTTCGGTGATATCTTCGACCCGTGTGGCATAAATGCCATGGCGGGCAAAGCGTTCCATGGCAATCTGCAGAAGATGAAGGCGGGTTTTTTCTTTTTTTCGATCGCGACGGTTCATGAATAATCCTCATAAATGAACGAGAGTCATATATGAATCATGTACCATGCAAATCGGACGAAGTCAAACAAAAAAGCTGGGATCGTCAGCCGCCGGAAAAAAGCTAATCCTACTGAAAGCGATGAGTCCGATCCTCGATGGAAAGCCCTGCCGTGGCCGAAGACGTCCCTAAACAAACCGAAAGAATGAATCGTAAGGGCAAGGCCGGTCCTTGCCCTGTGAATTTTCCATTCGTTCCTGCAGTGTCTCTGAAAATTGAGGAGGACATGCGTTACCGGGCTCCTGTCCCCATAACCACGATCACCATGTTTTGGGATCCAAGACAGAATAGTGGATAGAAATACTCCCAATCCAACTCTGCATTTATTAAATTTTCCCCACTGTTGATACTGATTTATCTGGCATTTTATAAAGAAATACAATAAGATATGGAATTCGAGGGTGCATCAGGAGTTGATCGGTTGGTCGATTCTTTCCGGGAGTTTTTATGTATCGATCTGCATTAAAGCAGTATGTGGAATCTTTAAAACAACTACCTACTCTGCCGCCTGTGGCTGTCAAATTGATCGAAATCGCCGGGAAGGATAACACCAACCTGCAGGAAATCATCCAATTAATCGAAGTCGACCCGGCATTATCTTCCAAAATTTTATTCGTCAGCAATTCTATTCACTTCAATGCCTGTAGAAAAGTAAGTACTGTCGGACATGCGGTCAACCTGATGGGGATCAACCTGATTCGTACGATCACCCTGTCTTTAATCGTTTTTCGTTTGTTCAAAGATCTGCCCAGCGGTACCAAGTTCGATCTGGCGGGTTTCTGGCATCATTGTATCGCCACCGCCATAGCCGCCGAACTTCTGGCACAACGATTCGATTATCCGCAACCCCAGGAGGCCTTTACCGCCGGATTGTTACATGATATAGGCAAGCTGGTTCTCTACCAATGGAACAATACGCTCTACGAACAAACGCTGGAAGATGCTCAAAGTGAATCGATGAGGCTCCTGGAAAAAGAAGAGATCGTTTATGGTATCGGTCATACCGATATCGCTTACCATCTGATGACGCACTGGCGTTTTCCGGAGCCTTTGGCCATGGCGGTCTGGTTGCATCATCAACCGGCCGATCAACTGGATCGAAGAAAGGGAATGAGACTCCCCTGGATTGTCAAGTGTGCCAACTGTCTGTGCAATATTCAGCGGTTTGGATGCAGCGGCGATCTCTTTGCCGAAGACGATACCCATCGTCTTTCGGAACTTTCCGGGCTGAGCAGCAAAGAAATCGATTCCCTGAGCCGGGAGATACTGAATCGATTTGAAGAGGTTTCCGGCTGGTTTGATTTTAAAGGGACTTCTCTCGAGCTCTATCTATCCGCAGTCAATCAAGCCAACAATGAGATTAGCCGCATTATGACCGACATGACCGAAAACAACCATCGTTTAGCACAACAGTGCCAGGTGCTGGATGCCATCCGGAGGATGACGGAATCCCTGCCGAATTCCATTACTTCCAGCCGTGCTTTACTAACCATCCTTGAGTTGTTGAGTGCTACCGCCAGGCATCATCGTATACTCGGTTTTATTCCCCGTCCGGAAGCGAAAGCTCTGGAAGGCTATATGAAAGTCGATTTTCAGTCGCCATGGGAAAAGATACTGCTGCCCATTCGTTGCGACCTGACGATCGATTATACCCGTCTCTCGCAACGCCAGCAGGTTTCCTTGGTGGAAAAGGCCGTGGCCGATCTGGGTAACCAGGTGGCCGTAGGTGTGGAAGTTGCCGCCGCCCTGGCCGGCATGGAGATCAGTGCCGCTTTGCATGAAGGCAAACTGATTGTCCTCTCCATGGAGGCCAACGGCAGCAATCAAGGACAGATCCTCCTGGAACTGGCCGATGCCGTCTGGGACAATCGGGAGAGCATCGACCTCTTACGCCAGTTTGGCCGGGCGGCAGGATTGGCACTGCAAAAAATACTCCTGCAGGAAGCCAATCAACAGCAGGCAGACGAGCTGGTGCGGACTATCCGGCAAATCGAGGAGGCAAAAACAAAACTGATACACATGGAACGATTGTCTTCCGTCGGACGTCTGGCCGCCGGAGCCGCTCATGAAATCAACAATCCGCTCACGGTGATATCCGGAAGGGCACAGCTCCTCTTTTCCCATGCGGCCAACGAGAGCGAGAAGAGATCGCTGCGGCTGATCATCGAACAGTCGGCACGAATCGCCAAGATCATTCACGATATGATGGGATTGGCCCGTCCGGCGGAACCCAAGTTCGAATCGATTGCCATCGAGCCGATCATCAGCCATGTGGTCAGTCTCCTGAGCCAGCGGATGAAGAGTACGGGCATCCTGCTGCAGGAGGAATATGCATCCGATTTACCGCCGGTTTATGCGGATGAGAAACAGATGGAGCAGGTATTTCTCAACCTGATGGTCAATGCCATTCAGGCCATGAACGAGGGTGGTGTTTTAGGGATCGCCATCCGCGCGGAGAAGGGGAACAAAAAGATCCGGGTCGAGATCAGCGATACCGGCGTCGGCATTCGGGAAGAAGATTTGAAATCGGTTTTCGATCCCTTCTTCACCACCAAGAAGGATGGAGAAGGCAACGGCCTCGGATTGGCCATCTGTCAATCGATCGTGCTTTCCCACCAGGGAGAGATCGGAGTGAGCAGCCGTCTGGGGCAGGGTTCCACCTTTCGTATCACGCTTCCGGCCACATCCTGTCTGTTGCCGCAATCCGTCTCCGATAAATCAAACCTCTACAACCTGGCATGGAAACAGGCAGACCATTCTCTCGGCTCTATCCTGGTGGTCGATGATGAAGAAGATATCTGTCACATCATAGAGGACGCTCTCACCCTAAAAGGTTACCGGATTGAAACCGCCAGGGATGGGGTTCAGGGACTGGAGAAGGTGGGACGGCAGTATTTCGATCTGATGTTGTTGGACCTGCGTATGCCGAAAAAGGCCGGGTTGGAGGTGTTGAAAATCACGCGCAAGACTCACCCCAATCTTCCGATCGTGATCATCAGCGGTGTGGCTCATGAGAGTGAATTTACCGAAGCTCTGAAGTTGGGAGCCAGCGCCTGTCTGAAAAAACCGTTCGATATCCTGGAGTTGCTCTCCATCATCAAATCCTTGCTGCATCCGGCCGAATCGATGAAAGCATAAAAGAATGGGTGGAGGGCCGTTCAGATGTTATCGGAATCGGCCATGTGAAAGGGAACTCGCGTGATCCGGGCGAAATCCGTAGAAGGATCCAGGAGGCGGATGACTACCGGTTTTTTCCGTACGGCGGCAAAGCCATGGCCCGCCAGAGAGATCGGATCCAGGATGGCGGTCTGCACCCAGGCGGCCATCAGGGAAATTCCCCGTCGATGAAAATATCTCCTGGCCGACTGCAGCGCGTTTAAAATTCCATTTCTGTTTCCCCGGCCTTGTATCTGGTCGGCAAGATAGCCGATCTTTCGGTGCCCCCAAAAACCCTCTTTCAGTACCAAATGGTCGGGGCTGAAATGATAGGAATCCGGGTTGGCGATAAAGCGCCAGCGCAAATACTCTTCATCATGAACGATCTCGAGGATATCCTGTGCCTGTACCGATTTCTCTTCAGCCATCAGGGAGGACAGGAGCGTCGGAGTCTTTTTCTCCGTGTCTACTCCTTCCCTCCGGTATCGATGGGATTTCCATGGGAAGGGACAGCAATACCCGAGAACCATCTGCACCCGGCAATGAGGAAGTTCCGAGAATCCGAGTTTGTGCCGGAAAACCGGATAGGAAATGGGATTGGGTGTTCCGTAGAGGAGACGGATCCCTTTCTGCCGGGCCTCCTCCAGGATCATATCTGCCAGCGTGCGAAAGATGCCCTGGCCCTGAAATTCCCGGGAGACGAAAGCGTCATCGATTTCTGCGCCGAGCAAGGACTCTCCATGGAGACGGATTCGCTTGGGTGTCAGGGCGAAACATCCGACTAATCGCCCGTTCTCTTCGGCCAGGGCGATGCTGCCCCGGCCGAAAGGGTTGAGGTCATTTCGCCAGAGGTAATATTCCGGCTCCTGCGATCGTCTCAAGGAGGGATGTCTCGGATCCAGGAAGGTTTTGGTGAAGCGGGACAAGGCCGGCGCATCCTCCGCAGAAAAGAAACGGTATTTAATGGTCATGGGCGGAGGAGAATGTACGATGAAAAAGGTTTTGCCATGAGCCGCCGCCGAGCGATTGTCCGGTGATACGGCATAGTACGTCGATTCCTTGATCGCCATAACGGATCGGAAAGCGGGGAAGAAAGTAGCGGTCCTGCGAAGAACGGAATGTGCCTTCCTCTCCCGTGCAGGATGCCAGATAACCGGCCTGAGACAAACAGGATGCAGACTCCGCCCGATAGGCGCCATAGCGTCCGACACCGAACGGATAGCTGAAGATGGTGACCTTTTTCCCGGTATGCTTTTCCAGTGTCTGTCTGGAGGCGATCATTTCTTCCAGGGCTTCCTCTGGGGCCAGCCTCCCCAGCAAGCGATGGGTTTGGCTGTGGGACCCTATCTCCATCCGTTCACTTTGCGCCATTTCCTTGATTTCGTCCCAGGTACAGGGATCCCATAGGGATGCAGTCCGGGAGAAGGCCCGGCATAATCTCGCATCTTTTATTCCCCAGGGAGGTCGAGTGTTTCCGGCGAGAAAACCGACGGTGACGAACAGGGTCGCTTTGGCCTGGTATTTTTGCAGCAGGGGATAGGCATAGCGGTAGACGCTCGCGTAACCGTCATCAAAAGTAATGGCCGCGCACTTCTCCCTCTGCGATTGGGAAATCAACTCAGATATGGTTACCAAACGGTAACCGGCGCCAAGGAGCTGCCGCAGATGTTCCTCGAAATCGATGGTGCGCGCGGTTTCCCCCTGCAGGCAAACAGGGACCGGTTCCCGTCGGCATAAGGTGTGATAGGCCAGAATGACGGAAGGGTCGTCCGGGTTTTGTCGTTTGCTGCCGAAAAGGCGGTACGCCAGGCGGTCCGCTCTCCGCTGGGCGGCCAGAAAAAGGCTTTTACTTAGATACCTCACGGCTTCTTTATCCATAGCCGGAAAAGCCCGCAGATCAACCCTATCGAATTCATAAGCGTAGACAGTGGGGCAAGGAGCAAGGCAATCGGACCGGATTTCAGACATAAAGGAACCGATGTAGCCAGAAGCGCTCCGAGGATGGCCAGCCCTCCCGTCAGACCGAAGTAAAACAGACCGGGGAGAAGGAGAAACCATAATCCGATGGCCATCAACTGGGTTCGGGGTGTGCGGGTGTTTTCGGCGATACGGCCACGATACCGGCGATAGATACCGGCTAGATAAAAAGCATACCGGTATTTGCGGCGCAGCAGGGAAAGGATCCGTGTCGGATGCCGATGCCAAACAGCCGGGGAGGTTACATAGAGAAGTCGGTACCCCCTGGCCCGCAGGCGAAAAGCGAGTTCGGTGTCTTCTCCGGCAATCAGGCTGGTGTCGAAACCCTTTGTCTCTGTCAGAACCTGTCGGCGATAGGCGCAGTTGCCGCTGCTGATCAGGGCGATCTCTCCATGGGCGGCCAGGCGGCTCTGCCGTTGTTCGAATTCCGCTTGAATGTAACGTGCTACCGGATGTGTCTGACGGCTGAGAATGGGTCCCTGAATGCCGTCGGCCCCGGTGTCACGCATCTGCTGCAGCATCCGTTGCACCCAATCCGCCTCCGGGATGCAGTCGGAATCCATGAAAAAGAGGAACTCTCCCTGGGCTTCACGAATGCCTCGATTACGGGCTGCGGCAGCACCCGGAACTTTTTCCCTGAGCCATTTCACGCTCCGGTCAGACACAGGCGGAGTCGAGGGTTCTCTCCGGTTGTCGACGACCAGGATCTCCATCCAGGGAGCAGAACCGAGAATGTTCAGACTCTCTTCGATTTCCTTTTCGCCGCACCAGGGCAGAATGACACTGACCACAATGCTTTCAGCCGGTAGAGGCGTTTCCGTCGGGGATTTCATAGGACAGTCTTAGCCGGACCGTTATCTGCGGATTTCCGCGGTTCCGAAACGGTTGACGGGGTGGAGAGAAGAACCTCGGTCCTGTCGCTGACAGGCAGAGCATGTAGCGACGGTGGAAATCCTTTCATACATGAGTCCCTTTTCCTGGAGATAGGTTTCCAACCCGGGCACGAAGTGACTGGGCAGTTCGATGACGACGGCGTTGATGCGTGCGTGAGTATGGCGTATCGATATATCGAACCGGTTCAGGCATTCTTCCAGGATTCCCGAAGAAAGAGTTGCCTGAATCGCCTCCTTTGGCCGAAGCCTTCCATCGACCGATCGGGGCACTCTTCCCGGCGGAGTGACGGCCAGGCGTGTATATTCCTTTTTACCGTATCTTCGGGATTTTTTTTCCAAAGCGTTGGCTCCATTCCGTTTATGTATCATCATCTTGGGCCGGGGTTGGTTGATCTCACGGCGTATTACAGCATCGGGAGCAAACCCTCCCAGCGCACCTTCCATCCCTTTTTCTTGGGAAATCCGGGCGCATCCCTGTCCGGATTTCCTTGCCAGCCGGCGGCCATCATGGCCACGGCGGAAAGAAGTCCTCCGTTTCCCGGGAGATAGAGCGGGAGGTTGGGCCGCTGGTAATTGTGACCGTTGGGCAGGTATCGGTTTTTTGGACTTTCCAGCAACAGCGCCTGCACGGCGATCTCCGGTTCCTGCAATCGTGCCGCCGTCATGGCGGTCATGGGAAAGTCCCAGCCCCAGCTGGTCTCCCATTTCCAATCCTGCATCACCCGATGCAAAGTATTCTTCATAACAGTTCGATCTACCTCCTTTTCCTTCCCGGGCAAGACACCCAAGGCCCCGAGCATGGAGGGATGATCGCTGTTTTTCGCGGTAAAGGTGTCGGGACAGTTTTCATGGGCGAGATAGAGCCCGTCGCCGATGGGAAGAGCCGAAAGCTTCTGCTGGACCCTGGCCCATCCCGCATGCATTTCCATTCCCAGGAGTCTACGCCAGGTCTGAGCGGTTTCCAAACCCCATCGCCAATAGACAAGTTCGTAGGTGGGGTTCCAGGTGGTTTTGGGATCGTGATTTTCCTGTGCCGGGATCACCGGCGGTCCCAGAACGTATCGGTCTTTCTCTTTCTGGTGGAAGGCGTAGGAAGCCATGAATTCGGCACTCGCGAAGACAATATCCTTCAGCTGCTGCAAGGTCTTCCCGGAGGCATCCGCCTGCCGGCAGAGCTCGGCGTAGTAGATGGGATGCGGTTGTTGCCATATCAGCAGAGGCCCGATGGGAGAAGGGCTGTCGACCCCATTTGGACCCGTCATTTTCGGCCAGCGAGCACCGGCATATCCCTGCCGCTCCGCCGTGCGACAGGCCTCGGGAAGGATGGTCCGATACCATTCCAGACTCCGATGGAGGAGAGGGTGACGATTCCATTGGGCAAAGTGAGCCGCATGCCACCAGTGCATTTCCAGGTGATATTTGCCGTTCCAGCTGTTGCAGGTCAGACCGGTCTCCTGTGGCGGAAGCGATCCGCAGCATTGAATGGCTGTCAGATATTGCGATAGGACGATGCGCCGTTCCAGTTCCTCGGCCTGGGGATGAGTGCTTCCTTCCAGATCTACGGCACCTCCCTCGGACCAGAACTGCTGCCAATGCTTATCGCTGTCGGCAAAGACCCTTTGGGGGGAGAGAGATTGTCCCCGATGCGGACCGGAGGAAAAACGACAGAGGAAGCGAAATCCGGAATCAGCCGTCCCCTTGGGGATCAGGGTAAAGGAATGGGGCTCTTTTTTCTGCCACTCGCTGTCACCTTCCCAGCACAATTCCAGCGCATAATGATCTGCGTCCAGTTGACGGAAAAGCCGTATACGGTTTTTTTCCTGCGCTTCGATCGTCGTGGTATGCCGGTCGGGTTGTTTCCAGTCGCAACCGTCGATGGCCGGAGAGCCGTAAGGGAAGGACAAACATAGTTCTATTTTTCCGCCGGTCAGCATCGCCGTATGGATCTCAACCGCAATGGCATCTTCGTTGGGATGGCAGCAGGTGCGGACTTCCACCGGTGTCCCTTCGATACGGTAGCGACTCGAGAGAACACCGGTCCACAGATCCAGGGTCTGCTCCATTTCCCGAAGGTCCTCCATGCGGGCGATGGCTCCGTCCGTTTTCCGGTAGCGAAAGCCGATACGACCCAGATTCAATCGATGCGGATTCTCCCTCAGCCATCGGTAGAGTTGCTCCTGCCCGTCCGCTTTGATCGGGTAACCTACGGCACGGCCGTAAGTGTCATAAGGGGTCATGCGGAAGTCTTCCTTGCGAACTCCGGCAGGCAAGGGAAAGGAATGCCAGCCCCAGTTGGATTGAGTGCAGAGGGGGATCGCCGAGGCATAGGCCTCGGGAAAAGATTGCAGTCCGCTGATATCGGCGGTAAAGGCGAATTCTCCATTGCCGACCGAAAAGGGAGAAAACGGATCCGGATTGCGGAGGATGGGATTATGCCGGCGGACCAGTCGTTCCCGTTGTATCTTTTTTCTGTCGGCCGCATGCCCCAAGCCGGCACTCAAGGCGACGGCTACCGGGGTTTGCAGCAGCGTGCGCCGGTTCAGGGCAAAAGCCGAATTCGTATGATGGGGAGTTTCCTCTCGGGATATCCTGTCTTCCGTTTTCATGAGCGCAGCCAATCCTTTTTCCATTCCATGGTTCTATCCGATTGTTTCCTTTTCCTGCTCCTCCCTTTTTATCACAATTCCCGAAAACAGGGAAAATGTTTTCCCCGCGGTCGGTTGACTTACCATTCTTCGGCGCAATATAGTATTCCTAAACAGAAAGGGGAATATGGACCGACGAGAATTTTTCGCCTGTATGGCCTCCTCGGCGCTTCCGGCCGGAGGGTTGCAGGCAATCGATCGTTCAGCGCAAAAGCCCAATATAGTCCTGATCTACGCCGATGACCTCGGATATGGTGACATCAGCTGTTATGGGGCCAAGCGGGTGTCTACGCCCCATATCGATCGCCTGGCAACCGAAGGCCTGCGCTTTCTCAATGCTCATGCCCCTTCGGCGACCTGCACCCCTTCCCGATACGCCATGTTGACCGGAGAATATGCCTGGCGCCGAAAGGGTACGGGAGTTCTTCCGGGAGATGCCCGGTTGATCATTGAACCGGGCCGCACCACCCTGCCATCCGTTCTGAAAAAAGCCGGATATCGTTGCGGTGTTGTCGGGAAATGGCATCTGGGACTGGGGGAAGGAAATGTCGATTGGAACCGGGAGATCAAGCCCGGACCATCCGAGATCGGTTTCGATTATCATTTTCTCCTTCCGGCAACAGGCGATCGTGTGCCCTGTGTGTTTGTGGAAGACCATCACGTGGTCGATGCGGACCCTGCAGATCCCATACGGGTCAGCTACTCCGATCCGGTGGGCCAAGAACCCACCGGGAGAGATCATCCCGAATTGTTGAAGATGCATCCCAGCCATGGCCACGATCAGACAATCGTGAACGGGATCAGCCGCATCGGGTATATGAGCGGAGGTAAAAAAGCCAGGTGGAAGGATGAAGAAATCGCCGATGTCATCACCGGAAAAGCCATACGATTTCTGCAGGATAACCGGGAGCGTCCCTTCTTTCTTTATTTTGCCACACACGATATTCACGTGCCCCGCGTTCCTCATCCTCGTTTTGCTGGCCGGAGCGGTATGGGACCGCGTGGCGACGCCATCGTGCAGCTCGATGAGTCTGTCGGGCAAATCTTGGAAACCATAGATCGCCTGCAGCTCAGGGAGAACACCCTGGTCCTTTTTACCAGCGATAACGGCCCTGTGGTCGATGACGGATACAGGGATCAGGCAGTGGAAAAACTCGACGGACACCGTCCTGCCGGGCCATTGCGGGGAGGCAAGTACAGTGCTTTCGATGCCGGGACCAGGATTCCCTTTCTAGTGCGCTGGCCGGGGCAAGTCAAAATAGGGGATTCTCCTGCCTTGATGGGCCAGATCGATCTGCTTTCTTCCTTTTCGGCCCTGATCGGGCAGAATCTGGCCGAGGAGGATGCTCCCGACAGTCTCAATCATCTTGCGGCCCTTCTCGGCAGATCGAAAACCGGACGGGATCACCTGGTGGAGCATGCCGGAACCCTTGCTCTGCTGCAGGGTAAGTGGAAATATATCGAACCGGGAAAAGGAGCCAGGTACAATCGATATACCGATATCGAACTGGGGAATGATACGGAGCCTCAGCTTTACGATTTGAGCAAGGATCTGGGTGAGCGCAACAACCTGGCCGGCCGCTATCCGCAGCAGACGGCCCGGATGGCGGCCACGCTTCAGTCCCTGCGGCAAAGAGGGCGTACCCGCCGCTGACTGCCTGTTCCGTCAGGTCCCCGGTGATTTCTCTCTCTTGGCGTGAATGGAAGGAGGTGATAAACTTCTTTCCTTTGATCTTCGTTTGGGGGATCGCGAAACGACATACATTCAGAAAAGGCTCGGCGGATTTGACGGGAAACGAACTGCGCAAAATCATTTTGGCACAATCCTATCGTGCCGGAGTCGGGCATATCGGATCCGCTTTGTCGGTGGCCGATATGATCGCCGTGCTCTATGGAAAACACCTCTATCTTCCCGACAGGGAGGATCCGGCAAGAGACCGGTTTCTTCTATCCAAAGGGCATGCTGCCCTGGCTTTATATGCTGCCCTGTATCGGAAGGGCATCCTCTCCTCCGATGAATTGAACACCTTCTGCGGCGACGATACCCTCCTGGGGGTTCATCCGGAGCATGGCCTACCCGGGGTGGAGTGTTCCACCGGTTCCTTGGGGCAGGGCCTTTCCATTGCCACCGGAATGGCGTTGGGCCTGCGCCATCAGAAAATCCCCGGTCGCATATTTGTTCTGATCAGCGATGCCGAGTGCAATGAAGGATCCTTGTGGGAAGCCATGATGTTTGCTGCTCATCACCGGCTTTCCCATCTGACGGTCCTGGTCGATAAAAACGAACAGCAGGCCTTCGGCTATACCCGGGACGTAATCTCTCTCGATCCGCTGTCGGATCGATGGAAGGCCATGGGGTGGGATGTTTGGGAAATCAACGGCCATGATGAGGAAGAGATCGCCGATCGACTGCAGGGCCTGGATTATGACGGCGGTCCGCCGCATGTTCTTATCGCTCACACCCTATTCGGTAAAGGCGTCTCCTTCATGGAGGGACAGATTCGCTGGCACTACTGGCCGATGAACGAGGAACAGTACCGACAGGCTATGCTGGAAGTGGAATCGGCATCATGAGAAGGAGCGTTCTTGCAACCCTGGTGGAAATGGCGGCGAAGGATGACCGCATCCTGCTGCTTACAGCGGATTTGGGTTATACGGTTTTGGAACCATTTGCTGATGCCTATCCGGACCGGTTCTTCAACGTCGGGGTCGCAGAGCAGAACATGATCGGTCTGGCCACCGGCCTGGCCCAGAGCGGTCTAAAACCCTACTGCTACTCCATGGCTACTTTCTCTTCTTTGCGTCCCTATGAATTTATCCGCAACGGCCCGGTTTTTCATCGACTGCCGGTCCGGATCTTTGGAGTCGGAGGAGGTTTCGAATACGGACCAGCCGGCTTTACCCATTATGGACTGGAAGATGTTGGAGTGATGCGCCTGCAGCCGGATATGACCGTGCTGGTGCCGGCGGATCACCGGCAGGCGGCCGAGGCAGTGAGGATGACCGCTGATCTGCCGGGGCCCATTTATTTCCGACTGGGTAAAGATGATCAGAGGACCGTACCTGGGCTGGAGGGGCGTTTCCGCCTGGGATGCATTGACCTGCTGCGTCAGGGGAAAGAGTGTTTGCTGCTGAGCATGGGACCGGTTGCCGGAGATGCCCTGAAGGCGGCGGAAATACTGCAACAACGAGATATTTCGGCCACCGTGGCCTCGGTGGCAACCCTGAATCCGGCACCGATCGAAGACCTGCGGCATGTATTGGCTGCTCACCGGATGGTGCTCACCGTGGAAGCACATTTCCTCAATGGCGGATTGGGCTCCATGGTTGCTGAGATCATCGCCGAAGAGTCCATCCCTTGTCGCTTGCATCGTGTTGGAGTTGCCGCTACTCCCCGAGGCCGGATCGGAAAAGAGGCCTTTATGAACGATCGTTATGGGCTATCCGGCGAAAAGATCGCTGCCGCTCTTCTGGCGCTCCATAATAGATGAGGGTGGTCCCTTGAACGAGATCGATTACTCCATTATCCTGCCCGTCTACAACCAGGCCGACCATATTCAAAGCGTTGTCGGCGAGTATGTGGCGGCCCTGGAGCGTTTCCCCGCTGCCTGGGAGCTGATCCTGGCGGTAAACGGAAGCCGGGATGACTCCTGGATCCGATGTCGGGATGTGTCTGCAGGAGAGCCTCGGATGCGGGCCCTACAGTGTCCGCATGCCGGATGGGGAAGTGCCGTCTGTACCGGTATACGGGAATCCCGGGGCGTTCACATCTGTTATACCAATTCGGCCCGTACCAGTGCCTCCGATCTGTTGTTGATGCTTTTATATGCCCACACCAACCCCGATGTGGTCATCAAGGCCAATCGCAAAATTCGGGAAAGCCGGAGCCGCCGTCTGGGATCTCTCCTTTACAATATGGAATGTCGGGCGCTGTTTGATCTGCCTTACTGGGACATCAACGGTACCCCGAAGATATTTCCCCGGAAATTTCATCATCTGGTGCACCTTTCCTCGCAGGATGACCTGATCGATCTGGAATTCCATGTCATATGCCGCAGACATAATTATCCGGTGCTGGAGGTCCCCATCCTATCCGTTAAGCGGCATGGAGGCCGTTCCACTACCCGCTGGCGTTCGGCCTTGCGCATGTACCTGGGGGCTTATCGTATGTGGCGCAAGTTTCCCGGGCATGTTGCCTCAAGTACCAACCCATGAGTTCCCGAAGAGCCCTCCTTCACGAGCAGATGAATCGGACCTGGCGCCGGTGCGAAGATGTCCTATCCTCATGTCGGGAGGCTTCCGGTCTGGACAAGGGATTCTTGTCCTATCGCGTGAGCGGGGACTGGTGGGACGCACTGGCCTCCACCCGGTCCGTTCTCCTGGTTGCCAGGGAATACGAACATCTGCTGCTGGCCCTCCGTTCCGATGCTTGCGGAGAAGAGATCAGCTACCTGTCCCTGCCACACCCTTCCGGCATCGCCGTGGATGAGGTAACCCGATCGGTTTATCTGGCATGTACAAGGAACCCCAACCAGATTGTGCAGCTGCAGCCTGTCGTTCTCCAGAACGAATCCGGAACCAGAACCTGTGTCAGCCGGGAGCGGGAAGAGATTCTCCTCCCGTTGCACAACACCTTTTACCCCGGTTCGCTCTATCTTCACGATCTGGCCTGGATCCAGGGAAAGTTGTATGGTGCCGCTGCCGGACATAACGCCATCGTGGAACTGAAGAAGGACGGGACCTTTCTCCACCGCTGGTGGCCGCCGTCGATCGAGACCGAGGCGGGTCCGCGATTCGATAGAAATTATCTGCAATGTAATTCCATCGCGCCCGGGCGGTCCCTGCGGGATTCTTATTTCTCGACCTCCGCGGAATATCCCGGACATCGCCGCCCGGGTCACCGGAATTTTCCGGTGGATGGACGCGGAGTGATCTTCTCCGGAAAAGACAGGAGGATCATCGCCCGTGGGCTGACCCGTCCCCATTCAGCCCGGCAGTGGCAGGGCAAGGTGTGGATTGACAACAGTGGATACGGGGAGATAGGATTTGCCGAAGAAGGCCGGTTCCGATGCGTCGGACGTCTTCCCGGATGGACACGGGGATTATGTTTCCGTGGAGATGTGGCTTTTGTCGGTGTGTCCCGCATCCTGCCCAGGTTTTTCCGTTATGCCCCGGGGCTCGATCCCCGGCGGAGCTGTTGCGGTGTCTTCGCTATGGATATACGGAACGGAGACATTCTGGGTGGCATTACCTGGCCTCTGGGCAATCAGATCTTCTCTGTAGAACTGCTTCCGGAAGGATGGCCCGTGCGGTTGCCGTTGCTAAAGGGACAAAGAAACGGGGAATCGCAGCTGAGAGATCTTTGTTCTTCTTTTTCTCTGGGGCAAAAAGAAAAAGGAAAGATCGGGGCAAAATAGCGGTCGCGGCGGACGATATCCAATGTGGATACAATTTATTATGGAGTTGAGGCATGCAAACTGATTTTCGACTGTTGATGATTTCGGCAATGTATGAAAACGGCGGGAATACGACCCACCGTTTTCTGGATGGACATCCGCAGATGTGGGTTTACCCCTTTGAATCCCAACTGGGTACCCGGTATGTTGTGGATGCCCTCTCCTCTACCTTTCCGGTCAAATACCGGTGGCCCGAGTTCCTGACCGAAGCCACCGCCGCAGACGATTACGCGGCCATCATCGACGAGGAGGCCAAAGTGCGTTCGAAGACGCCGCGGGTCAGCAAGTTCCGCCATATGCCCTTCGAGTTTTCCGACGGCGACCGCCTTTCCATTTTCACCGAAATCATGCGTTGCCTGCCGCGTTCGCGGGGCAATAATGTCGCCGCCTTCTTCCGTGCCACCTTCGATGCCTGGCAGGATTACCGGAAGAGCGGACAGGAAAAGGTATATGTGGGTTACAGCCCGATTGTTGTCGTCGACACGGAGAAGATCCTGCAGGACCTGCCCAAGGCCCACGTGCTGCATGTAGTCCGCAATCCATGGTCGGCCTATGCCGATACCAAAAAACGGCCTATGCCCCTCTCCATGAAACACTATATGCTCGGTTGGACGCTCAATCAATACTATGCCCTGCAATTCCGGGAGAAATATCCGGAAAGATTCCATCTGTTGCGATTGGAGGACATTCTTTCCCATCCGGAAAAGGTATTGGGCGGTCTATGCCGAGCGTTAGGTTTGGAAGGGTGTTCCACTTTGGCCCAGCCTTCCTGGAATGGGAATCTTTTAGAGGAGGTGTATCCCTGGGGTACCTTGCGCAAAGTCTCCCCGGAGGAGAATCGGGCGACCGCCGAAGAACTCGGCCTGCAGGAAAGGAAGGATGTACGCGCCCTGGCCGGCCTCTATCTGGAAGCGCTCGATTATAGCGATTATTTATAGAGAAAACCTATGAGATCCTCTGCGCTGGTGACCGGCGCTGCCGGCTTTCTCGGGGCCAATCTGGCCTTCCGCCTGGTGGACGAGGGAGTGGAAACCCATTTGCTGATCCGTCCCGCTGCCAATCCCTGGCGTCTGCGGAAGATCGGTAAGGCGGAGCTGCACGAGATCGATCTTTGCGATGCCCGGGCCGTGGATTCACTGATCCGGAAGGTGCGCCCACAAAGGATTTATCATCTGGCGACCCACGGTGCCTATTCTTCCCAGACGGATACCCAGCGTATGATCGATACCAACCTGTCGGGTACCATACACCTTCTGGAAGCCTGCCGCCGTCAGAAATTCCTATCTTTTGTCTGTGCCGGATCTTCTTCGGAATACGGTTTTCAGGACCATCCGCCCAGGGAAACAAAGGCACTGGAACCCAATAGCATGTATGCCGTCACCAAAGCCGCCGCTACCCATTTCTGCCGCTACCTGGCGAGACGGGAGTCCCTGCCCGTTGCTGTCCTGCGCCTTTATTCCATCTACGGCCCATGGGAGGAACCGACTCGCCTGATGCCGACGCTGGTCCTGCATGCCATGGAGGGAAAGCTTCCGCCGCTGGTTCATCCGGATACGGCCAGAGATTTCGTTTATGTCGACGATGCCGTAGAAGCATTTCTGCAGACAGCTCATGCACAGCATCTTTCTCCGGGGGAGATCTTCAATTTGGGCAGTGGAAGGCAGGTCACTCTGCGCCGGCTGGTGACACTTGCCTGTCGCCTTTTCCTCGTGAAAGAAGAGCCGCGCTGGGGCGAAATGCCGAATCGCTGTTGGGACACTCATTCCTGGGTGTCTCAGCCGGAAAAGATCGCGAAAACACTGGGGTGGAAAGCGACTACCGATCTCCGAAGCGGGCTGCGGGCCATGGCGGAATGGTTTGCCTCCGATCCCGAACGAAGGAGTTTTTATTGGCAACAAATCAGGAATCGGACCCTCCCCGCCTGACATGGGACCACTGTAAAACATCCTGGGAGCGCCGGCATCCCGCCGGCATCCTCTTTCGAATCAGTACAGAATTTTCGAATCGACACAAAATACCGACTTTTTGCCGCTTTGTCATTGATGCGGGTGTCCCCATTTGACCGGCGTTATGCTTTCTGTTATATTGCGATGACCGTACTACATACAGCCGAAACGATCATGAATGACAAGGTGGCAAAGAAACATACGATAGGATTTATTATCAGCTGTTGTAGGGGCACGGCGTGCCGTGCCCAAAAGAAGCTCCCATCCTACGGTCGCCAGGGCACGGCGCGCCGTGCCCCTACTCCAAATTTTAGAGTCAGTTAAGAAATATCTGAAAATGTTTACTAGAAGGGAATTACTGAATTCGGGAGCTGTCTCGCCGCTTGTGCTTCTCCGGTCGGCTACCCAGAGTGGCCCGGAACCGGCTGCCGGTAAAACAGCGGTGAAAAAGGGACTTCTCTTCGATGTCGGCGATTTGCCGCGTATACGGCAGACGATCGCTCATCCGCGTTTCGCTCCCTTGTGGGATTCCTATGTTAAGGCAGATCTGGCGGCAGATAAGATATTTCTTCTCGAGGAACTCCGCCTGAACAATCACGTACGTCATCTGGCCAGAGCCTGGCAGACTCTGGAACGTTCTTCCTTTGTCTACGCCGTCAACAAAGATCCGGGTCACCTGGAGATTGCCAGGCTGGCGATCGGGAAAATACTGGAATTCAAACGTTGGGATTATTTTCTCGAAGGCGGCAAACACACCATCGCCCTGCAGCGAGCCTCTGAAACCAGCGTGGCCATATCGCTGGCTTGTGACTGGTTGCGCGATGCCCTCGAAGCGAAAATGCTTTCCGAAATGGAACGTCAACTGGGAGAGAAGGGTGCCCCGGCCTGCTACATGACTCTCTATGGGATGAAATATCCCGATCGGGTGCGCGGGTGGGGGTTCGATCCGGAATCGGATTATCCCTATCGTGTCGATCTCAGCCGTTGGCCGTTCATCCTCAACGCCACCAATCTCAAGGTCATTCCTATTGCCGGATTGGGCTTGTCCGCCTGCTATCTGCTCGGACGGCATCCGCAGGCGGAGCAGTGGCTGGATATGGCGCGGCAAAGCGCCAGGGCGTTCGCCACCATGTTCCATGCAGACGGAAGCTATGATGAAGGGGCGGGCTATTGGGGGTATACAACCCTCTACTATTCCCTTTTCCTGGAAGTGCTTTATCGTACTACCGGAATCGATGAAAGGAATCTGATCAACTATCCCGGAACCATCCGCTATGCCCTGCAGATGTCCATGCCCACGCAAAACGATCCGGAAGGGGTGGTGAATTTCAGCGATGCCCGTCGTTTGGGGGAACCCTCCTCTGCCGCCTGGGTGGCCAGGATTCACCGGGATTCGATCGCTCAGTATGTGGCCATGAATACCGGCAAGATCGCCCACTATACGGGAATGATCTGGTTCGATCCCCAGCTGCCGGCCAAACCGCCGGGAAAGGACCTGCTCGATGTCCGTTTTGCCAACGACATCGTCGTATCGCGCTGCGGATGGGGACCGGAAAGCCCGCTGCTGGCCCTGCGCAGCGGCGGACCGGCCAATCACGAACATGCCGACCGCAACAGTCTGATTTATTCCGCCTTTGGGCAGCGGCTGCTGCACGATCCTTTTGGGGCCGGATATCACAATCATGTACCGCAATGGCTGCTGCGACAGACGGAGGCTCATACAGCCATTCTGATCCATGGAAAAGGGCATCAATATCATGACGGCAAGGAGGGCACCAATTCCTCCTGGGCCTTTGCCCGTATCCTTTTCTACCAGGCAACGGATAGGTGGATGGTCCTGACCAGCGATGCCTCCGAGCCTTATCAACTGGTCCAGGAGGACGTCAAAAGAGTTTTGCGTTCGGTCCTCTTCCTCAAACCGGACGTGTTTCTTATCCTGGATCAAATTTCCATGCGTACCTCACCTGCCGCCGTACAGGCCCGATTCCAGGTATTCAATGACGACCGGCAGGGAAAGGTGTCAACCACGGACGGGACCTTCCTGATCGAGCGTCCCGGCGCGAGTTTGCAGGGAAAGGTATTCTCCGGTGTGCCCGTCAACGTTCGCAGCGGAAAACTGGCTTTGCCGGAGGATCTGGGTGTCTATCCTTTCGCTGAAGTGAACTCAGGCCCGGCACAGGAGCACGTCCTGCTCACCCTTTGCACGGCCCAGTCCGGCCATGGACCCCACGGCAAGTGCAGCCTTCGCCAAGACGGCAGTCGCTGGATTTTGGAAGGAAAACACAATCAGACCGATATTCACCTGACCATCGATACGGCGGGAGAAATACCCGTTTGCAAACCATCATGAAAATCTCCGATCAACTTTTTGAAAAGGCCTGTGCCCTCATACCCTGGGGTACGCAGACGAATGCCAAACGTCCGATCCCCTTTTTCCAGGAGACCATGCCGAAATTCATCGAACGCGGCAAGGGCTGCCGCCTCTGGGACATGGAGGGGAAGGAATACATCGATTTCCGCCTGGCCCTTGGTCCGGTGACCCTAGGCTACGGCTACGATGAAGTGGATGATGCCGTGCGGGAACAGATGCAGAAGGGCGTGCTCTTCAGCATGGCCAGCCCACGCGAGGTGGAACTGGCCGAGATGATCTGCTCGCTGGTGCCCAATGCCGACATGGTACGTTTCATGAAAACGGGCGAAGACGCCAACCTCAGCAACTTGCGGCTCGCCCGGGCCTATACCCGAAGAGATATGGTCCTGATGACCGGGTATCACGGCTATTCGGACTGGTTTGCCACCGAGGACAGCCCGAACAACGGCGTACCGGAAATTCTGAAGGATTGTGTGCGGATGATTCCCTGGGGCGACCAGGAGGCAGCGGAAAAACTGGTGCGGCAATACGGGGACCGCATCGCCTGCATCCTTTCCATCCCTTACGATTTTGGCGAAGATACCAGCGGGTCGTATATTCGATTCCTGCGCAAGCTTACGCGGGAAAACGGAATTCTTCTGGTGTTGGATGAAATTCTGACCGGCTTTCGCCTGGCTCTCGGAGGGGCGCAGGAATATTTCGGCGTCGATGCCGATCTGGCCGGCTACGCCAAGGCGATTGCCAATGGATATCCCCTTTCGACCTATGTCGGCCGGCGCGAGATCATGAAGACCCTGGACCGATTCAAGATGACTACCACCTATGCCGGAGAAACGCTGTCTGTGGCCGCTGCCATCTCGACTTTGGGGATCATGAAACGGGAGAAGGTACACGAGCATATATGGTCGATGGGCAAGCTGCTGATGCATTACCTGGACGACATGGCCAGGGAAATCGGCATCGAAGGAAAGGCCGTGGGTTTACCGCCGGCACCATGGCTGAAATTTACCACCCCGGACGAGGAGTTCAATCAGCGGCTGGTTTATCTGTGGCAGCGAGAGATGTACCGGGAAGGCATCTTTGCCAACATTCGCTGGTTCCTTTGCTATTCCCATAAACAAAGCGACATTCAGGAGGCCGCCGATAAGGCACTCCGGGCACTGCGCCATGCCCTGGAATGCGAACCCAAAGAACGGGACAAGGCGAAACCCTTTTACTGGTGATTATGAGCGAACGGATCTATATCGACAGCTTTGCCACAGTAGGCAAGATCGGCCGCAAGGATGTGGAGACGGAATATTCCACCGAGACCCTGCTGGCGGAGATGGAGTGGTGCGGTATCCATGGGGCTTTGGTCTCGCACGGGGCAGGGAAGGAATACGATCCCGCTTACGGCAATCGCATGCTGCTGCGGGAATTGGCCAAGAGCCCGCGCCTGCTGGGGGTCTGGTCGGTGATGCCTCACCAGACGGGAGAGATGCCTGCACCCAAGGATATCCTTGCCGAGATGAAGGACAACGGTATTTGTGCCGCCAAGATGTACCCCCGGTTCCAGCACTACTTTTTTGACGAGTACACCTGCGGGCCGTTGCTGGCGGAGCTGGAAGATCATCAGATTCCCCTTCTGCTCGACGGCGGACATGCCTATGGACCGGATGTCCTCGAGCCTTCCAATCAGGTGCTGCTCACGGAACTCGACTCGATGTTGACCCTGCACCCTCAACTCCCCGTTCTGCTGCAGGGAGCCCGCTGGGATGCGAGCCGCTACCTGATTGCCCTCATGTCCAAGCATGCAAATCTCCATCTGGAATTCTCCAGCCATCAGGGAAACCGTGCCCTGGAAGATTTTGTCGCCCGATTCGGTGCCCGACGCCTTCTCTTCGGCAGCGGCGCCCTGGCCAAATCTCCCGGAGCGGCCAAGGCATTGATCGATTATTCGGTCCTGAGTCCTGAGGCCAAAGCGCTCATTGCCGGCGGGAATCTGGCCCGGCTGCTCCGTCTGCCGGCAATTCCGGCCGGGTACAAGAAGAAAAAAAACAACGATCCGATCCTGGATCTCTCGAAAGCAGGAAAACCCCTGAAGGACATTGCGGTCATTGATGCCCATGCCCACATCTCCCATGAGGGCGCCTCCGGTGTCGGTTTCATGTACCAGCCCTTTTCGGATGCACCAAGCATGAAGGAAAGGGCGCGGACCATGGGAATCGATAAGGTATGTATCAGTTCCTGGCTCGGTCTCTGGTGCGACTATGAGGAAGGTAATCGAATCGTACATGACGCCGTGACCCGTTTTCCGAAATTCTATTGCGGCTATGCCACACTGCAGCCGCAATACATCAAGGATTGGCCGGCGGAACTGAAAAGGGCCCATGAGGAATTCGGTTTCAAGGGGATCAAGCCCTACCAACCGCTGACCGGCCTGGCCTATAACGACAAGCTTTGGGACCCGTGGTACGAATATGCCGACCGCATGAGGGCTTTCGCCCTGATGCACCCCTCCCCGAATTTTGCGGCGGAAATCGACGACCTGGCCGGCCGCTATCCCAACATCATGTTCCTTTTAGCCCACAGCGGCGGCTCCTTCCGGGACGCACGCATCGCTATCGAAGCGGCCCAACGGCATGCCAATATCGTTCTGGAGATCACCTTGACCTCGGTCACCTATCGGATCATCGAATTCATGGTTCAGCACCTCGGGGCAGAACGGGTGGTGTTCGGCACGGACCAGCCGATGCGCGATCCGATCCCTCAATTCGGATGGGTGACCTATTGCCATTGCACGCCTGAAGAGAAGAGAAAAATCCTCGGAGAGAACATGCAGAAAATCCTCCGCCGGGTTCGCTCCCTGGCACCGCGAAAGAGAACGGCAACTTCGAACCCCTTGCCCCAATCCGGCCGATGAATTTCAATACCGCCAACCTGACCGATTATCTGCTGATCGGGCTCTACTTCATCATCATCATCTGGGTCGGCATCTTTTCTTCGAAAAAGAACAAGAACACCGACGATTATTTCAAAGGCGGCGGCAAGATCCCGTGGGTGCTGGCCGGCCTGTCCAACTGGGTTTCCGGCTTTTCGGCGTTCATGTTCGTAGCTGCCGCCGGATACACCTATGTCAACGGAGTCGGAGCCATCCCCATCTTCACCTCCGCTTTCTGGGCTTGCCTGGTCGGCTACTGGTATTTTGCCAAGATGTGGCGCCGATCGCGCATCGATACTCCTTTACAGTTCCTGACCCGGCGATTTTCGCCCTCCACCACCTACTTCTATTCGGTGACCGCCATCATCCCGCAAACAGTGGGCATCGGACAGGGACTCTACATCCTCTGTATCTTTGTCTCTTCGGCCCTCGGTTTCAGTGAACAGTCTTTCTCCTGGAACGGGATGCAGATCAGCGGTTTTCAACTTTCTATTCTTCTGGTCGGTTCCGTCATGGTCCTCTATACGGTCATCGGAGGCTTCTGGGCGGCCGTGCTCTCCGATGCGGTGCAATCGGTCATCATCGTGGTGATGACCCTGATCGTTTTCCCCGTTTCCTACCTGTATCTGGGACAGGGAAGCGGATTCTACGCCGGTTTTGTACGACTGTGGCAGGAGGCGCCGGAAGGGTATTTCCGGCTCACCGGAGAGACGGGCAATCCTCTGTTTCTACTCTGTTACCTGATCAACACCCTGCTCGGTTACAATGTGGCCTGGGCTCAGGTGCAGCGCTATCATAGCGTGGCGGATGAGCGAGGGGCCAAGAAAATGGCCCTACTCTGCGCTATTCTTTTCCTGTTGGGTCCCCTCCTGTGGATACTGCCGGTGATGGCCTCGCGCATCATCTTCCCGGACATCAACAGCCTGTGGCCGTCCCTGGCCGTTCCCGCGGAAGCATCGTTTGTGAGCCTGGCCCTGCTTCTGTTGCCTCACGGTATGATCGGATTCGTCATTTCCGCCATCCTTTCGGCTACCCTGGGACAGGCCAACGATGCCTTTAACTGGCTGGCGGCCACAACCACCCATGATGTCTATGTGCCTTTGCATAAACGCTATGCCCGCTCGGAACCGTCGGTGAGCCGGCAGTTGAACGTTGCCCGTCTTACGATGCTGATCATCGGTGTTCTGGGTGTCACTGTAGCCTGGTATATTCCCCGTTTTGGCGGGGCTTTCCAATTCGCTTTACATTATTACTCCCTGGTGGCCGCCTTTTCCATGCCGGTGGCCCTGGGTATGATGTATCGGAAAACCCCCTGGTGGTCAGGGATCGCCTCCTGCTCGGCGGCCATTCTCGTCGCCGTGACCTTGATGGTATTCGGCGTTTGGAAAGAATATCCGTTTATCCGGAACATACTGAGCGAATCGATCGTCTCCTCTCTGGTCTTTTTCGGTTCGGCCTTCTGGTTTCGCCCCGAGGATCCCCGCCATGCTGAACTCGCCCGTCTCGACGCCGATTTGAAGATACCGGTCCTGAAAACCGAAGATGCGTACGATCCGGGAGCCATGGAGGTATATCGCCTCCTCGGCCAGGTGTGTTGCCTGCTCGGTGTCGTTCTGACGGCTTGTATGTTTCTGCCGGGCTCCCGGTTGGCACCGGCTTCCATCAACTTGCTGGCGGGAGCTATGCTTCTGGGATTGGGGATAGCCCTGCTATGGTACAGTCATAAGACAATCGTTTCTCAATCCGATAAGAGGAAGAATGACCATGGGCGACAAGGTGCGAGTCACCACGGTGCAGATGCCGGCCCTGCTGCAGGGTAAATCCATAGCGGAAAAGAAGAAAAACAATCATGCCTTCATCCGGCAGTATCTGGAGGAAGCGGGCAGGGCGTCTTCCGATATCGTTCTGTTCGGCGAGTATGCCAATCTATGGCATCGTGGAACCAGCGACCGGAAGAAGGATTATGTCCCGGAAACACTGCAGGCGCCGGTCGTCGGGATGGTTTCCTCCTATGCCAAACGATATGGCATGAACGTGATCTTTCCCATGCTGGCAACCATCGACGATGTTCCGGGCAACTATTGTGTAATCTTTGACAGGCAGGGGGCAATTCTGGGGGGCTATCGCAAGAGCCATCCGACCGTTCCCGAGCAGAAACTGGGGATGGTGCCAGGCGACAAGCTCACGGTTTTTACCCTGGATTGCATGCGTATCGGTATTATGACCTGCATGGACATTGAATATCCGGAAGTGGCGATGGCTCTCATGCTGCAGGGTGCGGAGCTGCTCGCTTTTCCGCATGTACAGGGCAGTTGGGGGGACATCGAATGGGAAATCCGTTATCGCGCCCGGGCCATCGATACCGGGCTCTTTCTGGTCTCCTCCAGCTACGGTTATGAGGAAGGGGATTGGATGCCGGGGAAGATGACCGGCCGGAGCGGCATTGTAGGCAAGGATGGAACCATTCTGGCGGAAATGGGGCATCGCATCGGAACCTTGACCATGGATCTGGATCCGATGCAAAAACGGATTACTCCGTTCTTTTTCAATCAGAAACTGGATCGGACACCGGCGGTTTGTGCTTCCCGTCGTCCCGAGCTGTATGGGGTTCTGACAGATACCAGTGTGCGCCAGGCCGCCTGGAAACAAGTGGAATCTCTGATCCATCCCAGGAAGCAATCCGGCCGGATAACAGCCGGAAACCCATCCAAAACGAAGAACAGGTCAAGAAGAGCGTAAAGATGAAAAAATTAGGTGTTTTTGCGATTTTATATTGGCAGCTGCTTTTACCGGGTTTGGTCTTGGGGCAGAAGGCGGATTTCTCCGCCGTTCCCGGAGTGGTAGTGGCGCATTCGCCCAAATCGAGCGGCCTCTATATCGGCTCACCCAGCATCTGTATCCTGCCCGATCGCAGTTACGTGGCCTCCCACGATCTTTTCGGTCCGGCATCCAAGGAGACGGATGAACCCGTGACTCAGATATATCGCTCATCGGACAAGGGAAAAACCTGGAAACAGATAGCCACGGTGAAAAAGCAGTTCTGGTCCTCGCTTTTTGTCCATAAAGATAAACTCTATTTGTTCGGAACCTCCGGACACCCGGGCGCCGTTTCCTTGCGCCGGTCCTCGGACGGCGGGCGGACCTGGACAGATGCCGTCGACGCAGAACACGGACTGCTGACAAGTGATGCCGTCTACCATTGTGCTCCTGTTCCGGTCCTGGTTCACCAGGGTAGGATCTGGCGGGCGGTGGAGGATACTCTGGGAGAGGTCAAAGGGTGGGGGAAAGAGTTCAGGGCTCTGATGATGTCGATACCTCTCGATGCCGATCTGATGGATGCCGCCCAATGGACCTTCAGCAACCGGCTGCCCTTCGATCCGAATTATCTGGACGGCAATTTCGGTGGCTGGCTGGAAGGGAATGCGGTTGTCACTCCCCGAGGTGAACTGGTCGATCTTCTCCGGGTCGATTATCGTGTAGGGGATGTGGAAAAGGCGGCCATGATACGCATCTCGGCCGATGGAAAAACAGCCGGCTTCAACCCGGAATCGGGATTCATCAATTTCCCCGGAGGCTGTAAAAAATTTACCGTCCGCTATGACGAAAAATCGAAACTCTATTGGACGCTGAGCAATTACATCCCCGAGGAATTCAAGGGCGGAAATGTGGAGAGGACAAGAAACACCCAAGCGTTAGCCTGTTCCAGGGATTTGAAAAAATGGAGAATAGCAAAAATCGTCCTGCAGCACCCGGACGTGGCCCATCACGGTTTTCAGTATCTCGATTGGCAATGGGAGGGGGATGACCTGATTGCCCTCTCGCGAACGGCCTATGAGGACGGGTTGGGCGGTGCCGACAATCAGCACAATGCCAATTTGCTCACCTTTCACCGGATAAAGGATTTCAGAAAATATGCCAAGAAGGCGACGGTCTACCCTTAGGACTCCGCAGGCGGTGAGCCTTTTTCGTCAAAAAGACAGATGCGATTACGCCCTTCCTTCTTGGCCTGATACAATGCGGAATCGGCAGCGGAGATCAGCAGGTCCATCCCTTCCCCCGGATACATGAATTTGACGCCGATGCTGATGGTTATGGACAGATTTCCGACCCGGGTGGGGATCTGGCTTTTCATGATGGCCAGACGCAGGCGTTCATACAATTTATTTACGTCGTTCTCTTTGACACCGGGGGTGACCAGTAAAAATTCCTCTCCGCCAAAACGGCCAAAATGGTCGAAATCACGTATCTGTTCTTTCAGGAGTTTGGTAAAGCCGATCAGGACCTCATCTCCGATGATGTGACCCTGGGTATCGTTGACCCTTTTAAAGAAATCGATATCGCAGATACCGATGGCCAGGCCACTGCGATAGCGGCTCTCTCTTGATATTTCCTGGGACAGGGAGGCTTCGATCGACCGGCGATTCAGAATACCCGTCAGGGGATCATGGGTGGCTTCATAAAGCAGGGCATTTTGTGCGGCAATCAACTCCGTCTGCATCTCGATGATCCTTCTCCCGACTTCAACCCTGGCACGGAGTTCCCCGGGATGAAAAGGTTTGGAAAGGTAGTCGTCGGCCCCCATGTCCAGCCCAATCACGATGTCGTTCTTTTCGCTGCGGGATGTCAACATGATCAGATACGGTTTGTCTTTGACGTGATAGCGATTTTCTTCCGATATCTTCGCGGCCGGTAATGAACGGACGCGGCGCACGATCTCCAGTCCATCGATGCCGGGCATCATCCAGTCGAGAATGGCCAGCTGTGGAGCGTCCGGTTTCTGCAGCTCCTCCCAGGCAGACAATCCATCCCCCTTTTCTACGACCTCGTAGCCGATTTTCTTCAACAAGGAGGCCAGCATGGTACGCGAGATGAAATCGTCGTCGGCGATCAGTATCCTCATGAAAACACCCCCGTCTGCTCTTTATCCATCGTACCTGTTATTCTAATGGCGGAATTTCTCTTTTCATCGCTTCCTGGAGTCGGGCAAATTGGACCTCCATCTCCGGGATTTGTGCCTTTACGGAATGCAGGTCGCCGACTTTGGCCGCTTTTTCCATGGCAGCAGCCACCGCCCGCAGCTGTTCTCCCCCCACATTGGCGCTGGTGCCCTTGATCGTGTGGGCCTGACGTTCTACTCCGTTCCTATCGTCACTTTCCAGCATAGTCTTCAAGGTGCGGATCTGACATGGAATGTCCTTGAGAAATTCTTCCATGATGGAATGGGCCAGTTCGATGTCATCCAGCAAGCGTTCCATATACCCTTTCCGGTCAAATACCGGTACTCCCCGATCTGCCGCTTCTACCTTGCGGGCCTCCTCCGACTGTGGTTTCGGTTCCGTTATTCTCAGCCATTTCTTCAGGGTATCGCAGAGAGTTTTCGGGTTCACCGGTTTGGAGACATAATCGTTCATGCCCGCCTGCAGGCATTTTTCTTTGTCCCCCTGCATGGCATGAGCGGTCATGGCGATAATGGGGATGGCATGGTTCAGGACTTCTGATTGTGGATTGCGAATCCTTCGGGTTGTCTCCATTCCATCCAGGGTGGGCATCTGTACATCCATGAGGACCAGATCATAGGGGGTGGTGGCCAGAGACTGCAGGGCTTCCTCTCCGTTCATGACCGCATCCGCCTGTAATCCCAGTTTTTTCAATATACCCAGGGCAACCTGCTGGTTGGTGAGATTGTCTTCGGCCAGGAGGATACGGGCCTCGTTACCGGCAAGAGGCTGCACCGATTCCCGGACGGAAAAACGGGTCATCAAGGAGGGATGATGTGTCGTTTTCTCGGCTTCTTTGTTTCCCAGAACCATAGACAGTAAATGATAAAGTTCGTGATGTTTCAGCGGCTTGGTCAGATAGCCGGCAAAACCGAGCTCGGAAAAATGCCGGGCGTCACCCCGGGTTCCGACCGATGTCAGCAGAACCATGAGGGTATCGGCCATCCGTTTGTCCTCCCTGATGGCCTTTCCAAGCATTTCTCCATCCATACCTGGCATCTGCATGTCGATTAAAGCTAGCCGGTATGGGTCACCCTCCTCACACGCTTGCAACAGGGAGCGGAGTGCCGCCGGTCCATCCGATGCCTCCGCCGTGCGCATGCCCCAGGAAGTCAGATGAAGATTCAGGATATCGCGGCCGGCTGCATTGTCATCGACGATCAAAATCCTTACGCCTTGAAGGTCTGCAGAAGGATGGATTTCTGCAGCCATATCTTGGGACGGTTTGAGAAATTGCACCTTGAACCAGAATACCGAGCCATGACCCTCTTCACTGTCGACTCCGATCATACCCCCCATCATCTCGACCAGTTGTTTGGAAATGGCCAAGCCCAGACCGGTGCCTCCGTACTGACGTGTCGTGGAGGCATCCACCTGGGTGAATTTCTTGAATAAGGTCCCAATCTTGCTTTTCGGAATTCCGATCCCGGTGTCCTGCACCTGGAAGCACAGGAGCGATTTTTCTTCGATCTCCGCTTCCAGCATAACACGGATGGACACTTCTCCTTCTCTGGTGAATTTAATGGCGTTGCCTACCAGATTGGTAAGGATCTGGCGCAGACGACCGGGATCGCCACGCAGTCGCGAGGGTACGCCGGCATCCGCATGGCACAGCAATTCCAGCCCCTTCTCGTTGGCTCGAAAAGCCATGGTGTGAATAAACTCATCCAGCAGATCATGGAGATCGAAATCCAGGATTTCTAGATCTAGTTTTCCGGCTTCTATCTTGGAGAAGTCGAGAATGTCGTTGATCAGGCTGAGAAGGGATTCCGCGCTGCTTTCCACGATCTCGGCGAAATGCCGCTGTTCCTCTGAAAGCTGAGTGTCCAGCAGCAGCCCGGTCATACCGATGATGCCGTTGATGGGAGTACGGATTTCGTGGCTCATATTGGCCAGGAAAGCGCTTTTGGCGGCATTGGCGATCTGGGCCTGCACGGCCATTTTCTTAGCCATGAGCGTCTGTTGTTCCAGAGCCAGATTCATTTCGCTCAATTCCGCTTCCGCCCGTTTACGGTCGGTGATGTCGTGAATAATACAATACAGAATTTCTTTATGATCGGAGGGAATGGGACCGGCATGCACCTCCACGTCCCGGATTTGCCCATCGGCCAGGCGATTTTGGAATTGGAAAGAAAAACGCCGCTGACAACGGGCTTCCTCCATGACTTGCAACATTTCCTTTGGAGGAAGAAGGATGGTATCCGTGACCTTTTTCTGCCGTATAACCTCGAGCGGATGGCCATAATAGCTGCAGGCGGCCGGATTGGCATCGAGGATCTTTCCATCCACCGGGTCGAGCAGAACCTGAATGGATCGGTTCTTTTGGAACATGGCACGATATCGTTCTTCGCTCCTCTGCAACTCGATTCTCTTTTGAAATTCTTCGGTCACATCCCGGAAAACAAGTACGGATCCTAGGATCTTCCCGTCGGCGCTGCGAATCGGGGCGCAATTCAAGGCAATACGGTATTCCGCACGGTTTTGGGATAGGAGTAGGATTTCATCGACCGTTTTCCCGGTGGTTCCCTCCTTCAAGGCATGGGAAATCAAAGTATCGGCCATGGTCTGCATGTCGGCATTCAAAAAGCGGAGTACATCCCGGATTGGACGGCCGATGGTTTCCGTGTTGCTGTATCCGGTCAATCGTTCGGCCACAGAATTCAGATTGGTGATTCGACCGTCGGCATCGGTGGTGATGACGCCGTCCCCGATAGACCTAAAAGTGGCTGAAAGCTGTTCTTCCCTCTCCTGCAACTCGGCGGTCCTTAGGGCAACCATCCTTTCCAGGAGCTGGCGCCGGCGAAGGCTTAGTCCCAGCACTGCGGTCATCGAGGCAGTCAGCACCAATCCCGTCAAGGCAATGAGCCATCCTGTCCGCAGCGGATGAGTGCGTTCGAACTCCGGACCTGCATAGGTTCGAACCGCCAGGACTTTGTTTAATAACAAAATGGGATGTTGCGAGGATAATCCCGTTGGGGGATGTTCGTTTGCAGGAAAAGAGGACACCAGGGGGTTGCTCTTGCCTTCCCGGTGAAGCATTAAGAGTTCGAAAGAGGTAAAGGCATCGGACTTGGCATCCGACAGCAGTCCATCCAGTCTCAGGATCAGAACGGCGAAGCCGCGTATCTGTTTCGTTCCCTTGCTCCCATAAACGGGTCGACACAGCAACATGCCCTTACGGTCACCGCCTTCGTGGGGTAGCAGAAACGGATCGGATCCTGTCATCAGGCCGGTATGCATCGCCTCTTCCAGGAACATCCTTCGATTCCGTTCCGAACCCAGATCGAATCCCAGAGTCATTTCTATTTCGGTCTGGCTGGTGCTCCGAGCGATCGGATAATACACATCGCGACCGGAAGCGGGAATTCGCTCCGCCGCCAGGCCTTCTTGCCAAATGGAAAAATCAGCCTGTCCATTCCGGCGAGATTCCATTTCGAATCGGGACTTATCGCTCTCGGTAATCGATGGAACCCATGCCCATGCCTGGGCCATCGGATTTTGCACCAGGTGGCGGGTATAGGATTGAAACTCCTCCGCCGAGTTTTCCACGGAGCTTTGGTAAAAACTGGCCAGACCTTCCAATTGCACTTTGCAGAGAACCGTCAGATTCTGAATGATACGGGCCACTTTATTCTCAGCCAGGTTACGGAAGGAATTCGCCCGATTGCGGGCATCCATTTCCTGTATCGTCTGTGCGGCAAAAAGTGTCAGGATCAGACCGATCGCCACTGCCAGGATTTGTTCGAGAAACCACATCCAGTTGGGTGCCGCCGGATGCCGGGCGCGCCTTGCCAGCATCCACATACCGATGGAAAGCACGATCGCCAGCATCAGAACGAGAAGAACTGTGGGCAGGAGAGCCTGAGCGATGTCTCGCCTCCAGGTGCTGGCATTAAAGTCCATTCCGACCACGGCGATGATCTCGCCTGAAGCCTTGTCGATCATCGGTACCAGAGGGGAAACCCAGATCCCCCAGCGGTCGGAAATCGGGCCTTCGACAAGGGAGATGTGGTCGTTGAAAACCTGAAGAAGGTCTTCCGAAACATCTTCGTAGGTCTGTCCTGGAGGAGAATAGTCTTCCGATTCGGGCGGTTCGGAATCGACGAAGAAAAAAACCTCGCCGCTTTTTCTCCGGCCCATCAGATACAGAAAACGGCATTTGGGATCGTTCTGACGAAGCAGGATCAGTTGCTCTTTCAGCCTCAGGTAAATGGGCGATTCGAGATCCGCCTCCGTTCCGGTAAGCGACCGGATGGAATCGGTGTCCAGAGCTTCGACAATCAAGCGTGTGCGATATAGCTGATCATCCCGCAGGTCGCGGTCGGCGGTGACAGTCATCCACCATAGGCCGAAAATTCCGGCCGCTGCCGTGATCCCGAGGAGGATGACTGTGCACAGAAACCTGTACCTGAATGTTTTCTGAACCGGTCTGCTGGTACTCATTTTCTTTTAAAAATTTTCGGGTTCGCTCTGAGATAAAAACGAACCTGTTTTCCCCTCTCTGCGGGAAGAACGCATGCGTAACTTTTCTTAGTATTATCCTACTTTTTTATTTGGTGCCATGGAATCACGATTTTTTTCCTGGTAAATGCCGGGAGCGCCGGCATCCTGCCGGCAAAAGCAACGGCATCTATATGGAATTAAGGAAAGAAACGGAACGAAGACTTAGGATGAAGTCGCAAAAAAGCATTTCCGGGAGCGCCGCACGCCAGTGCGGCAGGAGAACATGGATTACAAGGAATTCCTTTCTGTGCCATCCGATCCGGCGATGCAAGGAAGAAGAAAGGGATACACATCTACCTTGCCGCACTGGGGTGCGGCGCTCCCGGCATCCCATTTCGGATCGATACGGAATACGGAATAAAGTGAAATCGATTTTTTTACGACTCCATCGCTTATGACCGGTCCATTACCTGACATGGCGGCGTACGATGCCATCTCGGCGGGTGGGCATTCTCTGGTAGAGCTGGACCGCTTGATTGTGATCAGTCAAGTTGGCGGAAAATTGGTGCCCCCCGTCGCCCTTGGCCACGAAATAAAGATAATTGTTTTCTGCCGGATGCAGGGCTGCCTCCAGGGAAGCTTCTCCCGGACTGGCGATCGGACCGGGAGGGAGTCCCGGAAAACGATAGGTGTTGTAGGGGGAATCCAGATTCAAATCGCTTTGACGAATGACCCCATCGTATTTCCCGATCCGGCTGGAGGCATAGACGACCGTCGGATCGCATTGCAGGCGCATTCCCAGCTTCAATCTCCGGTGAAATACCGCGGAGACGAGGGGGCGTTCCACCGGCAGGGAGGTTTCTCTTTCAATCAGGGATGCCAGCACCACCATGTCCCGCAGGCTGAATCCCATTTCCCGGGCCCGATTCTGTTTGGCCGGAGGAAAGGCACTCTGAAACCGCTGGACCATGCGCGTTATCATTTCCCGGGCGCTTGTCCCCCGGGTATAGAAATAGGTGTCGGGAAAGAGATATCCTTCCAGGTCAACGGCTCGCGGATCCAGCTCTTGAATCGGTTCCGGATTGGCCAGCAGAGACCGGATCTCCTGCAGAGTGCCGAACCCCTTGGAGACCAGTATCTCTCCGATCTGGCGAAGGTCCCAGCCTTCGGGAATGGTGAGTGTGCGGTAGTGCACTTTTCCCTGGATCAAAATCTCCAGCACTTCCCGGAGGGATGGTGAAGGTGCAAACCGGTATTCTCCGGCCTTGAGGCCGCCACGATTGTCGTTCCACCAGAGGTAAGCATAGGCAAGTGTCCGCCGCGAGGACGGGATGATCCCCTCCGTCACCAGCTGCTGGAGAATCTGCTGCGTATGACTTCCCGGGGCTATCCAAATTACTTTGCCGGCGTCACCGGCTCTGGGGAAAGGGATGTCCAACTGATGTATCCACCCCCAGAAGCCTATGCTGCCTAAGGTCAAGGCAAGAACCGGAACGGCTGCAAGCAGGAGGAGGAGTTTGCTTTTTCTGGAAAATCGCCCCGGTTTTTCCGGAGTGTTTTCCGGATTTTCCCCTTCTGTCGTATGGACCGGTTCCAGCGGCAAAGGTGCTTTGGACCACCATTTCTCATGGAAAGCCCGGATACGGAGGAAGCGGTCCTTCAGGCGGGAAGAGAAGGCACGAAGTTGATCCACCATTCGAGCCGGATGTAAGATTCGGATTTTCATTGCAGTGACTCTCCCGCCGGCGACGATCAGGGATGGGAGGGATCTTCTCCGTTAAGAAAACGCTGAAGAATGACAGCGGCGGCCTGGGAATCGAAATTCGTATTCGATGCGGCTGATGATCTTTTCCCGGGATCGCGATTTTCTTTGCAGTAGCTTTCCGCCTCCAGCGAAGAGAGGCGTTCATCCATCCAGTGAAGCGGAAGGGCAATCCTTTTCTGCAGTTTTCCGGCAAAGGACAGGACTCTTGGAGTCAGATGTCCGGCGGTCCCATCCATATTGAGAGGCAGGCCGATCACCATGGCCGTCACCCGCCACTCCTCGACCAATTGGCTCAGGCGGTCCAGAGCGGAGTGATCGGCCCGGCGATGTATGATCTCCAGAGGTGTAGCCAGAAGGTGCAGCTCATCGCTGACAGCCACACCGATGTTGACCTCCCCGAAATCGATACCCATGATCCGTCCTGTAGTGATATCTTGCATCCCAACTCCCGCTCAAATTATAATATAGCTGAAAGGTGAAAAATGAATTCTACAATAAAGTTTTTAATCGGGGTTTGTTCCTTGCTGGTGGTCGGATATGTGGCCATGGCCATGTTTTACGGACAGATGGTGGCGGTGGAGGGAGATGCCTACCGGGAACTGGCCATTTTCGTCGATGTGCTGAAAAAGGTGAGCGACGATTATGTAGAGGCCCCCAACATGTCCAAGGTGATGAATGGGGCCATGCGCGGGTTGGTGGAATCGCTGGATCCGTATGGTGGCTATTTCAGCAAAGAACAGCTGGCAGAAATCAACCGGAAGCTGGAACAGCAAAAAGGGGACATAGGAGTCGTGCTTGGGAAAAAGCCGGAGCTGGTCTATGCTCTTTCGGTTTTGGATGGCTCTTCCGGTCAGAAAGCAGGTATACGCCCGGGCGATTTTATCCTGTCGGTGAATGGCGTTTCCACCTATTCCCAGCACCTTAGGGAAACGGAAGCTGCCCTTCGCGGTCCTGTCGGTTCGGAGTTTACCTTGGAAGTCTTGCGCGGTTCGAGATCAGAGCCGATCGAACTGAAACTGGTACGAGAGGAGATGCGCTGGCCGGAAATTTCACAAAAATTGCTTTCCGACAGTATCGGTATCCTGAAAATCCCCTATCTTCATTCACAGGCAGCCGCCGAATTCAAAACAAAGTGGAAAACGCTGCAATCGGCCGGTGCCTCCAAATTCATTCTGGATTTGCGTTACACCGCCGCCGGCGATTTCGGACAGGCAATGGAAATCGCCAATTTCTTCATCGAGAAAGGCGTGCTTGCTTACACGCAGGGTAAAACCAAGGCGCGACGTGATATAAATGCCGATCCCGCCCTTTACCTCTGCCGGCAACCGTTGGTCGTATTGACCAACAACTATACCGCCGGTCCGGCCGAGCTGCTCGCCGGGGCCATCAAGGACACCGGCCGGGGCAAAATTGTCGGCGAGAAAAGTTTCGGGCAGGGATCTCTTCTGGATACCATCGAGCTGAAGGACGGATCGGTTCTGCTGCTGACGACGGCTTTCTACTACACCCCTTCCGGAAAAGCGCTGCAGTCGGAGAACAACAAACAGACCGGTATTCTGCCGGACATCGTTTCTCCCGAAGAAAAGATCAAAGCGGACGTCATCCTGAAAAATTATCTGCATAGTAAAGACGATGACAGCGATACCGGTTACAGGCAGCTGATGGAAGAGATCGAGGGACTGCAGCTGAAAAAAGCGCTGGAGATCCTTCAGGATGTGAAATCGGACCAGGTACCTAAAGCTGAAGGTCTCCCGCATCGGGAATCGAGGGAGAGGATACCCTCGCAAGGGTCCGTTATCCCTATGGAAGCAGCCTGATTGAGAAAAAGCCGGTTAAGATGTTGACAGAACCACCTAGTATTTGATATTTTAACACCCTCGTAGGTGCGTAGCTCAGGGGGAGAGCACTTCCCTGACACGGAAGGGGTCAGCGGTTCAAATCCGCTCGCACCTACCATTTTCTATCTCTAGCATATAGAAACATTGGAATACGGCGACAAAAGGGTCTTACAGGCTCTGAAGTCTGAGCTCAGATAGACTGAGTGCGGATGGAAGGGCTTTTTTATTATTTTAAAGAAGAATGCAATCAATCAAAGTGAAATATGCCAACGGAGAAATGGGAGAAATCCCAATTTCTTCTGCTGAGGCGCTGGATGTACTTCGGCACAGTACGTCGCACCTCATGGCAGCGGCGGTTCAGGAGCTTTTTCCCAAGGCCCACCTGGGGATCGGACCCTCCACCGAGGACGGTTTCTATTACGATTTCGAGGTGACCGAACCCTTCTCTCAGGACGATCTGGCCAAAATCGAAAAGGTCATGCGAAAGATCGCCGGAAAGAAACTCGATTTTGAGCCGTTGCTCTGGGACAAACAGCAGGCCATCGAATACTTCCGCAGCCAGGGCGAGCGGCTCAAGGTGGAATTGATCGAAGAAAAGGCGGGCGATACGCTTTCCTGCTATCGTCTGGGCAATCTCGTTGATTTCTGCCGCGGGCCCCATGTATGCAATACGGAGATGCTGGGCCATTTCCAATTGATGACCAATGCCGCCTCCTACTGGCGCGGCGATGAGAACCGGGAGCAGCTGCAACGAATTTACGGAACCGCCTTCTTTTCCCAGGAAGAGCTGGACGCTTATCTCAAGAAACTGGAGGAGGCTCGCAAGCGCGATCACCGGAAACTGGGCAAGGAGCTGCAGCTCTTCCAGATCTTCGACATCGCCGGTCCGGGATTTGTCTACTGGCTGCCGAAAGGCACGGTGATGCGCCATGAACTGGAGAGTTTTACGCGCCAGGAACACCTGCGCCGCGGATACCAGTTTGTAACCATACCGCATATCGCCCGCAATACGCTGTTCAAGACTTCGGGACATTATGATTTCTTCCGGGAAAACATGTATGTGTTGGATATCGAGGAAGAAGAATATGTAATCAAGCCGATGAACTGTCCCGGCCACATTCTTATTTATAAAACGGATCTGCACAGCTATCGCGATCTGCCGATCCGGTATGCCGAGTTCGGGACGGTATATCGCTACGAAAAGTCGGGCACTCTGCATGGGACCATGCGGGTGCGCGGTTTCACCCAGGACGATGCCCACATATTCTGCACACCGGACCAGGTCTATTCCGAGGTGCTGGGCGTCATCGATTTTGCCCAGTTCATACTGAAGACTTTCGGCTTTGAGGATTACCGTATCGAGCTTTCCGTCTGGGATCCCAGCAAGCCGGAAAACTACGCCGGGACCGCCGAAAACTGGCAGGCTGCGGAAGATGCTCTGAGGCGCGCCCTGCAGGAAAAAGGGCTGAATTACGTTCGCAAAGAGGGAGAAGCCGCCTTCTACGGTCCCAAGATCGACATGAAGTTGATCGATGCCATCGGCCGCGAATGGCAAGCCACTACGATTCAGTTTGACTTCAATCTGCCGGAACGGTTCGACGTCACCTATATCGGGCCCGACTCAGCCAAGCATCGTGTGATCATGATTCACCGGGCTCTTTTCGGTTCTATCGAACGTTTCTCCGGTGTTCTGATCGAGCACTTTGCCGGGGCATTCCCGGTTTGGCTGGCCCCGGTCCAGGTCTCCCTGATCCCGATCAGCGAAAAACACCACGAATACGCCCGCCAGGTGAGAGACCGTCTGACGGCACACGGTTTTCGAGTCTTCTTCGATGACCGCAACGAGAAAATGGGATTCAAAATCCGCGACGCCCAGGTGCAAAAGATCCCATACATGCTGGTCATGGGCGATAAGGAAGCGGCCGGCGGAGTCGTTTCCATCCGGAGCCGGGCACACGGCGATGAAGGGCAGCAGAGCCTGGAAGACTTTATAGCGAATTTGGACCGACAAGTCCGGGAACGGACGGTTTCCTCCTGAGGAAGATAGGTCCCGGGCCAAGAGGAAAAACATTTTTTACACGGGAGGTCATCTATTAAGCCGGCAAAAACTCGAATCAACGAAGAAATTCGCGCCCGATCTTTACGGGTGGTGGCCGATGATGGTTCTCAGGTCGGGATCCTGTCCAGTGAAGAAGCCCTGAAAATGGCAAAAGAGAAGGACCTGGACCTGGTGGAGGTCGCCCCGCAAGCCAATCCGCCGGTTTGCCGAATCATGAACTTCGGCAAATACCAGTATCAGATGAGCAAGCGGTTGCATGAGGCCAAGAAGCACCAGAAACAGATCATCATGAAAGAGGTCAAGTTTCGGCCTCGAATCGATGAACACGATTTCCAGTTCAAGAGCAACCACATCCGCCGCTTTCTGGCGGAAGGAAACAAGGCCAAGGCAACCGTGATGTTTCGGGGAAGGGAAATGGCCCATACCGACATCGGTCACGAAATCCTGGGCCGATTGATCGAAGAACTTAAAAATGAGGCGGAAGTGGAACGGGAACCCAAACAGGAAGGGTACACCCTTTCCACAATCCTGACGCCCAAGCGAAAACAACATCTGGAAAAGAGTGTCAAACCGGGTACGAAACCGACGGCCAAAGAGGATGGAAAAGAAGAAGGCCCGGTCAAAGGGACGCCGGCAAACCCGTCCTGAAGATTGGATGTACGGATTGCAGGTAATTGAAACAGAAAGCAGGACAATCCTGCTTATGGAATTTATAAAGTGTAAGGAGTATCCCCTGTGAGAAAAGCAAAAGTAGATGCGCGTACCGGAAAAACTGCGCGCCGGCTGAAGACAAAAAGAGCCGCGGTCAAACGTTTCAAGGTTACGGCAGGCGGCAAAGTCATCCGCAGCCATAGTCATTCGCAGCACATTCTGACCAAGAAAACCTCGAAGCGCAAGCGGAAACTGGCGAAACGGGCCCTGGTCAGCGCACCGGAAGTAAAAACGGTACGGCGGATGCTGCTGGCTTAAATTTCTTGCATCGTCGGAACGACTCTGTAAATAACCATTTTGCCGCCGATCCGATAGACGCAGATCGGTTTTTTTGGATTCAGGAGTAAAGAATGCCTCGCGTAAAACGTGGAAATAAACGCCTTCAAAGAAGGAAGAAGATCCTTGGGCTGGCCAAGGGTTTCGTAATGACCAAGAGCAAGCTGTATCGTGCCGCCAAGGGACAGGTGGAACGGTCTCTGGTATACAGCTACCGGGACCGGCGCAACCGTAAACGGGACTTCCGCCGCCTGTGGATCATCCGCATCAATGCCGGAGCCAAAATCAATAATCTTTCCTACAGCCTTTTTATCCAGGGTTTGAAGCGAGCCGGGGTTCTGCTCAATCGCAAGATATTGGCAGACCTGGCCCTGCGTGATCCCAAAGCCTTTGCCTCTCTGGCCGATACCGCCAGGGGAGCTCTCTCCGCCGCCTAACGGAGCACCGGAAATTAACGGATAATCATCATATCAGCATTCCGGTCGGGTAATGAAAGAATTGACGGATTTAGAAGGGCAATTAGCCGCAGAGTACTCCAGGGTACAGGATTCTGCCTCTCTTCAGGATTTGAAAGATCGTTGGTTCAGCCGGGAGAAGGGATTGCTTTCTCTGCAGTTGCGTAAACTCGGAACTCTGGATAAGGCCCTCCGCCCCTCCTATGGCAACCGGCTGAATCAGCTGAAGGCCGAATTCAGCGAAAAGATCGAAGGCCTGCAAAAAAGCCTGCGGGAGCGGGAGGAGAAGGAGAAGCGCCTTCGCCGCCGTCAGGATGTCTATCTTCCCGGAAAACCTGCGCTGCGCGGCTTTGTCCATCCCCTGGTACAGGTCAAGGAGGAAATCGAATCAGTATTCGTGCGTATGGGTTTCACCCTTTACGATACGCCGGAAGTGGAAACCGATTTTCGTAATTTCGAGGGATTGAACATTCCCAAGGACCATCCCTCCCGGGATAGTCAGGACACCTTTTTCCTGGGCGGCGAATATCTGCTGCGCACGCACTGTACGGGAGTACAGATGCATGCCATGAAGACTATGAGTCCTCCCATGAGGGTGATCGCCACAGGCAAGGTTTATCGGCGGGACAGTCCCGATGCCACTCACTCGCCGGTTTTCCATCAATGCGACGGATTTATCGTCGGTGAGAACATCACCCTGGGCGACCTGAAGGGTACCTTGGAAGCGGCCCTGAAAGAACTCTTTTCTCCGGATATTCAGGTACGGCTGCGCCCGAGCTACTTCCCTTTTGTCGAGCCCGGTGCGGAAGTGGATATCAGTTGTATTTTCTGTTCCGGCAAAGGATGCCGCATCTGCAAGGACAGCGGTTGGATCGAGATTCTCGGCGCCGGAATGATCCATCCGCGAGTTTTCGAGTATGTCGGTTACGATCCGGCACGTTGGACCGGATTTGCCTGGGGAATGGGTATCGACCGGATCGCTATCCTGAAATACGGAATCGACGACATCCGGCTGTTTTTTGAAAACGACATGCGCTTTCTTTCTCAATTCTGAGACCCGCCGTGAAAATTTTATACTCCTGGCTTAAAGAATATGTTGCGGTTGCAGCCTCTCCCCGGCAGCTGGCCCGCGATTTGACGGATGTCGGATTTCCCCTGGAAAAGATCGAAGAACCGGCAGGGGATGCTATTCTCGATATCGACGTCACCTCCAACCGCGGGGATTGTCTCTGCCATCTTGGCATGGCCCGGGAAGCGGCCGCCATCTACGGACTCCCTTTGCTTCGACCGGACGGCCGAAGAGGGGAAGACCCGGCTCGGCCGATCGATTGGAAAATCCGTATTCTGGACAAGGACCTTTGCCGTCGATACTGCGCCCTGATCGTTACCGGGATCCGGGTCGGGCCCTCGCCGGCATGGATGCAGGAAAGGCTTTTGGCCCTGGGACAGAGGCCCATCAACAACATCGTCGACATTACCAATTATGTTCTTTTGGAACTGGGACACCCTCTGCACGCCTTCGATCTGGATCGCCTCCATGGAAAGAGCATCCTGGTCCGCCGGGCACGAGCCGGAGAGACTATCACCACCCTGGACGGAAACAAACGCGAGCTGAAAGAATCCATGCTGGTGATTGCCGATGAGAAAAAGGCCGTGGCCCTGGCCGGGGTCATGGGCGGAGAGGAGAGTGAGATTTCCTCCGATACCAGCCGCATCCTTTTGGAAAGCGCCCATTTTCATCCCGGAAGCGTACGTCGTACGGCCAAGGCACTGGGGATGAGTACGGAGGCCTCCTATCGCTTCGAACGGGGCACGGATATCGCCAATGCCGAATTCGCCCTGGGCCGGTGTGCCCGGCTGATTCTGGAATTGGCCGGAGGGGAATGCGCCTCGAAATTCATGGATGCCTATCCCGGCAAACAAGCGCCTCTGCGCTTCTTCATGCATCCCGGGCAGATCTCCTCTCTTACCGGAACCGACATAGAAAACGAATTTGCCCGGAAACGGCTGGAATCCCTGGAATTCGAGGTGGGGGCCAAGGGAAAATCGCGCTGGCAGATCGCCGTTCCTACCTTCCGTAATGACGTTACCTGCTCGGCGGATATCGTGGAAGAGGTGGCGCGCCATTTCAATTATGGAAATGTTCCGTCCACCCTGGGGTCCTGGAGCAGTATCGGACACTATCCGCTCTGGAAGCGCACGGAGAAGGTGATTCGCGAGACCCTCTGCGGTTTCGGTTTCAGTGAAGTGCTGAATACCAATTTTGCCAACGAGTCCGAACTGAAGAACTTTGCCGGTTACCAGGGAGAGCCCTTACGCCTGCTGAATCCCCTCTCCGAGGATGACGGGAGCATGCGCTGGAACATCCTGCCACTGCTTCTGCGCAATTGCCGTACCAATTTTAATCACGGAAACAAAGATGTGCGTTTCTTCGAGTCGGCCAAAACCTTCTATCGGAACAGTCAAGGACAACCGGGGGAAAAGAAGCGCCTGGCTCTGCTGGCCACCGGACTAAGCGATGCCTCCTGGTGGGGAGAAAAACCGGGTCCGTTGACCTTTCACCATTTCAAGGGGACCATTCGAGGTCTGCTACAGGCTCTGGGCCTTTCCGGCATGGACATGGTTGCCAGTGAAGCCCCCGGGTACATGGATGATGATTCCTATTTATCCCTGACGTTGCAGGGGAAGCCTATCGGCGATATCGGCAAGCTGGCTCAGGAAACGGAAGAGCTGTACAAATTCAAACAACCGGTATTCCTGGCGGACATCGATCTGGAAGAGATCTATCGGATTCCCGTCCCGATTCCGCGCTTTCGTCCGCTGAGCAGATTTCCCAGCGTTATCCGGGACCTGTCCATGGTATTTGATCCGACGGTTGGATATAATGCAATAGCTAAGGCAGCCATGGAAGCGGGTATCGAGGATCTGCACCACATCGAGATGATCGACCGATTCGCCATACCCAACGATCCAGCAGGAAAAATCAGTGTCACCTTACGGTTATGGTACCGGAAAGAAACGGGGACGCTGACGCAGGAAGAGGTCCATGAATATGAACGCCTGGTCGTTGGTCGGTGGAAAGAAGTCCTGGGTGCGGACCTGAGAAGCTGATTCTTCAGGAAAGGCCGGTATTCGGGCCTTTTCTTGCTGCCACTCGTATGGGAAGTACCTGGACACGCTGCCGGCACGCGGACAACGGTGCCGATAAGGATGAATTACCATGAACGAGCCATTCTCAGACAGTGAAATATCCGGAATCGAACGCTTTTCCCACCTTGAAGACAGAATCTTTCGAGTTGTCGAAGTCTTTAAAGCCCTGAAGAAAGAGGTCAACTTTCTTCGCCGGGAATCCATGACCCTCAAAGAGGAGAATCTGAAATTACGCCAGGAAGTCACCCGCCAGGAAGAGAAGATCGAAGAGGTTAAAAAGCGGGTGGAAATGGTGCTGACCGGATATACGGCTATGGCTCAAAATTCTTTTAACGATGAGGATTCTGTCGAAGAAGCGGAAGAAGAATAGGGCATTTCGGGAGAAATCGCATAGAATCCGTACGAACGCAGGAGCGGAAACATGGACGAAAAGACGGGGAACGTAATCCGCATCAGAATTTTGAACCAGACGATCAGTATTCGCGGGGATAAAGACGAAAAATATATACTGCAGCTGGCGGAATATGTCGATCGCAAAATGCGGGAAATCTCTCAGGGCACCACAACCGTGGACACCCTGCGCGTGGCCGTTCTTGCGGCCCTGAATATTGCCGATGACTACTACCAGATGAAGCAGAAACTGGCCGATACCGATAAGCTGGTGGGCCAGAAAGCCCTGCAATGCGTTTCCGTTCTGGACCAGTTGCTGAGCTGACGGAAGCGTCCCCCTCCAACTCTCTTGACCGCGCTCAGGTTTTCGAATACAATTCCTGATGTCCCTGCGATGCGCGTGATAACATTTACTTATTTGAGCCAATAACTATTTGTTTGGGGAGCTTGATCTTTTCTTGGTGTGCACGTCCTTCGCTTCGGCCGAGGAAAGCCTGATATGAAAAGGATGGCACCCACCTGGATTCCAGGTTCAAATAGACAGTGTTACACGGCAGAGCGGGGCCTTTTTGTATGGAGTGACTTAGTTTAGGGAGACTGTACCCTCCGATAAAAATTTAGACAGCCGACCGATCGACCTATGCCTACGAACGACAATTTTTCGCTGATATATCTTTTCGGTTCCATTCTGCTGCTGAGTGCCGTTTTCGCCTGGTTTTATCTCCGCCAGTCCGTTCTGCGAGCCCTGGAGGAGAAGTCCAAAAGCGAAGCGGCGGCCATCATGGAGCAGGCCCGTTCGGACGCGCAGCGCCTGCTGAAAGAGCAGCTCCTGGAGGCCAAAGAGGAGAGACAACGCGTCCTCGAGGACGTGGAAAAACGCTCTCTGGAAATGCGCAAACAGTTCGCCGAGGTGGAACGCCGCCTAATCCAGAAGGAAGATGGGATACGCAACCGGGAGCAGAACCTGGACCAGCGGGAACGGTCTCTGGAGCATCGCGAACTGCAGCTGGAAAAGCGGGAAAATCTGCTGAAACTGAGCGAGCAGAAGTATCAGGAGATGATCCGCGAAGAGCAGCGGCGGATCGAGCAGGCGGCCCGTATGACCACCGATGAAGCCCGCAAAATGCTGGTCAAATCGCTCGAAACGGAAGTCCGCCATGAGGCGACCGCCAAGATGAAACGGATCGAGGAGGAGATGCGGGAGCAGTCGCAAAACCAGGCCCGTCAGATCCTGGCCTTGACCATGCAGCGTTCGGCCGTGGAACATGTGACCGAATCCTGTGTCACCGTCATCGACCTGCCCAGCGAGGAGATGAAGGGGCGGATCATCGGCCGGGAGGGCCGCAATATACGCGCCCTGGAGATGGCCACCGGCGTGGACCTGATCATCGACGACACCCCGGAAGCCGTCATCCTATCCGGATTCGACCCCCTACGCCGGGAAATCGCCCGAATGGCCATCGAAAAATTGATCGATGACGGCCGCATTCATCCGGCTCGTATCGAAGAGGTGGTGGCCAAGCTGCAGGAGGAGATGGAGGGACGGCTGCGGGAATTCGGCGAGCAGACCGCCTTTGAACTGGGAATCCATGACCTGCATCCCGAAATCCTGTATCACCTGGGAAAGTTGAAGTTCCGCACCAGCTACGGCCAGAACGTTCTGCAGCACAGCAAGGAAGTCGCCATTCTCGCGGGTCTGATCGCCTCTCAGCTGGGGGCCAACGTCGAGATTGCCCGCCGCGCCGGTCTGATTCACGATATCGGCAAGGCCATCGATCGGGAGATGGAAGGCACTCACACCGAGCTCGGCATCCAGATCGCCCGGAAATGCAAAGAGACTCCGGAGGTGATCCATGCCATGGAGGCTCATCACTTCGACGTCGATTTCAAGTCGGTCGAGGCCATCCTGGTACAGATCGCCGATGCCGTTTCCGCCTCCAGACCCGGGGCCCGGCGGGAAATCCTGGAGTCGTATGTCAAGCGGCTGGAGAAACTGGAGGCCATCGCCACCTCCTTCGCCGGCGTAGCCAAGGCTTATGCCCTACAGGCGGGACGCGAGATACGGGTTATCGTCGAGAGCGACATGATCAATGACGAAAGGGCCTATTGGCTGTCCAAGGATCTGAGCCGCCGCATTGAAAGCGAATTGCAATATCCGGGGCAGATCAAGATTACCGTGATTCGTGAAACCCGAGTGGTCGAATACGCCCGCTGATCCCGGTGTCGGCCCATGAATGTACTGTTTATCGGGGACATCATCGCCAGACCGGGTCGTAAGGTCCTGCGGGAATTGCTGCCTTCGGTCAAGACCGCTTATCACATCGATCTGACCATAGCCAATGTGGAGAATTCCGCCGGCGGATTCGGCCTGACGACCGCCATCGCCGAAGAGCTGCTGGAGATGGGTGTGGATGTGATGACCTCGGGGAATCACATCTGGGATAAAAAAGAGATCCTGGAGTATATCAAGACCAAGCCACAGCTGCTGCGCCCGGCGAATTTCCCTCCCGGCTGCCCGGGGACAGGCTTATGGCTTGAGAAAACGGCTTTGGGCGACCGGGTGGCAGTCATCAACCTGCAGGGCCGGGTCTACATGCCTTCCATCGACTGCCCCTTTCGTGCCGCCGATGAGCTGTTAAAGGAGATCGGTTCACGGACGAAGATCATCCTGGTCGATTTCCATGCCGAGGCCACCAGCGAAAAGATATGTCTCGGCAGGTACCTGGATGGCCGGGTCAGTGCCGTCCTTGGTACCCATACTCATGTTCAGACGGCCGATGAACAGATTCTCGATCAGGGAACGGCCTATATCACCGATGTCGGTATGAGCGGTCCGCACGATTCCGTCATCGGGGTCGATTACCAGAGTTCGCTCCAGCGTTTTCTCCTGCAAATTCCCCGAAAATACGACAGCGCTCAGGGGAAATCGAAACTGAATGCGGTGATCGTAGACATAGAGGCGGAGAGCGGGCGGGCTCGAGGCATCAGGCGCCTCTCTCTGGACGAATCATGGCGCCCCTGAATTTCGATCCGGAAAACAGCCCCAGACTTCTCTCCTGCCGGCGGCTATGGGATCGAGGGGAACATAACGGACTGACCGATCTGATCCGCTTTCAGAACCGCTGGTTTTGCACCTTTCGTCAGGCACAGCATCATGTCGGCGGACAGAATGGAATCACGGTCATTCTGGAAAGTGCCGACGGCGAGGAGTGGAAACAGGCGGCGGCCCTTGCCGAACCCGGTATCGATCTCCGGGATCCCAAGCTTTCCGTCACCGGCTCCGGACAATTGATGCTTCTGATGGGAGGGTCGCGCTTCGATGCCCAGGGAACCTTCCTCGATCGTCAGAGTCGGGTTGCCTTTTCCGATACAGGGCGGGACTGGACCGGACCGTTTCCCATTCTGTCCCGAGGGGAATGGCTGTGGCGGCTGACCTGGAAAGGCATGGAAGCCTACGGCCTTTCCTATAATCCGGACCGAAGGCAGAGGGAAGAGGAAGATTGGATTCTGACCCTGTTCCATACCACGGACGGGCTCGACTATACCCCGATCCGGCGCCTCGATGTGCCCGGGCTTCCCAACGAGGCCACCCTGCGTTTTCTGCCGGACGATACCATGCTGGCCTTGATCCGCAGGGAGGAGCCTCCCTGTCACGGCTGGATCGGACGGAGTCTCGCGCCGTATCAGCAATGGCAGTATACGGAGATTCCCCATCGGCTGGGCGGCCCCAATTTCCTTCAGGACGATGAGAGACGGATCTGGGCCACCGGGCGCGGATTCGTAGAGGAGGGGGGCGAACTCCGGCCCAAAACCGTCGTGGCCTGCATGAGTCCGACGGAGTACCACCCCCTGCTGGTGCTGCCGAGCGGCGGCGATACCGGTTATCCGGGGATGGTGATTCATGAGGGAACGTTGTGGGTATCCTATTATTCCTCCCACGAAAAAAAAGCGAATGTCTACCTGGCCCGCATCCGCTTGCCGGAGTAGACCCCATACCATCACAGTTGCCGCGTAAAACAGAAGTCAGGAGCCAGAATCCAGAAGCCAGAATGGGTGGGGTGGCATATGGATGCACCGGAGACACCTATTCCAGAGGAACGAATGCCGGGAGCACCGGCATCCCATTTGTAATCAATACAGGAAAAACGAAACAAACAACAACTTTTTGCGATGCCATCATTCTCGGGCCATTGGCGTAGGGGCGACCCTCGCGACCCAGAATCGTACAGAGTTGATCGCCACGAAACTCACATACATGTAGGGGCGACCCTCGCGGTCGCCCTGGATGTTCCTCCCTAAAGGCGGCCGATAGATAGCAGGCAAATGCTTTTCCCTCCATCTACTACGGTGAAGAAGAATGCGAGTCTACCGATACCACCGATGGGAGTGCATGCGATCAGATGATCTGACCGCTCCATAATCTCTCGCAAAAAGTTGCCCACGGCAGTACGGTGATTCCGTCGGAGATCTTTCTTGGGACAGGATCCCTGGAAACGATATACCCATTTTTATACTTAAATTCCTCCCGCAACAGATGGAGTCCTTTGGTGCTGCTTCCTGCGTTTTCGGAGGATTTGATCTCGATGGCCACCTCCGCATCTCCCAGAATCAGATCCACTTCGGCTCCGGATGCGGTTCTCCAGAAATGGATGGGGAAATCCTTGCGGCTGTAATGTCGGTAGGCCCAGCATTCTTGGAGAAGGAAATGTTCGAAAGCTCGGCCGAAATCGGCGGCGGCCGGAGGAAGGCTTTGGTAATGCAGCAGGGCAGAGACAATACCGGTATCGAAGAAGAAGAACTTGGAGGTCTCGATCAGTCTTCTTTTTTTTACCTTTTTCCAGGGGGGCAGTTGCCGCCCGATAAGCGTATCTTCGAGGATCTGATAATATTCCCGTATCGTCTTTACCGACACACCGGCCTCTCTGGCGGCGTTGGAATAATTGAGCAGTCTGCCGTTGGTTGCCGCCGCAGAATCCAGAAACCTGGAAAAGGCAGGGATATTGCGTGTCAGGGCTTCTGCCTGGATTTCCTCCCGGAGATAATCGAATACATAAGCCTTGAGATCCATGGAGCTGTCGGTGGAGAAGTAATGAGGAGGAATCAGACCGTATAGAAGGGCCTTTTCCAGTTTGAATTTGTTCTTTAATTCATGGGTCGTCAAGGGATACAGCTCATAACGCCAAGCCCTGCCGCCAAGCAGACCGACCGACGATCGTTTCAGTTTCCTTGCGCTGGATCCGGAAAGGATGAACTGATATCCCTTGTTTTCTATCAGCCAATGGATTTCATCGATCAAACCTGGGACTTTTTGAACTTCATCGATCACCACCCTTCTGGAAGATTGGGCTTCCAGGATCTGACGTAAAGCGGTGGGTTTCCGGGTGAGGAGGAAAAACTGTTCCTGATCCAGCAGATCGATCCAGCAGGCATCGGGAAATTTCTGCTTCAGAAGGGTTGTTTTGCCTGTTTTCCTCGGTCCCCAAAGGAAGGCCGATCGGTCGGATGGCAGTCTTATCTCCTGAATTCTTTCGATCTGTTCCTGCGCCATAAGACTAAGATCATAGAATAATATGGATGTCAGGTCAAATAATCTGTGATTATCTAACCTATTATATAAGTAAAATGAGGGAACGCTATCTATATTTTGCTTGAAGTTGGCCGAGCGGTGGTGCAGTCTGCCAGTATGCCAAGAACTGCCTGGATTGGTGTGCCTGCGATTGATGATTGGCCGGTGTGGCTACGCGGCGAAGAAGAGGGCGCGGCTGTTGTGGCGTTGTGCCGACACCCCTCCACTGGCCACCCTTTAGGAAACATCATTCTCGGGCCATTGGCGTAGGGGCGACCCTCGCGGTCGCCCAGGAGGTATCTCCCTAAAGGCTGCCGGGCAACCGCAAGGGTTGCCCCTACAGAGTGAGTTCAAAAAAGGGGCACGGCGTGCCGTGCCCCAAAGCTGTTGCCTGTCAGGTTCCTATACCGACTATCCGGCACTGGCTGCGGAGTTGTCCTGTCGGGCCAGGACCTTATTGATGTCCAGAAGGATTCGGACTCGGCCTTGGGCCTTACCGATTCCCAGGATGAATTCGGTGCGGACTTCCGTGCCGAAGGAGGGGGCGTCCTCGATGTCTCCGGCGGCGATATCCAGCACCTCCGAAACCTTGTCGACGACAATACCCATGTCGATGCCGTGGGCATGGACCACGATCGTACAGGTCTCCTCGGTGTGTTCGGCACTCGGCAATCCGAATTTCAAGCGCAGGTCGACGACGGGTATCACCTTACCGCGAAGATTGATGACGCCAAGGATATGACCGGCCGTGCGGGGTACGCGGGTGATCGGCAGCATGCCGATGATTTCCCGGACCTTGAGGATCTCCAGTCCGTATTCTTCGCCGGCCAGGTAGAAGGTAAGGAATTTGCCGGCATGTTCTCCGGCGCTTACCAGGTTTTCGATCTTGGATTGGATGGCTTCTTTCATTCTATGTTTCCATTTCTTACTAGTTTTATTTATACTCCAACGCTTCCAGGATGGCATCCGCCATATCCGTGAGGGAGACGATCCTGTCGACCGCTCCCATCTTGATGGCCTCCTTGGGCATACCGAAGACCACGCAACTTTTTTCGTCCTGCGCCAGGGTAAAGGCACCGTTTTCTTTCATGTCGAGCAGCCCTTTGGCCCCATCGGCACCCATACCGGTCAGTATCACTCCCACGGCATTACGCCCGACGTGCCGGGCCACGGACTGGAAGAGAACATCCACCGCCGGCCTCTGGTAGTGGACCATGGGTCCATCTTTCAGGCGGACGATATTCAAGGCCCCGCTCTGCTGCAGAACCATGTGTTTCCCTCCGGGAGCAACCAGTGCCAGTCCCGGGGAAACAGGGTCTCCATCCTTTGCCTCCTGCACCCGCATGGAACATACATTGTTCAAGCGATCGGAGAAGGTCTTGGTAAACACTTCGGGCATATGCTGGACGATCACCGTCCCGGGAATGTCCGCCGGAAGTCCGCGCAGTACCGTTTCCAGGGCTGTGGTCCCTCCCGTGGAAGCGCCGATGGCCAAGATCTTGTTGGTGGTCCGGAACTGGTGTACGGAGGTGGATGGCTTCTTTCCCGGAGTGTCCCGGGCTTCTACTTCTTCGCTGTTCCTTTGTTGAATCTTGGCCATGGAAGCACCGCGTATGGCCCGCACCAGGGTGCGGGAAACGTCCGGCACGGAAAACTGGGTTCCGGGTTTGGCGATCACATCTACGGCCCCCAATTCCAGGGCCTTGAGGGCCACTTCGCTGTTATGTGGGGCCAGAGAACTGACCACGATAACCGGCATGGGATAATGCTTCATCAGTTTGGCCAGGAAGGAGAGACCGTCCATGCGCGGCATTTCCAAATCGAGAGTGAGCACATCGGGGTGCAACTCCAGAATTTTATCCCGTGCGACATAGGGGTCCATGGCACTGCCCACCACCTGAATATCTTCAAATTTGGACAGTTCTTCCGTCAATACTTTTCGGACAATGGCAGAATCGTCAACGATCAATACCTTAATCATTTTCGGTCCCAATGGGCATGCCGGACGGCATACGGAATGGATTGACTGGTTGTTCCGGATGGAGAGGCGACAAAAGTACCATCCATCCGGATGTTTCTAACCTACTGAATCCTTGGTTGTGATCAACACGATGGAAACCCGTCCGTCTTCCACCCCCATTTCAGCCTGGCAGGCGGGAGTAAAAGCCTGATAGGAAGCGATATCCCTGGCATCCAGAAATCGGGGTGCGTCCAGCTGATACTTGGTGTCCGGATCCACCAGGGCCTGAAGGATATTGCCGCAGATAATGTTGGCAACCTCGCCGATGGCATCTTTTTGCAGTTGTTCCGACGGGGAATCCTCTTCTCCCATCATATTGGCCGCCAGGGTGGAAAGCCATTGACCGTAGGCATGGATGATGAACATGCCTTCGATCGGTCCGTGAAAATCAATACTGACGGAAAGGGTCCTTTTTGCCAGTAATTGGTCCTCGTCCATTTCGTACGTCGGGAGAATATATCCCATGTCCTCAAAAGTCGAGGCCGTTGCTTGAAGAAGAATTGTCTGTAAACGATTGGTCATCGGAGACTCCTGTCAGTTGAATGATCGTGTCGCGTAACTGCTCGGGCGTAAATGGCTTTCGGATGAAGCCGGCACCTGTCTTCTGAACGATCTCGGAATTGGCCTGAAAACCCGCCGAAGAGACGAAGAGGATGGGGATATGCGCGGTCTCAGGATTGGCATGCAGATTTTCCACCATCTCCATCCCGTTCATGATCGGCATGTTGATGTCCGTCAATATGAGATCGATCCAGTTCTGGGAAATGACGTCCAGACCTTCCTGTCCATGGCAGGCCTCATAGATCTTTCCAATCGGCAGTCCGCTGATATGCAGGGTCTTTACGATCATCGATCTCATGACGGCACTGTCATCGACAACAAGAATATTTAAAGCCATGGGAAATCCTTGCTCATTCTGTTCATAATCGTTTGGTTGAATAAGAGACTGACTCGAAGCGCTACGCCTTATAAAAAATAAGTTTGCCCACAGGCCCTTAAGGTCACTTTGCCGGTGCCGATCTCCAGGGTCATGGTTCTGGAAATATTTCCGCCCACATCATGTTTTTCCAGAATGACTCCGTTTTTCCATAGCATCTTGCGCAACATCAGGAAATTTCGTTTGCCGATTTGAAAGAAATCGTCTTCTTCCTTGCCGCTGGCACACGATCCTCCGGCGACCTTCAATTCCAGACGATTTTTTTGCGCGCCCAGTTTGTAGCATTCGTGGAACAGCCGGGGCAGGCCGGTATCCATGAAAACAAAAGGGTTCATTTCCGCTTTGGGAGGATCGATGGCGGAATTGGGCAGCATCACATGCAGCATGCCGCCGACGCAGGCAACGGAATCGTGTATCGTTATGCCCAGGCAGCTTCCTAACGCATGAGTAATGATTTCATCCCCGGATTTGGAGGATGCTTTTAGATCGGCAACACCAACGATGATTTTCACTTTTTAGCCTCAAAGACTACTGTATTATTTTTCCTATAAGAAAATCCTAAGTAAAGCAATCTGCAGGAATCGATTCGGTTCGAAAATTCTTGTCACCCCGCGACCGGCAACGGCCTTAAAATATCGTACGGGAGCGGGAATAATCGCAAGTCCTCCCTAGCCAGGTTTTTGATAAATCGCCGGTTGTATATACGCAAGATCGTGACTGATCGAAGACAGGCTCTCCGAATGCCCGACGAAGAGAAATGCTTTCGGGGCCAGGAGGGCGGAATAACGGTTGATCAAGCGTTCTACCGTCGGTTTGTCGAAATAGATCATGACGTTACGGCAGGAGATCAGGTCAAACGGCCCTTTCATCGGCCAGGATTCCATGAGATTCAACTGGGCGAAGCTGATCTGCATACGGAGTTTGTTGCAGACCTGGTATCCGGTGCCTGAGGCCCCGTTCACCTGGGTAAAATAGGCGTTCAGAAGCTCCGGTGGAATATCGGCGACCCGGTCGGGTTCGTAAACCGCCTGGCGGGCCTTGGCCAAAACCCGCAAAGAGAGATCGGTGGCCAGGATCTTGATGTCCTTCGCCGCCATATCGCCGACCCCTTCCGTAATATGGATGGCATAGGAAAAAGGTTCTTCCCCGGAAGAACAACCGGCGCTCCATATGCGTATCTTCTTCCTTTGTTTCCAGTTGGGGAAAACCGTTTTGCTGAGGAAGTGAAAATGAGGCATCTCGCGGAAAAAATCGGTCTTGTTGGTCGTCAACAAGTCGATCATATGGCTCATTTCCTTTTTCTGTTTGTCGCTTTCCAGGACGCGGATGTACTCTTCGAAGGAAGAAACCTTCAGCGCGCGCATGTGTTTGCTGAGGCGCGTTTTTACCAGTCCTTCCTTGCCCAGAGGCAGTTGGATGCCGCTGACCTGGTACACCAGGTTGGAGATATAGGAAAATTCCTTGGGACTGAGGGCCACCTGATTGAGAATCCGTTCTGTGGCTTCCGAAAGAGTTGGATTGTCGCTGGACATAGAAGTATTTCCCGGAGATTGCTCCGAAGATCAGATTATGGATCCGCCTTTTTGCCGGGCGAGCGTTGCCACCTCCATGGGATCGATGATCAGACCGACCCGTCCGTCGCTCAGGATGGCGCCTCCGCTGATGCCCTGGATTTTGCCGATGCCTTCTCCCAGCGGTTTGGCGACCACCTGTTGCTGTCCCTGGAGTTCATCCACCATCAAAGCGCTGCGTTTATCGCCGTCATCCACGATCATGAGCAGGGCGTCGGTCAGCTCCTCAACGGCACCTGGAACGTCGAAAAGCCGATGGATACGATAGATAGGAATGAGGTCTCCGCGCAGCAGGACCATCTCTCCACGGCCGGTGACGGTTGCGATCGACTTGGCTTCCGGTCGCAGGCTCATGTGGATGTTCACCGTCGGTACGATGAACCGTTCATTGCCGATCTTGACCAGCATGCCGTCGGTGATGGCCAGGGTGAGAGGCAGGCGTATGGTGAAGGTCGTGCCCTTCATCAACTCCGTGGATATTTCGATGTGCCCCCGCAGGGCTTCGATGTTGCGTCGGACAACGTCCATGCCGACCCCTCTTCCGGAGACATCCGTTACCTTATCGGCGGTGGAGAAACCGGGGGCGAAAATCAGGTTGTAGATATCGTTGTCCGACATCCCTTTATCGGATTCCACCAGGCCGTTGGCGATGGCCTTTTTCAGGATCTTTTCCCGGTTCAGGCCCCAGCCGTCGTCCTGCAGTTCCAGTACCACATTGCCTCCGGAATGGTAGGCGGAAAGACGGACCGTACCTAATTTGGGCTTATGATGCTTTTCCCGGTCCTCCGGAGATTCCAGTCCGTGGTCCAGGGAGTTGCGTACCATGTGCACCAGAGGATCGCTGACATAATCGACCATGTTGCGGTCGATTTCGGTCTCTTCCCCTTCCGTGATGAACTGCACCTGTTTTCCGCTCTTATGGCCCAGGTCTCTGACCAGCCGGGCCAGCTTCTGGAATGTGGGTTTCAAGGGGACCATGCGCATGGACATGCTGAGGTCCTGCAACTCCCTGACTATCTTTCCGGCATGCCCTATCTTTCTTGCCAGATCCAGCAGATCGCCGGACAGGGCCCTGGATCCCTGGGCCACCATCGATTGGGCGATGACCAATTCTCCGACGGTGTCGATCAGTTTGTCCAGCCGATCGGTGCGGACACGTACGGATGATTCGGTGGCCTGTGAGGTTGTCGTAGGGGCTTCGGAAGCGGCGGCCATCCTTTGCTGGGTGCGAATGGCATGGGCCACGTCCGTTATCGGAACCGCCTGGTTTTCGACCAGCTTGACCCCGATCGGTTTTTCCGGCTCCTGTTTGGCCATGATTTCCACTGTTTCCCGCTCTATCTTCCCCTGAGCGACAAGGATGTCGCCGATGCGTGGCACCTCCGGCGCTGCTTCCGCCCGCGCGGAGACACCATGTGCTTCCGGATTCGCGAGGATAGTCAGCAGTTCGTCATAACTTCCCGGCTTGTAAATGGGCTTTCCGGACAGGGCTTCCTGGGTCCGGTTCAACAGATCTTTGATCATGTCGGATGACCGTAAGGCCAGATCGGCATACCCGCCGGAGCATTGTATCTCCTTGTCCCGCATCCGACTGAGCAAGGTCTCCGCCTTGTGCGCCAGCTCCGTGATCAACGTCAATCCCAGAAAGGCGGATGTGCCTTTGATGGTATGGAAGGCACGAAAAATGACGTTGATGGATTCCACATCTTCCAGATTGGTCTCCAGGTTCAAAAGGGACGCTTCGGAATTACTGACATAATCTTTGCTTTCGTTGATAAATTCTTCCAACAGGTCCTTGTCGCAATCAGCGGGCAGCAGGAACTCTTGAGGCATGGCCTTTTCCTCCTTGGGTGGGGCGGTTTTGACAATGGGAGGTACGGGAGCAGCCTCCGATGTGTGGTCCTTGATTTTTGTGTCGTCTTCTTTCATGTCCGCAGCCGTCTCCAGGATGGTTCCGATCTGGCGGAAGGTGTCCTCCGGTTGGCGGCATTTTCCCTGTAAAAGCTCCTCCAGCAGCGGTTCCATGCTTTTCAGGCGTTCCCTGACGTTGGCAGGTAAAGAGGATTGTTTTGCCAGAAACCCCCGCAGGCGGTCCCGAAAAAGCGAGATGGCGGAAGCATCCGAAGGTTCCATCTGAATCAACAACAGCGACAGATCGTCCAGACTTTGCGGTGCTTCCTTGTCCACGGCACTGGAGGGGCCGGGAGGTGGTGGCAATGGCGGAGGAGACGGTGGTGGAGGCGGTTCCTTCTTATGGATGGCTGTGTCCTTTGGGGCAGTTGTCCTGGTGGGCGTTTCGGAGGGCGAATCTTTGAGTTTTTCCGCCAGCTGTTCCAGCTTTTGCAGTACGGCGGATTTGATCTTGTCCGCCACCTCCCCGGTCGCCTGAGGTATGGATTCGATCTGGTCCCTCAGGTCCCGCAGCGCAGGGCCGAATCCGGGATTTTTTTTGGTCAGGGCAGGGACAACCCCTTTGAGGGATTTCAGCAGTTCCCGAACTTCATCCGCAGTCGTCTCCACCGGCTTTGCCAGCTGCTTCTGAATCTTTTCCAGCTTTTCCAAGATTTCCATAATCGTTCAACCGCCATTTCCGCGAAATGCATCGCTCTGCTCATAGACAAATACAGAGGCTTCCCCCTCTAAAATAGCGAATAATCTACGCGTGGTTTTTAAGTAATTATAATTCATGGGACAGGAAATGCCAAAAAAAAAGACTAGTATGCCGCCTGATACCAGTCCTAGTTTTCCTACAAACTTTTTTGACAGGATGGCCCAAGTGATGTAATCATTCATTTGTTTGTGGGGGTGCACCGGGTTCGACGGAAGTAGTGAGACTGCGGATGCATGCCGAGAGCCGGTTCTCGTTAAACAACGGAAAACAATTAAACGCTGACGAACAGTTAGCTTTAGCAGCCTAGCTGCTACGTCCTCCGGAATATTTCCCGCGGATTCCGGACGGGCGAACACCAGCGGGATAGCCGGTCCGCAGGCCTTTAGGGATTGGCGAAACTAAAAGGCTGGCTGCTTGCGTTCCTTTGCCGTTTCGGGGATGCATGCGGCGAGATACAACAAAACGGATAAGCATGTAGTACTCTACAGCGCGATCACTTTCGGACGCGGGTTCAATTCCCGCCACCTCCACCACTCCCGAAGTCGCAAAAAAATGCCGGGAGCACCGGCATCCTGCCGGCATACCCTTTCGAATCGATACGGAAAAAATAAGGAATAACATACAGCCCGGATAATCATGACGGCCCGGTAAAAAGTCCTGGGAGCGCTGGCGTCCCGCCGGCAAAAACAATGGAATCAACACGGAATTAACGAAAAGAAACGGAATAAAGACTTTTTGCCGGGCCGTCAATCATCACCGGCGTTCCGTTCGTCTGCCTGGCTACGATTATTCGCAGAACGGGGCCTATTTCATCCTGTTCGCAGAATCGGAGATGTCTGTTCCGGGATATTACCGATGGTACCATGCGGCTGAATGATGCGGGTCCGATTGTCTGCCGATGCTGGCAGGATATTCCGTCACATTTTCCCCTAGTTGTATGCGACGTGTTTGCGATCACGCCTAACCATATCCATGGGATATTGGTCATAACCGATTCCGTAGGGGCGAAAAATATTTCGCCCCTGCGGATCTTGCACTATAATTTCCGTTGTGGAAATGAAAATGAAAGACATCTTGATTGTGGCCGGAGAACCTTCCGCCGATGCTTATGCGGCCCGGCTGGTGGAAGAGCTGCATCGGCTGGACCATCTGGGGGAAATACGGTTTTTCGGTATGGGAGGACCGGGCATGGAACGGGAGGGGGTCCATCTGATCTCCGATTTTCGCCGCCTGGCCCACATTGGACCCTGGGAAGCGATCGCCCATCTCCCAAGGTACTGGAAGGTTTTTCGCCAGATCCTCGACATGGCCAAAAAACGAAAACCGCGGGTGGCGGTTCTGCTCGATTTTCCCGATTTCAATCTTCCTTTAGCCCGCAGATTGAAACTTTTGGGGATTAAAGTCTTCTATTACATAAGTCCCCAGGTATGGGCCTGGAGATCAGGGCGCGTCGAACAGATTGCCCGCTGGGTCGATCGCATGTTTGTGATCTTCCCGTTCGAAGTGGATTTTTACCAAAAGCAAGGAGTTCATGTCGAGTTCATCGGACATCCGCTACTGGAACGCCACGAGAAACACTCGCGCAAGGGAGTATTGCGGCGTATGCTGAGGGTCCCTAGGAATATCCCGGTGGTGGCTCTCTTTCCGGGCAGCCGCAGCCAAGAGGTGAGGCGTCTTCTGCCTCCCATGCTGGGGGCCTGCGCCCTCATTTCCGGGCAGCATCCGTGCCATTTCGCCATTGTCAAGGCACCTGACCTGGATGCCGAACTGTTGCAGCAGATATGGCAGGACGCCCAGCAGCAGAACCGCCTGCTGGCTGATGAGGGATTGCCCATCTCCCTGGTGGATATCGAGCCGGAAGAAGCTCTGGCCGATTGCGATGTGGCCATCGTGAAAAGCGGTACCTCGACGCTGCAAGCCGCCATTTCCGGAACACCGTTTGTCATGGTCTACAAACTGTCCTGGCCAAGCTGGCTGACGGCCAAATGGCTGGTGCATGCCCCCTTCGCCTGCATCGTCAACCTGATTGCCGGGAAAAGGGTGGTTCCCGAACTTCTGCAACAGGATGCCTGTCCGGAGAAGATCGGAGCGGAGATTCTCCACCTCCTGGAAAGCTCGGCCGCCAGAAGGGCCATGCGGGCCGAATTTGCCAAGATACGGGAGAATCTCGGAGCCGGCCAGCCGTCCGCGACCCTGGCCTCCCTCATCGCCTCCGATCTGGATCTGTCGATGCCGCACTCCTGGACTTTTCCCAAGCAAACGATTTCCCAGTATGTTCATTAAATGAGTATCCCTATGAGTAGACCCGTGCCAACGAAAATCGCGCCGGCCTTTTTCCGGACCTTCCTTCCGTTCCTCTGTTTTCTTGTTTTTGCCTCTGCGGCTGTTTTGGGACAGCCTTCCGACATCGGAGAAAAGCAGAGAACTCCGCGAGATCCGGCCGTAGTGCAAGAATCGGTTGATGTAAAGCACTACAACATATCCCTGGAGATCCTGCCCGAATCGCATCGGCTGAAAGCCCAGGTGACCATCGATTTCCTGGCCGAGGGATTGCTCAAGGAGCTGACTCTGGATCTGAATCCCAACTGTAGCATGACGCAGGTTCTGGACTCTCAGGAGAGGGAAATCGAACATCGCCAGGACGCCTACGAAAACAACAACGTGAAGGTGTATTTCGCCAGTCCCATTCAGGCCGGGACGGCCTTTTCCCTACGTTTTGTCTATGAAGGGGTTTTCGAGAGGGGAAGAAAAAAGTCTCTAAACACCCTTCGCGAGGTAGAAGCCGTCATCGCCGAAGAGGGGTGCTATCTGCCCTTTGCCGCCAAATGGCTGCCCATTCATCGATATCCTTCCGATCGGGCGACGGCCAAGATGGTCGTCTCCGTGCCCTTGGGGTATGTGGCTTTGGGACCGGGAGAACAGCTCCCCAGCCGGACCGACGGCATTCAGGAGATCTTCACCTCCGTCAACCAGAACCCTCATCTGCCGTCCAGCCTGGTGGTCTCCCAGTATTTTCCCAAGACAACCGAGAAGAACGGGAGGAAACTGGAGTATTTCTTTTCCGAATCCAACCTTTCCAACATCGATGCCCTGGATGCCGTGATCCGGCCTTTGCTTGCCTACTATGAAACTACGCTGGGAGCGGCACCCTGGAAGGGGAACCTGCATATCATCGAGGTCCCTCCCGATTATGATTATTTTCCGGGCTCCTCCTCCATTCTCTATCTGAATTCCCGGCTGATCAAAGCGGCCAAACCGGATGTTGCCACCCTTTCGCAGAAGATGGCGGCTCAGTGGTGGAACCACGCCATGCCCGTGGCCGGGCCGGATCATTGCTGGCTGCAGGAAGCCTTTTCTTTCTATGGGGAAGCTCTCCGGCTGGAGAGCGAGAAGAAAGAGATCACCGCCTACATGGGAGAACTGCAGATTACGGCCCTGGAGAGTGAAGGGAAATCGGCTCTGGCCAACGCCTGGCGACTAGGCTACATGACCAGTCATTATCTTGACTTGGCCGGAGGAAAGGGTGCCTGGGTTCTGCACATGTTGCGCCGCATGATCGGCAGCGACAAATTCGAGCGACTGGTTTCCAAATGGCGTGCCAATCTAGGGAGCGAAGCCCCCCTCTCTTCCTCATTTCAGGCCCTGGCCAACGAAGCGGCCGGTGAGGACCTGAACTGGTTTTTCACCGAATGGGTCGACTCCATGGGAGTTCCCCAGTTTGAAGCGGAATACATGATGTTCAAGACGCGCAACGGTTTCCGCGTCACCGGTGCGGTAAAACAGGACAAGGATCTCTTCCGTATGCCTCTCGAGGTGGGGGTGCAGATGGAGGACAACAAGGGGGAGCGGATTCCGATAGTGGTGACCGGGAAACGCAGCGATTTTCGTCTGGATGTGGAACAGAAGCCCATCGGGGTGGTCATTGATCCGGAGAATAACGTGCTTCGCGATTCCCCCGATCTGAAGGTTTCCGTCTATCTCTCGCGGGGTCGCAAGCTGATGCAGCGGGAAGAGTATGTCGAGGCCGTGCAGCAGTTCGAAGAGGCTTTGGCCCTCAATCCACGGCGTTCTTTGGCCAGTTATCTGATGGGAGAGGTTTTTTACGAACAGTGGAACATGCAGAATGCGGCCAACGCCTTCCGCGAGGCATTGAACGGAGATCTGGATCCCAAATGGGTCGAGACATGGTCCTATATTTATCTGGGGAAGATCTTTGATGTGTTGGGGCAGAGGGAGCGGGCCGTCGCCGAATATACCAAAGCGATCAACACCAAGGACGATACCTACGGAGCCCAGGCGGAAGCCAAAAAATGGCTGCAGACGCCCTTTACCCGCGCCCGTACCGCCATCGAAAACCGATGAAATCCGCTTGACGGTTTATACGGGAAGTTTTTCACCACAGAGACACAGAGAATGCTCCGGGTCCCCTGTACCTCTGTGGTAGATTAAGACATCTTCTCTTGAGGCGTTGCTGCGTAAATTTAGCCTTTTCCGATCCACGGCATGCCGTCTGAACCCAGAACTCCCAACACCTTAATTTTTACCAGGCCATCCCTCAAAATGGCATCGCAAAAAATGCCGGGAGCGCCGGCATCCTGCCGGCAAAATCTTTCGAACCCATACGGAATAAACATAGAATAACGAAAATCCCATATGGATCCATTTCTACACTCACTCAGGAAAATTTGGAGTAGGGGCACGGCGTGCCGTGCCCTGGCGACCATAGGATAAGGGCTTCCTTTGGGCACGGCACGCCGTGCCCCTAGTGTGCCCGGCATGGGCGTAATCTATCAGAAT